>CAZTUT010000001.1:0-9060 GCA_964616395.1 uncultured Burkholderiaceae bacterium
AAGGTCGAGACACACAACCACCCCACGGCGATCGCGCCGTTTCCGGGGGCGGCCACCGGCGCCGGCGGCGAGATTCGCGATGAGGGCGCCACGGGCCGGGGGGCGAAGCCCAAGGCCGGCCTCTGCGGCTTTTCCGTCTCCCATCTGCGGCTGCCGCAGGCCGAGCGGCCGTGGGAGCGCGATACCGACGTCACGCAGGCAGCGGCCAGCGACGCCGATTACGGTTATCCGTCGCGGATCGCCAGCGCGCTGTCGATCATGATCGACGGCCCGCTGGGTGCGGCGGCCTTCAACAACGAGTTCGGCCGCCCGAACCTGCTCGGCTATTTCCGCGCATTCGAGGCCAACGTGGCCGGCCTGCGCTACGGTTACCACAAGCCGATCATGATCGCCGGCGGCATCGGCAGCATCCGCGATGACCAGACCGCCAAGCTCGACCTGCCGCCCGGCACGCTGCTGATCCAGCTCGGCGGCCCCGGCATGCGCATCGGCCTGGGCGGCGGCGCGGCGTCCAGCATGGGCGCGGGGACCAACACCGAGCAGTTGGATTTCGATTCGGTCCAACGCGGCAACGCCGAGATCGAGCGGCGCGCGCAGGAAGTCATCGATCGCTGCTGGGCGCTCGGCCCGAATAATCCCATACTGAGCATCCACGATGTTGGCGCGGGCGGCCTGTCCAACGCGATGCCGGAGATTGCCCATGCGAGCGGCCGGGGCGCGCGCTTCGCGCTTGACCGGATCCCGGTTGAGGAAAGCGGCATGAGCCCGCTGGAAATCTGGTGCAACGAGTCGCAGGAGCGCTACGCGCTGGCGATCGCGCCGGCGTCGCTTGGGGCCTTCCAGTGGCTGTGCGAGCGGGAGCGCTGTCCGTTCGCCGTGGTTGGCTCGATCAGCGACGACGGCAATCTGGTGCTGGCCCGCGAGGGCGAGGCGCCGGCGGTCGACATGCCGATGAACGTGCTGCTTGGCAAGCCGCCGCGCATGCACCGCGATGCCATCCGCGAGGCTCGCCTGCTGCCGGCGCTGGACACCACCCGGATCGACCTCGAGACCGCAGCGCTCGACGTGCTGCGCCACCCGACCGCGGCCAGCAAGAGCTTTCTGATCACGATCGGCGACCGAAGCGTCGGCGGCCTCAATTGCCGCGACCCGATGGTCGGTCCGTGGCAGGTGCCGGTGGCCGACTGCGCGGTCACGCTGCTCGACTACGTGGGGTACTGCGGCGAGGCGATGTCGATGGGCGAGCGCACGCCGCTGGCGATCCTGGATGCCGCCGCCAGTGCGCGCATGGCCATCGGCGAGGCAATCACCAATATCGCCAGCGCCGACGTGGCGCTCGACCGGGTGAAGCTGTCGGCCAACTGGCTGGCCGCCTGCGGCCAGCCGGGCGAGGACGCGCGGCTGTTCGAGGCGGTTCAGGCGGCCAGCCTGATGTGCCAGGCGCTGGGCATCAGCATCCCGGTCGGCAAGGATTCGCTGTCGATGAAGACCGCCTGGCAGCATGACGGCGAGGCCCGGCAGGTGACTGCGCCGGTGTCGCTGATCGTTTCGGCAGCCGCGCCCGTCGGCGATGTTCGGCGCGTGCTGACGCCGCAGCTTCAGCCGTCGACGGACACGGTGCTGATCCTGATCGATCTCGGCGCCGGCCGGCAGCGGCTGGGCGGCTCGATGCTGGCGCAGGTCTGTTCGCAGTTTGGCAATGACGCGCCCGACGGCGATGACCCGACCCGGCTTGCCGCCGCGGTGCGCGCAGTGCGGGCGATGAACGCGGCCGGATGCCTGCTCGCGTACCACGACCGCTCCGACGGCGGCCTGTTTGCGGCCATCTGCGAGATGGCATTCGCCGGACATTGCGGGGTCACGCTGAACATCGACGTGCTGGCCATGGACCCAGTGGCGCAGGACTGGGGCGACTTCAAGATCCGCCCCGAGCAGGTCAGCGTCCGGCGCGACGAGCAGACGCTGCGCGCGCTGTTCAACGAGGAACTCGGCATCGTCGTGCAGGTCGAGCGTGCGCGTCAGAGCGAGGCGATGAACATGCTTCGGGCCGAAGGCCTCGGCGCGATCGCGCACATCGTCGGCAAGCCCAACGAGCGCGACGTCATCGAGGTCTGGCGCGATGCGCGCGCAGTGTTCAGCCGGCCGCGCGTCGAGCTGCAGCAGGCGTGGAGCGAGGTGAGCTGGCGCATCGCGCGACTGCGCGACAACCCGGACTGTGCCGACCAGGAGGCCGCACGTCTGACCGACACCACCGACACCGGCCTGCACTGCCATCTGACGTTCGATCCGGCGCAGGATATTGCCGCGCCGATGATCGCCACCGGCGCGCGTCCCCGCATCGCGATCCTGCGCGAGCAGGGCGTGAACAGCCAGTACGAGATGGCCAGCGCCTTCGATACGGCCGGCTTCACGGCGGTCGATGTGCACATGACTGACCTGCTTGCCGGTCGTGCGCGCCTGGCGGACTTCAAGGGGTTTGCTGCCTGCGGCGGGTTTTCCTATGGCGACGTGCTCGGCGGCGGCGGTGGCTGGGCCAAATCGATCCTGCACAACGCCGTGCTGGCCGAGCAGTTCGCGGCCTTCTTCGGACGCAGCGACAGCTTTGCGCTGGGCGTGTGCAATGGCTGCCAGATGATGAGCCAGCTCGCGCCGATCATTCCCGGCGCCGCCACCTGGCCGAGGTTCGGGCGCAACCTGTCCGAGCAGTTCGAGGGCCGTCTGGTGATGGCCGAGGTGCTCGACTCGCCGTCACTGTTCTTCGCCGGGATGGCCGGCAGCCGGATGCCGATCGCCAACGCGCATGGCGAAGGCCGCGCGCAGTTTGCGTCGCCCGAGGCACTTCGCACGGCCATCGAGCAGCGGCTGGTTGCGGCGCGCTACGTGGACCCGCAGGGCCTGCCGACCGAGACCTATCCGCATAACCCCAACGGCTCGCCGATGGGCATCAACGCGCTGACGACGCCCGACGGGCGGTTCACGATCATCATGCCGCACCCGGAGCGCGTGCGCCGCAGCGTGCAGATGAGCTGGCGACCCGCCGGACTGGGTGAGGACTCGCCGTGGATGCGTATGTTCCGTAACGCGCGGCGCTGGCTGGGGTAGCTGCGGCCGGTCAGTGCACCGCGCAGCTGCCGGGACCCCCCGGGTGACCGCAGCTTCCGCAGGGGCCGGGCAGGGTGGCGCCGCTGTCGGTCGTGCCATGCGCTGCGAACACCGACAGCTTCTTGTTCAGTCGCTGTGACTGGCATTGCGGGCAGGCTGGCGGGTTACCGTTGCGCACCAGCGCCTCGAATTCGCGTCCGCAGTTTCCGCAGGCGTACTCGTAGATCGGCATGGATAGCTCCTCGGTGGGTCGAAACTTGCGATGCGCTGGCGTCGGTTCATGCCCGCGGCCGTCCCAGATACAGGTGTGTGACGTAACGAACGATGATTGTGTCGCCGCAGCCGAGGCTCGCGCAAAGGTCGGCAGTTGCCTCGCGCACCCGGGTGGCTTCGAGCGAATCCGGCGTCGGCATGTAGGACCGTGACATCACGAGGCTTTGCAGCGCAGTGTCGGTGATTGCATGTTCGTGCGCGAAGGTGAGGTGAGCAACGCCCGTGTCTTCGAAGAACTCGGCGAGCCCGCGTCGGTTTTCGTGCTCGATCAGCGCATCTCGCTTGGCACCGCCGAAGCGCTCGAAAATCCGGTTCAGACCTTGATGCAGGGGATCGGTCAGCAGGCGATCGTTCCAGATCAGAGCGACCTGACCCGACGGATTCAACACGCGCAGGAATTCCTCGCGTGTCTTCCGCAGGTCGAACCAGTGGAAAGCGTGGGCCGCGCAGACAAGATCCGCGCTGCTCGCCGTCAGTGGCAACTGCTCGGCACTTCCCGGCAGGCAACTGAAGCTGCGATAGCCGCTCAGCAGCGCCGTCGCCGCCGCGCGCATCTCGGCATTCGGTTCAACGCCTACCACCGGAACGCCTCGCTCGAGCAGGCCCTGGCTTAGCAGGCCGGTGCCCGCCCCAACATCGACCACCGACGCGGTCGACGAGAGTCGGGCGCGCTCGACCAGGACATCGAACAGTGCTGCCGGATAGTCCGGCCGCGAGGCGACATAGTCGGCCACTTTCGATGAAAAGATTTGCGCCAGTCCACCCGACTCGGCGTACGCCCTTGCCAGCTTGCTGGTTCGACTGACCATGACTGCCTCGCGAAAATCAAACGGGGCGCCACTGCGCCCCGTTTGACTACCGCCTTTGCATACTCGGGCGCGATCTACTGAATCTTCGCCTTCTTCTGCAGCTCAGCGGCAAAGGCCTGCACGCGCTGCTGCTGCAGCGCTTCGCGGATCTGACCCTGGACTTGCGCCAGCGGCGGGAACTGCGCGTCGCGCACGTCGTCGAGGCGGATCACATGCCAGCCGAACTGGGTCTGCACGGGCGTTTCAGTGATCTTGCCCTTCTCCAGCTTGGTCATCGCGTCGGAGAACGGCTTGACGAAACCGTCGGGGCTCGCCCAGTCCAGATCGCCGCCGTTGGCCGCCGACCCGGTGTCCTTGCTCCTCTTGGCGAGTTCCTCGAACTTCGCGCCCTTCTTGAGCTGGTCGACGATCGCCTTGGCTTCCTCTTCCTTGTCGACCAGGATGTGGCGAGCGCGGAATTCCTTGGAGCCGGCCTTGGCCTTCTGTTCGTCGTAGGCCTTCTGCACGTCGGCATCGGTGATCGGACGCTTGTCCATCTCGTCGCGCATCAGGGCCTGGATCAGCGCGTTCTGACGCTGGACGTCGAGCTGGAACTTGACGTCGGCTTTCTCCGGCAGGCCGCGACGGGTCGCTTCCTGCATGAAGATTTCGCGCCGGATCAGCTCCTGCTTGACCATCTCGCGCAGTTGCGGCGAGTCCTGCTGCCCCTGCTGGGTCAGCGTCTTGACCCAGGCATCCTCGCGCGCCTTCGGGATGGGGCGGTTGTTGACCGTCGCGATGTTCTGCGCCAGCGCGCCCGAAGCAATCACGGAAAACGAAACAAGAGCAATCAGGCGAAGCATCGGATCAGGTTCCTTCACGGAAGTATGGCGGGGCTGCGGTACCGGCCGTTCCCTCCCCGGGGGCCAGCAGCGTCATCGTCAGCGCATGGACCTCGCGCTGCATCAAATCTCCAAGGGAATCATACACAAGCCGGTGTCTCGCCACTCTGGACAAGCCGGTGAATTTGGCGCTTGTCATCTGCAGTCGATAGTGCCCGCCGCCGCTGGCTGCGCCCGCGTGTCCGGCGTGCCGGGCGCTGTCGTCCTGCAGGTCAAGATCAAGCGGCGCCAGCACTTGAAGCCGCTGCCGGATCCGCTCGGGCGTGCGCGCGTCAGCCATGGTCGTTACCGGTCTCGGGCATGTGCCGGGCGAGCCAGAGGCCCATGCCGATTGTGAAGGCGAAGGTCAGGCCCATCAGGCCGAATAGCTTGAAGTTGACCCAGGTGGCGGTCGGCACGCTGTAGGCGACCGCGATATTGACCGCGCCGATCACCGCAAAGAAAACGATCCACAGCCACAGCAGGCGCTCCCAGACCGCATCGGGCACGGTGATCTGCGCGCCCAGCACCGATCGCACCAGGTTGCGCTTCCAGAGCACTCGGCCGCCAAGCAGGATGCCGCCGAACAGCCAGTACAGGATCGTGGGCTTCCACTTGATGAACATCTCGTCGTGCAGCCAGATGGTGGCGCCACCGAAGACCACAATCACCGCGACGCTGACCCACAACATCGCATCGACCTTGCGGCCTCGCAGCAGCAGCCAGCCCACCTGAATCAGCGAGGCGACGATGGCCACTGCGGTGGCGAGCAGGATGGCCGCCTGATCCGCGGGCACCTGGCCGTCGATCATCAGCGGTCCCAGCGCGGACTGCGCAATCGCCAGCGAGACGTCGGGAAATGCGCCGGCCAGCTTGAAGGCAGCGAAGAACAGCAGGACCGGAAACAGGTCGAACAGGAATTTCTTCAACGGTCACTCGCGACGAGGGTCTTGCGGGTCGGCATCGATCGGCTCGAAGCGCAGCGACGCCGAATTGATGCAGTAGCGCAGGCCGGTAGGCGGCGGTCCGTCCGGGAAGACATGGCCGAGGTGGGCATCGCACACGTTGCACAGGGTCTCGGTGCGCACCATGCCGTGGCTGGTGTCGCGCTGCTCGCGCACATTGGCTGGGTCGAGCGGTTCGAAGTAGCTGGGCCAGCCGCAGCCGGCGTCGAACTTGGTGTCGGACGCGAACAGCGGCGTGCCGCAGCATACGCAGCGATAGATGCCGCGCGCGCGGTGATCCCAGTAGCGGCCGGTAAAGGCGCGCTCCGTGGCGGCGTGACGGGTGACCTCATAGTCGAGCGGCGCAAGCTGCGCGCGCCACTCGGCATCGGTTTTCACAACTTTGGCGGTCATCGGCAGTTCCGGGGAAAGCAGGGCGAAGTGAATTTTCTGCGGGACACAGCAGACCCGATCAGGATGAGCATGACAGATGCAGGCTGCCCGCCCACTCGGGCGGAGCTGCCGCATAGTCGTCGAACTGAGGCTGCTCGTCGTAGGGGTTGCGCAGGCACGCGAGCAGTCGCGCGATCTCGCCGAAGTCGCGCGCCCCGTCGTCGCCGCGCGCCTTGCGGATCGCAGTCTCGGCAAGATGGTTGCGCAGGATGTACTTGGGGTTGACGCGGTTCATCCGCTGCGCGCGCTCGGTGTCGCTGCTGCGCTCGGCGACCAGGCGGGCCCGATAGCGGACGGCCCAGGCGTCGAAGGCCTCGCGGTCGATAAACAGGTCGCGTACCGGTGCATCGGATCCTGCGTCGCCGGCCACCGACGGCAGGCGCGACAGCGCGCGCCAGAACAGGGTCCAATCGACCCTTTGCGCATCGAGCAGCCCCAGCAGGTCCTGGGTCAGGTCGGCATCGCCGTCCTGACGCGTGGCCAGGCCGAGCTTGGCGTTGAAGCGCGCCTGGATCGCGTCGGCGAACTCGGTCTTGTAAGTTTCAAGGGCTGCCTGCGTGGCCTCGACGTCGTCAATCAGCGGCATCATCGCCTGCCCGAAGCAGTACAGGTTCCAGTGCGCGATCGACGGCTGCCGCGCATAGGCGTAGCGGCCCTGCTCGTCGCTGTGGTTGCAGATATGGTTCGCGTCGAACGCGTCGAGAAAGCCGAAAGGGCCGTAGTCGATGGTCAGGCCCAGGACCGACATGTTGTCGGTGTTCATCACGCCATGGCAGAACCCGACGGCCTGCCAGTGGGCGATCAGGGTCGCAGTCCGTTGCGCGACCGCCCGGATCAACGCCAGATACGGCGCGCTGCCCGATCCGGCGTCGCGGCACTCGGGGTAGAAACGGTCGATCACGTGATCGGCCAGCAGCCGCAACTCGTCGTGCCTGTGGCTCCAGTAGAAGAACTCGAACGAGCCGAATCGAACGAAGCTCGGCGCCATCCGGATCACGACCGCGGCGGATTCAACTGTCTCGCGGAACACCGGATGATCTGCGCCGGCGATCGAAAGCGCTCGCGTGGTGGGAATGCCCAGACCATGCATCGCTTCGGAGCACAGGAACTCGCGGATCGACGAACGCAGCACCGCGCGGCCATCGGCGCGGCGCGAGTAGGGCGTCTGGCCGGCGCCTTTCCACTGCAGCTCCCATACGCCGGCCGGCCCCTCTACCGCACCCATCAGCAGCGCACGACCGTCGCCGAGTTGTGGCACATAGACGCCGAACTGGTGACCGGAATAGACGGCCGCCAGTGGACTGGCTCCGACCGGAACGCGGTTGCCGGCGGCGACGTCGACGAACCCCGGTTCGTCCGATGCCGATGGCGGCAAGCCGATCAGGCTCGCCGCATCGGCCGAGAAGGCAACCGGGTAAGGCGAGGGCAGCGGCGTGGGCGCCAGGCGGGTGTAGAAGCCCGCCGGCAGATCGCCAAAGCCACCGCGCCAGCGCAGCCCGCTGAGCGGATCGGGATGCGCCTGCGCGGGCGCGAGTGCGGTCGTCGGGGGAAGAGGGTGATTCAACGGCGGCTCCATATCTGGCGTCGATTCTATCGAGGCACGTCGCTACACTGGAATGCAGGCCTTTCCTGACCGGCTTCCCTGAACGGCAGACGATTTCTCGCCGACACAGCACGGCGGGCGGTCAGGCCAACAAGACAACCCGGAGACTCAAGATGCTGAACGGCTTGATGATGCAGACGCCGCTGACGATCTCGTCGCTGATCGTTCACGCCGATCGCCACCACCCGGATGCCGAAATCGTGTCGCGGCGGGTCGAGGGTGACATCCATCGGACCACGTATCGGCAGTTGCACACGCGCTCTCGTCGACTGGCCGATGCGCTCGGGCAGCTTGGCATCGGTGACGGCGACCGTGTCGCCACGCTGGCGTGGAACGGCTATCGGCACATGGAGCTGTATTTCGGCGTCTCGGGCCGGGGCAGCGTGCTGCACACGCTCAATCCGCGCCTGATCGGCGAGCAGATCGCCTGGATCATCAACCATGCCGAAGACCGTGCGCTGTTCTTCGACCTGACGTTTCTGCCGATCGTGGAGGGCATTGCGCCCCATTGCCCGAGCGTGCGCCACTGGGTGGCGATGATCGATCGCGAGCGGATGCCAGCGGCGTCCAAGGTCGAGCTGCTGTGCTACGAGGACCTGATCGACCGCGGCGACAGCGACTACGCGTGGCCCGACATCGATGAGAACCGCGCCAGTTCAATGTGCTACACGTCGGGCACGACGGGCAACCCGAAAGGCGTGCTCTACAGCCATCGCTCGACGGTGCTGCATTCGATGGGGGCCGCACTTCCGGATGCGCTGAACCTGTCGTCGCGCGACTGCATCCTGCCGGTGGTGCCGATGTTCCACGTCAACGCCTGGGGACTGCCGTACGTCGCGCCGATGGTCGGCGCCAAGCTGGTGTTCCCCGGTGGTGCGCTCGACGGAAAGTCGCTCTACGAGTTGTTCGAGGCGGAAAAGGTCACCTGCTCGGCGGGTGTGCCGACGGTCTGGCAGGGCCTGCTCGCGCATACCGAGGCCGGCAACCTGCGTTTCTCCACGATGAACCGCACGGTG
>CAZTUT010000001.1:9070-19212 GCA_964616395.1 uncultured Burkholderiaceae bacterium
CGGCTCGGCCTGCCCGCCGTCGATGCTGAGGCTGTTCCAGGAGAAGTACGGGGTGCAGGTGCTGCACGCCTGGGGCATGACCGAGATGAGCCCGCTGGGTACCGTATCCACGTTCAAGGGTAAGCACCGCGCGGTCGACGAAGCGTCTCGCACCGCCCTGCAGTACAAGCAGGGACGGGTGATCTTCGGCGTCGACATGAAGATCGTGGACGCCGATGGCAACGAGCTGCCCTGGGATGGCCGTTCCTTTGGCGATCTGCTGGTGCGCGGGCCCTGGGTGCTGCGCGAGTACTTTCGGCAGCAGGCGTCGCCGTTGCAGAAAGACGACGTGGGGCGCGGCTGGTTTCCGACCGGCGATGTGGCGACGATCGACCCCGACGGCTATATGCAGATCACCGACAGGTCGAAGGACGTGATCAAGTCGGGTGGCGAGTGGATCAGTTCAATCGACATCGAGAACATCGCGGTCTCGCATCCGGCGGTGGCGATGGCTGCCTGCATCGCTGCCTACCATCCGAAGTGGGACGAGCGGCCGCTACTGGTGGTGGTCAGGAAGCCAGGTGCCGAGGTGACCCGCGACCAGCTGATCGCTCATTACGAAGGCAAGGTGGCGCGCTGGCAGGTGCCTGATGACGTCGTGTTTGTCGACGCGATCCCACTTGGCGCCACCGGAAAGATGCTCAAGACCCGGCTGCGCGAGCAGTTCAAGGACTACCGCTTGCCAGGCTGATTCGCAAGTGGCGTCTGGCGGGGGTTGCTCCCCGATTGGCAGCACGAGCGAGCCCAGTTAATCTGCGCGGATTGCGTTACCGGGCCGAGCGTCCGGACTAAATCAAACCCTTCAAAGGGACTGGAGACAAGACAATGCGTCGCATGATCATTCGTGCAGTGCTCGCGGTGACTGGCTGTCTGATGCTGGGAGGTGTTGCCCACGCGCAATCCAAGGCCGCCGCTGGCGGGCAGGTCGTCAAGATCGCGTTCATGGACCCGTTGTCGGGCCCGTTTGCCGCGGTCGGACAGAACCAGCTCAAGCACTTCCAGTACGTGGCCGACATCGTCAATTCGCGGCAGCTTGCCGGCCCAGGCGTGCGGTTCGAGGTCGTGGGATTCGACAACAAGAACTCGCCGCAGGAGAGCATCACGCTGCTGCGCACGATCATCGACCAGGGCATTCGGTACGTGACTCAGGGTAACGGCTCGCACGTGGGCATCCCGCTGTCCGATGCGATTGCCAAGCACAACGAGCGCAACCCGGCGCAATCGATCATCTACCTGAATTACGCCGCGGTCGATCCCGACCTCACGAATTCAAAGTGCTCGTTCTGGCACTTCCGCTTCGATGCCAACAACGACATGAAGATGGAGGCGCTGACCACGTACATGAAGGACCGCAAGGAGATCAGAAACGTCTACCTGCTGAACCAGAACTACTCGCACGGCCAGCAGGTGGCGCGCGCCGCCAAGGAAATGATCGCGCGCAAGCGGCCCGACGTGAAGATCGTCGGCGAGGACCTGCATCCGCTGGGCCAGGTGCGCGACTTCTCGCCGTACATCGCCAAGATCCGCGCTGCCAATGCTGACACCGTGATCACCGGCAACTGGGGCGCCGACCTGGCGCTGCTGGTGCGCGCCGCGCGCGATGCCGGGCTGAACGCCAACTTCTACACCTACTACGCGGGCGTGATCGGCACGCCTACCGCAATGGGTGCGGCCGGCGCCGAGCGCGTACGGATGGTGGCCTACTGGCACCCGAACATCGACAAGTACCCGGGCGAAGACCTGTACACCGGGTTCAAGAAGAAGTACGGCGAGGAGTTTTACACAATCGCCAGCTACACGTCGCTGACGATGCTGGCCGAGGCGATCAAGCGCAACAACGGCAGTGCCGACCCGCTGCGCATCGCCCACACGATGAGCGGCATGAAGATGATGAGCCCGACCGGCGAGATCGAGATGCGCGCCGCCGACCATCAACTGCAGCAGCCGCTGTACATCGCGACCTGGACCAAGGTGGGCGGCCCGATCCGACACGACGTCGAGAAGACCGGACATTCGTGGCGCACCGAGACGGCGATCCCGACCTACGTCGGCGCCCAGCCGACCTCGTGCACGATGCAGCGTCCGGCGCGTCCCTGATCGCGCGCCAGGCTCGCCTCCCTCCTCCGCGCGGCCCATTGCGGCCGCGCGGGTAGTCGCTGTCCCTGTCCCGGCACCGCGGTGGCGTTCGACTTCTTCATCATCCAGCTGCTCAATGGCATCAGCTACGGGCTGCTGCTGTTCATGCTCGCGGCCGGGCTGACGCTGATCTTTTCGATGATGGGCGTACTCAACTTCGCCCACACGAGCTTTTACATGTTGGGCGCCTATGTCGCGTTCCAGATCAGCCAGTGGATCGGGTACTGGCCGGCACTGATCCTGGCGCCGCTGGTCGTTGGACTGCTCGGTGCCGCGGTCGAGCGTTTCGGGTTGCGCCGCGTCCACAAGTGGGGGCACGTCCCGGAGCTGTTGTTCACCTTCGGACTCAGCTACATCGTCGTTGAACTGGTGCAGGTGATCTGGGGGCGGGCGGCCGTGCCCTATCAGGTGCCAGCGGCGCTCGATGGTCCGGTGGGCTGGCTGCAGGCGATGTTCGGGCTGACGTTTCCGGCGTATCGGGCGTTCGCGATGGGGGTTGCCGTGCTGATGCTGGGCGGCCTGTGGCTGGTGCTGACACGAACCCGGATCGGCCTGGTGATTCAGGCATCGCTGTCGCATCCGCAACAGGTCGAAGCACTCGGGCATGACGTTCCGCGCGTTTTGCTGATGGTCTTTGCGGGCGGATGCGCGCTGGCTGGACTGGCCGGCGTGGTGGGCGGCAATCTGTTCGTGACAGAGCCCGGAATGGCGGCGGCCGTCGGTGCCATCGTGTTCGTGATCATCGTGATCGGCGGCATGGGGTCGCTGGCTGGCGCCTTCATCGCATCGTTGCTGCTGGGCCTGGTGGATGCCTTCGGCAAGACCAGTGACTGGTCGATCGGTCGTGCGCTTGCCGGCCTGGGCATGCCGGTGGAGCCAGGCAGCTTTGCCGAGGCGCTGACGCGCCTGACGCTGGCCCAGGTCACGCCGGTGCTGCCGTTCCTGCTACTGGTGTTGGTGCTGGTGGTGCGGCCGCGTGGATTGCTGGGGAATCGTGAAGACTGATCGCCTGGCGCCCATGGTTCAGCTCGCCGAACCGGCAATCCGCTTCACCCCGCTGAACTTCGGCCGCTGGTTCATCTGGGGCCTGACGGCAGTCGTCTTCATCACGCTACCGCTGATGTTCGAGAAGAAGTTCGCGCTGGCGCTGATGTCGCAGGCCGGCATCATGATCATCTTCGCGCTCAGCTACAACATGCTGCTCGGACAGAGCGGCATGCTGAGCTTCGGCCACGCGGTCTACTCCGGCCTCGGTGCCTATTTCGCGATCCACGCGATGAACATGATCGGCAAGGGCTCGCTGGTGTTTCCGGTGTCCTTGCTGCCGCTTGTCGGCGGCCTCGCAGGGCTGGCTTTCGGCTTCATTTTCGGATGGTTGACCACGCGCCGAGCGGGCACGCCGTTCGCGATGATCACGCTGGGCATCGGCGAGATGGTGTTTGCCGCCTCGTTGATGTTTCCAGGCTTTTTTGGTGGCGAGGCAGGCATCAGCGCCAACCGGACCGCCGGCGGCAACTTTCTCGGCATTCCAGGGCTGAATTTCGGTCGCGACATCCAGGTCTATTACCTGATCGCAGCGTGGTGCTTCATCAGCATGGTCGCCATGTTCGCGCTGACCGCCACGCCGCTGGGCCGGATTGCCAATGCGGTGCGCGACAACCCCGAGCGTGCCGAATTCATCGGCTACAACACGCAGCGGGTGCGCTGGCTGATGCTGATGCTGTCGGCGTTCTTCGCAGGCATTGCCGGCGGTCTGATGGCGATCAACCTCGAAAGCGTGGGCAGCGAAGCGGTCAGCGCGATCCGTTCGGGCGGGGTGCTGCTGGCCGCGTTCATCGGCGGCGTGGCGTTCTTCTTCGGTCCGATCCTGGGCGCGGTGGTGTTCGTGTTCTTCGCGGTCGCGCTGTCCGAGTTCACCAAGGCCTGGCAGCTCTACCTCGGCGGGTTCTTCGTGCTGCTGGTGATGTTCGCGCCGGGTGGGCTGTCGAGCCTGATCCTGATGAATCTGCGGGTGATGAAGTTCGGCAAGTTTTCGCGCCTGCGCGATCCGTATGTCGGCGTGATCCTGAGCGCTGCGGCGCTGCTGGCCGGCGTGGTGATGCTGATCGAGTTCACCTGGCACCGCACGCTCGACATGGCCCAGGGTTCGTTTGCGCGGGTGGCGGGTTTCAGCTTCGATACCGGCCAGGCCCCAGCCTGGACGCTGGCGCTTGTCTGCGTGGCGGTCGGCGGCGCGTCGTTCGAGTACATGCGGCGCCATTTCAAGGCCGAGTGGGATCGCATCCAGGAGGAGATCGAAGACTGGCTGCGCGACAACCCGGAGGAGCGATGACCGCGCCGGCGCTGCAGTTGCAGCAACTGACCAAGCGCTTCGGCAACAGCGAGATCATTCGCGGCATCTCGCTCGACATTGCGGCAGGCGAACGGCATGCGGTCATCGGCCCCAATGGCGCCGGCAAGTCGACGTTGTTCAACCTGATCAGCGGCCGCTTCGCGCCCACCAGCGGGCGCGTGCTGCTCGAAGGGGCAGACATCACCGGCAAGCGCCCGTTCGAAATCAACCGGCTCGGTCTGTCGCGCAGCTTTCAGATCACCAACCTGTTCCATCGGCTGACAGCCTACGAAAATCTTCGATGCGCGGTGTTGTGGTCGCTTGGCTATCGGTACTCGTTCTGGCATCGGCTCGACGGGCTCGATGATGTCGATCAGCGCGCCGAGGAGATCCTTCAGCGCATCGGTCTGAAGCGTCGTCGCCGCACGCTCGCCGGGCTGCTGACCTACGCCGAGCAGCGCGCGCTCGAGATCGGCATCACGATTGCCGGCGGCGCGCGGGTGATCCTGCTCGACGAGCCCACGGCCGGCATGAGCCGCGCTGAAACGGCCTCGGCCGTTGCATTGATCCGAGAAGTGACCGAGGGCCGCACGCTGCTGATGGTCGAACACGACATGAGCGTGGTGTTCGGGCTGGCCGACCGGATTTCCGTGGTCGTCTATGGCGAGGTCATCGCCAGCGGGTCGCCGGCCGACATTCGGGCCAATGCGCAGGTCAAGGCGGCCTATCTGGGTACGACGGTGGAGAGCTGAGTGAGCGCGCCGCTTCTGCAAGTTGCCAATCTGCAGGCCTACTATGGCAAGAGCCATGTGCTGCACGGCGTCGACCTGACGGTCGGCGAGGGCGAAGTCGTGTGCCTGCTTGGCCGCAACGGCGTGGGCCGTTCCACGACCGCCAAGGCGATCATGGGGCTGGTCGACTGCAGCGGCATGGTCCGCTTCAAGGGCCGGGACCTGATGGGCGAGAAGGCGTTCCGGATCGCGCGCGCCGGCATCGGCTATGTGCCCGAGGACCGACAGGTCTTTCCGACGCTGACCGTCTACGAGAACCTGCTTCTCGGTCTCAAGGACAAGAACCCGGGGCGTTGGCGTTTCGAGGACATGTACGCGCTGTTTCCAAGGTTGCATGAGCGCCGCGACACGCAGGCCGGCGTATTGTCCGGGGGCGAGCAGCAGATGCTGACGCTGGCGCGCACGATGATGGGCGATCCGGATCTGGTGATCATCGACGAGCCGACGGAGGGGCTGGCGCCGCTGATCGTTGCGCTGGTCGCCGACTTCCTGCGCACGCTGCGGACCCGCGGCACGTCGGTGCTGCTGATCGAACAGAAGCTCACGATCGCGCTCGAGGTCTCGCAGCGCGCGTACGTGATGGGGCACGGTCACATGGTGTTCGAGGGCACGCCGGAGGCGCTGCGCGCCAACAAGGTGATTCGCCAGGAATGGCTCGAGGTTTGACCAGGCAGTCAGCGATGAACGTCTACTACGAAGTGCGGGACCGGATCGCGGTGATCCAGATCGACAACCCGCCAGTCAACGGTCTTGGGCACGCGGTTCGTGAGGGCGTTGCCGCGGGCGTCGAGCGCGCGCTCGACGATCCGGCAGTGCAGGCGATCGTGATCACCGGCACCGGCCGCGTTTTTTCCGGCGGCGCCGATATCCGCGAGTTCAACACACCGGCCATGCTGGCCCCGCCCACGCTGCTCGATCTGATTGCTGCGGTGGAGCAGTCGTTCAAGCCGGTGATCTCCGCGATCAATGGCGTGTGCATGGGCGGCGGGCTCGAACTGTCGCTTGCCTGCCATTACCGGCTGGCCACGCCCAAGGCAACGATGGGTCTGCCGGAGTCGAAGATCGGTCTGATTCCGGGGGCGGGCGGCACCCAGAGGCTGCCGCGCGCCGTCGGTGCCGCGCTCGCGCTGCGGATGATCACCAGCGGCGAGCCGATCCGCGCCGACCACGCGCGCGACACCGGGCTGGTGTCACGGGTCGTGCCCGACTCGAGCTTCGATGGCGTGCTGGCGTTCGCGCATGAGGTCGCCGCCGTGCGCCCGCTGCCGCGGCTGCGAGATCGGCCGGTTGCGCTGCCCCCGGGCGAGACGGTCGCCGAGTTTTTCACCGCCGCGCGCCAGCAGGTCGCCAAGGCCGCCCGAGGGCTGACCGCCCCGCTGCGTTGTGTCGATGCGATCGAAGGCGCGTGCACGCTGCCCTTCGACCAGGGCCTGGCCAATGAGCGCGCGATCTTCATCGAGCGCGTGCAGTCGGCCGAGTCGAAGGCACTACGACATGTCTTCTTTGCCGAGCGGACGGCGGCTCGGGTTGCCGATGTGCCCGACGGCACACCCACGCGCGACATCCAGACCGTAGGCGTGGTCGGCTTCGGAACGATGGGCAGCGGCATTGCGCTGGCGCTTCTGGCCGCAGGCCTTCCGGTCCGCGTCGCGGAGGCCTCGCCGGCTGCGATCGAGCGCGGCATGGCGGCCTGCCGCGACCAGTGGGATGCCGATGTCCGCAAGGGCCGGCTCGACGCCGACGGCGCCGCAGCGCGCGCCCGGCTGCTGACAACCTCGACCGCGATCGAAGACCTGGCCGGTTGCGACCTGGTGATCGAGGCGGCCTTCGAGGATATGGACGTCAAGCGCGACCTCTTTCGCAAGCTCGACCGCGTGATGGAACCCGGCGCGATCCTCGCGACCAATACGTCGACGCTGGATGTCGATGCGATTGCCGCCGTTACGGGCCGTCCTCAGGACGTGATCGGGCTGCACTTCTTCAGCCCGGCGCAGGTGATGCGTCTGCTCGAGGTGGTGCGCGGTGTCCGCACCGGCCACGACGTGCTGGCCACCGCGATGCAGTTCGCGCGGCGCGTTGGCAAGGTGGCGGTCGTCAGCCGGGTGTGTGACGGCTTCATCGGCAACCGGATGCTCGAGCAGTACATCCGCCAGTCGCTGTTCCTGCTCGACGAAGGCGCCAGCCCGCAGCAGATCGACGGCGCGCTGACGCGCTTCGGTCTGGCGATGGGGCCGTTTGCGATGTACGACATGGCCGGTATGGACGTCGGCTACGCGATCCGCCAGCGTCGCTATCGCGAGCGCCCGGAACTCACGTACTCGCGCATCGCCGATCGCATTGTCGAAGCCGGCCGCATCGGCCTGAAGTGCGGCAAGGGCTGGTACCGCTACGAGCTGCCGGATCGCAAGCCGTTGCCCGATGCGGAAGTCGACCGGATGATTGCCGACTGGCGGTCGGAGATAGGCCGCGCGCCGCGTACCATCGACGATGCCGAGATCGTCGATCGCTGCCTGCTGGCGCTGGTCAACGAGGGCGCCCGCCTGCTTGAGGAGGGCATTGCCCAGCGCGCCAGCGACATCGACGTGGTCTACCTGACCGGCTATGGCTTCCCGCCCGGGCAGGGCGGCCCGATGTTCTGGGCGCAGCAGCGTGGTTTCGACGCAGTGCTGGATCGGATGCGCGGCTTTGCCGCCAATCCGCACGCGGATCCTTCGTTCTGGACGCCGGCGCCCCTGCTGCTGCAGGCCGCGCAGGCAGGCCGCTGGCCGCGATGAGCGAACTGGTCGACCGGCGGCTGCTTTCGCTGCTGCTGTATGACTGGCTGGGCGCTGACCGGCTGCCGCAGCGGTCGTTGTTCGCCGAGCACTCGCGTGAAACGTTCGATGCGGTGCTGACGGCCGCCAACGCACTGGCAGTCAGCCAGTTCGCGCCGCACAACCGCAAGTCCGACCTCAACGAGCCGCGCTTCGATGGCGAGCGCGTGCATTTGATCCCCGAGATTCGCGAGGCACTCGACGCCTTCATCGCGGGTGGGTTCATGGCCATGACGCCGGCGTCAGAGCAGGGCGGGCTGCAACTGCCGACCGTGATCGAGAAAGCAGCCTTCGCGCACTTCCTGGCCGCCAACATCGCGACCAGCGGCTATCCGTTCCTGACCATTGCCAACGCCAACCTGCTGCTTGCGCACGGCAGTCCGGCGCAGATCGACCGTTTCGCCCGACCGCAGCTCGCGGGCCGCTTCCTCGGCACCATGTGCCTGTCGGAGCCGCAGGCGGGCTCGTCGCTTTCGGACATCCTGACGCGTGCGGTCGAGGACAACGGGCCCGATGACGAAGGACTGGGCCCACGCTACCGGCTGCATGGCACCAAGATGTGGATCTCCGGCGGAGAGCACGACCTGTCCGAGAACATCGTTCATCTGGTCCTTGCCAAGATCGCCGCGCCCGACGGATCGGTGCCGGCCGGCGTGGCGGGGATCTCGCTGTTCATCGTGCCGCGCCGACTTGTCGCGGCCGACGGACGCTGTGGCGAGCGCAATGACGTGGCGCTGGCCGGGGTCAACCACAAGCTGGGGTATCGCGGCACCGTGAACACGGTGCTCAGCTTCGGCGAGGGAGCGCATCGGCCGCAGGGAAATGCGGGCGCGATCGGCTATCGGGTGGGTGAGGCCGGCCGCGGCCTGGCGATCATGTTCACGATGATGAACGAGGCCCGCATCGGCGTGGGACTGGGTGCCGCGATGCTGGGCTACGCCGGCTATCGTTCGTCGCTGGCCTATGCACGCGAGCGTCCGCAGGGCCGGCTTCCCGGCGCGCGCGGCAAGGTTGCAGGGCCGCCGGTGCCGATCATCCGCCACGCCGACGTGCGGCGCATGCTGCTGGCGCAGAAGGCGTACGCAGAGGGTGGCCTTGCGCTGGGGCTGTACTGCGCGCGGCTGGTGGACGACGAGCGTAGTGCCACCGACCCGGTTCAGCGTCAGCGCGCGGGTCGGCTGCTGGAACTTTTGACGCCGATTGCCAAGAGCTGGCCTTCCGAGTGGTGTGTGGAGGCCAACAGCCTCGCGATCCAGGTGCTCGGCGGTGCGGGCTACACGCGCGACCACCCGGTCGAGCAGTACTGGCGTGACAACCGCCTGAACATGATCCATGAGGGCACGCACGGCATCCAGGCACTCGACCTGCTGGCGCGCAAGGTGCCGATGGATGGCGGCGCGCTGCTGCAGGCCTTCCGCGCCGAGATCGAGGCGACGATCGCCCGCGCGCTGGCCGCGCACGATCCGTCGCTGCCCGATCTGGCGAAAGACGTTGGCGTGGCTGCGACCCACCTGGCAGCGGCGACGCGAATGCTCGGCCGGATCGACGAGCCGAACGCAGCACTCGCCCATGCCACCCCTTACATGCAGGCGTTCGGACACCTTGTCCTGGGATGGATCTGGCTCGACCTTGCTATTTGCGCGTTGTCCAGCGCGACCGTCGACACCCGGCTGCGTGCTTCCGTGCTTCACACGGCACGCTGGTTCATCATTCACGAATTGCCGCGCATTCCGGCGTGGCTGCAACCGATAGAGCGCGGCGACCGGACCGTGCACGACACCGAGGAGGACTGGCTTTGATCAAGCACATCGTGATGTGGAAGCTGCACGATCACGCGCAAGGCGCCGACAAGGCGGCCAACATCGAAAAGATGCGGCGTCTGCTCGAAGGCTGCCGCGATCTCGTGCCCGGCATGGGGCGGCTTGAAGTTGGTACTGCAACTGCCGGACTGGAGGCCACCTACGACATCGTGCTGTACTCGGAGTTTGCCGACAAGGCGGCGCTCGATGCTTATCAGCACCACCCCGATCA
>CAZTUT010000001.1:19312-42392 GCA_964616395.1 uncultured Burkholderiaceae bacterium
ATGGCGCGCGCCGGATCCTCGCTCACTGACCAAGCGCCCGGCAATGTGACAGTCGAAATGAAGACCAGCTTTTTCGCTCCCGCGCGCGGCCGCCTGCGGGCCGTGGGACGGGTGCTGCACCGGTCGACCACGATGGCCTACTGCGAGGCCGAGCTCTTTTCGGAAGACGGCTCGCTCGCGGCCAAGGCGATGGGTACGTTCAAGTTTCTCAAGCGGCTCGATGCCGCACCGCGCCTCCGCTGATTCAGCGGACCACCGATTTCCAGAGGATCGCCATGCCCACCCATCGCCGAATCGTCCTTGCCGGCCGTCCCCAGGCCGATGTGATGCCCGAGCACTTCCGTCTCGAAACCGTTGAAACGCCGGTGCCCGCCGAGGGCCAGGTGCTGGTGCGTAACCTGTGGCTGTCGCTCGATCCCTACATGCGCGGCCGGATGAACGAGGGCCGCTCGTATGCCGAATGCCAGCCGCTGGACGCGACGATGGTCGGCGGCACCGCAGGTGTGGTCGAGGCGTCGCGCAATCCGCGCTTCGCGCCCGGCGACCCGGTGGTCGGCTACTTCGGCTGGGAGGAGTACGGCATCAGCGACGGCACCGGACTGATGAAGGTCGATACCGCGCACGTCCCGCTGTCGGCCTATCTTGGTCCGGTGGGCATGCCGGGTGTGACCGCCTGGTACGGCCTGAACCAAATCATCGTTCCCAAGGCCGGCGAGACGATCGCGGTGTCGGCTGCGTCGGGTGCCGTGGGCAGCGTCGTCGGTCAGCTTGCGAAGGCGGCCGGCTGTCGCACGATCGGCATTGCCGGTGGCGCCGACAAGTGTCGCTACGTACTCGACGAGCTGGGCTTCGATGCCTGCATCGACTACAAGTCCGACGACCTCGGCAAGGCGCTCAAGGCGGCGGCGCCGAAGGGCATCGACGGCTACTTCGAGAACGTGGGTGGCCCGGTGCTCGACGCGGTGCTGCCCCGGATGAATGCCTTCGGCCGGATCGCGCTGTGCGGACTGATTGCCGGCTACAACGCGGCGCCGATTCCGATCGCCAATCCAACCTGGTTCCTGATCAGCCGGCTCAAGCTGCAGGGCTTCATCGTGACCGAGCACATGGGGCTGTGGCCGCAGGCGCTGCGCGAACTCGGTACGCGGGTCGCCAGCGGCACGCTGCGCTATCGCGAGACGATCGCCGAGGGGCTGGACAGTGCGCCGGAGGCCTTCATCGGCCTGCTGAAGGGGCGCAACTTCGGCAAGCAGCTGGTGAGGCTTGCGCGATGAAAGACCTGCGGGGGCGAACCGCCGTCATTACCGGCGCGGCCAGTGGCCTGGGGCGCGAATTCGCTCGGCGAGCACACGCCGAGGGCATGCAGCTTGTGCTTGCCGACGTTGAAGTCGAGCCCCTGAACGCGCTGGTGGCGGAACTCGGCGCCGATGGCTGCAAGGTCCTCGGCGAGGTCGTCGATGTTTCGCGCGGCGACGAGGTCGCGCGGCTGGCCGAGCGCGCCTATGCCGAGTTCGGCGATGTCGCATTGCTGTTCAACAATGCCGGAGTCGGCAGCGGCGGCTACGTGTGGGAGAACAGCGAGGCCGACTGGACCTGGGTGCTCGGCGTGAATCTGCACGGCGTGGTTCACGGCATCCGCCAGTTCGTTCCACGCATGCTGGCATCAGGTCGGCCGGCGCACGTGATCAACACCGCCTCGGTCGCCGGACTGCTGTGCGCGCCCGTGATGGGTGTGTACAACGTCAGCAAGCATGCGGTGGTCGCGCTGACCGAAACGCTGTACCACGACCTCAAGATGGCCGGCGCGTCCATCGGCGTGTCGCTGCTGTGTCCGGCGTTCGTGCCCACCGGCATCGCACTGTCGCACCGCAACCGGCCGTCCGAGCTGCGCGGCGTGGCGCCGACCGCGTCGCAGAAGCTCGCGCATCAGGCGATCGTCAAGGCCGTCGACTCCGGGCGGCTGACGGCAGCCGACGTCGCGCGGATCACGTTCGAGGCCATCGCCGAGGACCGCTTCTACGTGTTCACCCATCCGCAGATCCTGCCGAGCGTCCAGATCCGGTTCGACGACATCATCGGCCAGCGGCAGCCAACCGATCCGTATCTGGTCAAGCCGACGGCACGGCCGCAACGACCGGACGGCGGGTCGTCCGAGGCGCGCTGATTACCTGCGTCTTGCGGGTTCGTCCTTCCTGCGTTGCGGGTCGTCGCCGTATCCGGCCGCTCGTCGCGGCAGGCATGCGGGGCACTCACGGGGTGAGATAGAGTCGTCGGCATGGGCCTGCCGCTGGCGCGGCATGGCTCAGCCCTCCGGAGGTTGAATGCATCCATCATTTGTTCGTCCGTTCAGACTCGTTGCGGCCCTCGCTGCGCTGATGCTTCCCGTGGCGCTTTCGTTCGCGCCCATGGCCGAAGCCACGTCGCCGATGGGTCCGGTGCCGGTTCACAGTGTCGAGGGCATCAACGAGTACAGACTGCCCAACGGACTCCGGGTGGTCCTGTATCCGGATGCGTCCAAGCCCACGGTGACCGTCAACATCACCTACCTGGTCGGCTCGCGCCATGAGAACTATGGCGAAACCGGCATGGCGCACTTGCTCGAGCACCTGATATTCAAGGGCAGCAAGAACTTTCCGCAGCCCGATGCGGAGTTCAACCGCCGCGGCTTCCGAAACAACGGAACCACCAACTTCGACCGCACCAATTACTTTTCGACGTTTCAGGCCAGCGATGACAACCTGCGCTGGGCGCTGGGCTGGAGCGCTGACGCGATGGTGAACTCGTTCATCTCTCGCAAGGATCTCGATACCGAGATGACGGTGGTTCGCAACGAGTACGAGATGGGCGAGAGCAGTCCCGGGCAGGTCACGTTCAAGCGCCTGTTCGCGATGATGTTCGACTGGCACAACTACGCCAAGCTGCCGATCGGCAACCGCAGCGACATCGAGAACGTCGGCATCGAGAACCTGCAGGCCTTCTATCGCCGCTACTACCAACCGGACAACGCGGTGCTGACGGTCGCCGGAAAGTTCGACGAGAAGAAAGCGCTCGGATGGATCTACGAAAGCTTCGGCAAGATCCCCCGGCCGACGCGGACGCTTCCTTCGCTATGGACCGTGGAGCCGCCGATGGACGGCGAGCGAAGCGTGCTGGTCCGGCGCGCGGGCGACATTCAGATCGTGGCACTGGCCTACCGCATTCCATCGGCACTGTCGCGCGATGCGGCAGCGCTGGCGGCTGCTGCCGACGTGCTTGGAAACAGCCCGAACGGTCGCCTGCACAAGGCCATTGTCGAGAAGGGACTGGCCGCCCAGGTGTTCGCCGAGCCGATCTGGTTGCGTGATCCGGGCATGATCGTGTTCGGCGCGATCGTCAAGAAGGGCGATCCCGTGGAGCCGGTTCGGGCGGCGCTGATCGACATCGTCGAGCGACTGGCGACCGAGCCGCCAACCGACGAGGAACTCACCCGGTTCAGGCGCGACGCCGAGACCCAGTACGAGCGGGCCCTGGCCGATCCACAGCAGTTCGGCATCTCCTTGTCCGAGTACATCTCGCTGGGTGACTGGCGTCTGTTTTTCGTTTCGCGAAGCCTCGATGCCGCGGTGACAGCAAACGATGTCGCGAAGGCCGCTGGCAGCTACTTCCGCCGGGACAATCGTGGCGTGGCGATGTTCGTTCCGGAGGATCAGCCCAGGCGCGCGCAGATCGCCGCGCCGCTGACAGCCGAGGAGTTGCTCAAGGATTTCAAGCCGCGGGCCGCGGTTGCCGCGGGCGAGGCATTCGAGCCGTCCCAGGAAAACATCGATCGCCGTACCCGCATCGTTCGGATCGGTGAGCTCGACATCGCGCTGCTGCCCAAGAAGACGCGCGGCGAGACGGTCAGCGTGAACATGGCGTTTCGTTTTGGTGACGAGCGCAGCCTGCAGGGTCGACAACTGGTCGCGCGGCTGACCAGCGACATGCTGTCGCGCGGCACCTCGAAGCTCACACGCCAGCAGATTGCCGACGAGCGCACGCGCCTGAAGATGCAGGGCGGCCTCACCGCGTTCGAGACAACGCGTGCGCAGCTTGCCGACGCGTTGCGGCTCACCGCGCATGTGATCCGCGACGCAAGCTTTCCGCAGAACGAGTTCGAGCAGTTACGCCGGGAGCTGCTGACGTCGCTGCAGGCGCAGCAGTCGGATCCGGGTGCGCGCTCGCAGGATGCGCTGATGGTCCACATGAACACCTATCCGGCAGGCGATCCACGCAGCTACCTGTCGCTGGCCGATAGCGCTGCCGCCTTGCCCGCGATCACACGGCAGCAGGTTGTCGATTTCCATCGCGACTTCTGGGGTACGGCGCGCGGTCAGATTGCGATCGTCGGCGACTTCGATGACCGGCAGATCGAGGCGCTGCTGCGCGAGGTGTTTGGCGCCTTCGGCTCGAAGGCGCCGTACGCACGGCTGCTGCGTGAGCCACGACAGGTTCAGTCCACTCGGGTGGTCTCGCCCTTGCCCGACAAGGAAAACGCGTTCTATCGCGCACGCCTCGTATTCGATGCCAGCGACAGTGACGCCGACGCCGCGGCACTGATCGTTGCCAACACGATCATGGGCGGCGGCAGCGGGCTGGCGAATCGCCTCGTCAACCGGCTGCGCCAGCGCGATGGCCTTTCCTACGGTGCAGGCTCCGGCCTGCAACTGGGCAGTGTGGATCGTGCATCGAGTTTCACCATCGGCGCCATCGCGGCGCCGCAGAACATGCCGAAGATCGAAGCGGCCATCCGCGAAGAACTCGACGCGTCGCTGCGCGATGGCTTCACGCAGAAGGAACTGGACGATGCACGCAACGGCCTGCTGCAGGAACGGCTGCTGGCCCGGTCCGAGGACGGCACGCTCGCCGCGGCCTGGGTCGGCAACCTGTACCTGGGCCGCTCGTTCGCGTTCAGCCGTCAGGTCGAGGAGAAAATGCGCAGCCTGACACTGGCGGAACTCAACGCCGCCTGGCGCAAGCACATCGATCCGGCACGCATGACCGTGAGCATTGCAGGTGACCCGGCCAAGGGCATCCGTTGACCATGGCCTGGGATCACTTTCGGCACAGAGTCGACCTGAGGGTACGCTGGGCCGAGGTCGATATGCAGGCGGTTGTCTTCAATGGCCACTACCTGACCTACTGCGACATCTGCCTGACCGAGTACTGGCGTGCGATCGGCGTGCACTACCCGCGCGACTTTCTCGGCGAAGGCAGCGATACCTATGTGCGCAAGGCGACGGTCGAGTACCACGCGCCAGCGCTGTTCGATGACGAACTGGCCATCTGCGGCCGGGTGGCGCGACTGGGGCGTACCAGTCTTTCGTTCAGGGTCGCGATGTTTCGTCGGGGGCAGCACGACAAATCGTTGATCGACGCCGAACTGATCTATGTGAATGCCTCGACCGGGTCAAAGTCGCCGGTGCCGTGGACGCCGCGCTTTCGCGACTGCGTACGCCGGTTCGAGATCGTCGCGCCAGAGGAAGCCCATGCCTGAGCTCTTGTCCATCGAACTGGGGGACTGGTCGACGCTGCGCGAGGAGGCCGCGGCGATCCGTTTCGTTGTGTTCGTCGACGAGCAAAAGGTGCCGGCGGACCTGGAACTGGACGCGTGGGATGCGCAATGCCTGCATGCGCTGGCGCGCGATCCGTCGGGCAAGGCGGTGGCCACCGGCAGGCTTCTGCCCGATGGCCATATCGGCCGCATGGCGGTGCTTCGCGACGCACGCTCAAGGGGCGCAGGGAGTCTTGTCCTGCGGACGTTGATGGCCGCCGCGCGCGAACGCGGGTATGCGGAGACCATCCTGAGCGCGCAGACGCACGCAATCGGGTTCTATGCGAAGCACGGCTATCTCGCAGAAGGCGCGGTCTACGACGACTGCGGCATTCCGCATGTCGACATGCGCTGCCGGCTCTAGATGCCCTGTCGGCTGCCCGTCGCTGTTGCGGCACCGACCATGAACTCGAATGCACGGTCCTGGTAGAGCTCCGGTGAGCTTGGATCGAAGCTGCGTTCGATGAAGTTGACCAGGCCATCGCGTCGCACGGTGATGATCGTGCTGGCGCGGGTCCCGTAGCCATTGGCGCGGATCTGCACCGCCGACAGCACGCGCTCCCAGTCCGGTGGCACGCCGGTCTGCGGCAGGCTGCTGTCGTGCGCCAGCGAACGATCGGCAAGCAGTTCGAACAGTGCATCGTGGTCGAGCCGGCGGGCGATGCTGGTGGCAAAGCTGCTGACGCTTCGGACGACCTTCGGCCAGGGCGTGTCGAGAAAGGCATTCGACAGGCCGTAGATGCCGGGAGCGAGCGAGCGAGGCGGCTCCGGCATCCGGTTGCTGAAATAGTGAAGCCCCGCCCCGCGTCGGGCAGCGGCCGATGACCTGGCGCGACGCGGCGGCAGCGGGTCGGCGACCAGCAGGTTGAAGCCGTTATGGGTCAGCGTGGTCGGCGCGATCGCGTCAAGCCAGGCGCGGCCGTCGGACTCCCCGGCCTGCAGCGCCGCGAGCACAAGAGCGCCGCGGGACGGCGCGTGCGGATTTTTCTCGGTTGGCGCCCGGACATTGGTGACCAGCGCAACGCGTCCATCGCGATTGATGCCAAGCCAGGTGCCACCGGCTTCGTCGTCGCGCCCGGCGAGCACCGACACCGCCTGGCCCCACCAGGCCGCCGCACGCGTGCCGCGCGTGTAGAACTCGTCGCGGTTGCTCGCTACGATCAGCGGATAGTCGGGATGGGACTGCCACGCAACGACTGCGATGCACATGATGGCGCTTCCCGCATCCGCTAAAGCGCTGCGAAGCGCTCGACACGGCGCGCCAGACGCAAGCCGCCCGGCAGGTCGGACGCGGCCACGGCGGCATCGAGCCGGGGACCAAACACCGCGGCGTCGGCAACGCCCGAATAGCACTCCATCAGCGTCGCCATCCCATCGACGACATCAACGCGCATCTGCAACGATGCGACAACGCCATCCGATTCAAGTCGCCGTTGCATGCTGCGCACGGCAACGGCAACCGCGTCGACCTGAGCGACGGGCAGCTTGTAATAGATGTACCAGTGCTCGATGGCCACGGTCGCGGTTAGGACGATTCGCGTCTGCTCAGGCGGTGACGTCGATCAGCGCGTAGGGCAGGGGCCGCAGTGTCGGAACGGCGCCGCCGATGCGCAACGCCGAGGCGTCGAGACGGTCGACCGGGCACTCGAACAGGACGTCGATGCCGCCGCCGGGTGCCTGCGCCGCCATCACGACACGTCCGGCCGGTTCCGTCTGGCCCGCGACGTGGACATCGCTGCCTGCGCAGATCGAGGAAGCCAGCGTGTCTTCAGCGAGGCCAGCGATGTGTCCCAGGCTCATCCGCCGCCGCAGCTTGCCGAGGTACTGGCTGCGCGCGACGACCTCCTGCCCTGGATAGCAGCCCTTGCGGAAGTTGACGCCGCCGAGCACCTCGAGGTTGATCATCTGGGGGACGAAGGCGTCCTGCGTCGCGGCAAACACGCGCGGCCGCGCGGCGTCGACCTCCGACCACCACCAGACACCGCTGTCGACCTCGGTGGCCGCGGCCAGCGCAGCTTCGATCGCCTGAGCATCTTCGGTCCGGTAGCGAACCATGAAGCGCTCGGTCGAGCGCGTGCCATCGCCGAGGCGGCTGATGCGCGCCGCCCCTGCGTTGCAACTGGTGCCCTGTTCGGGGCGCACACCGAATGCTTGTTCGATCAGCGCAGCGCTGCCTGGCCCCACAAGACCCATCGTGCGCCACTGCGCGGAGGCATCGCCAAGCTGCACCTTGGCGCGCAGCACGAACATCGACAGACGTTTGGCAACCGTTGCAACGAGGTCGGCTGGCAACTGCAGCAGGATCGTCGCGCCATCGCGCCACTGCTCGAATACGGCCAGCAGACGGCCCTTGGCCGTGCAATACCCGCTGAACTGCACCTGCTCGGGCGCCAGTCCGGCCGTGTCGTTGGTGAGCTGGCCTTGAAGAAAGGACACCGCATCGGCCCCGTCGACCGCAATCACGCCGAGCTCATCGAGCCGGGCACGTACAGGACCGCGAAGCGCCAGCGCGAGCTGGGCCGGACTCGCCTGCCATGCGCCGGGACAGACGGACAGGGGCGACGTGCTGGGTACCGGGGTCGAGGCGGGTTGCATTGGCTGGCGGCAGCGATTGACGGAACGTGTTGCGGGGCCCGGGGGCGAATCGATCAAAAGTTATCATAGGCGCAGCGCAAATCCTGCTCCGTCGCCGGCTTTGCCCTCCAATCTTCCGGACCTTTCGTGCTGCTTTCATCGCGCTTCTGGCGGCTCGCCGCGCTGCTGCTCGTCGCTCTGGCCATCGTCGCAGGACTCCTCGTATTCACGTTCCGTCAGCCCCTCGACATGACGCAGGATCGCGTCGAGTTGAGGGTTGCGGCGGGCGCGTCCGCCCGTGGCATCGCACGGCAGGCGCGAGCGGCGGGTATTTCGGTCAACGAGCATCTGTTCATCGCGGCTGCACGGCTGACCGACGCAACCGGTCATTTGCGCGCCGGACGCTATGAGATCGCGCGCGGCATCTCGCTCGAAGGCTTGCTGGACAAGCTTCGGCGCGGCGAGGTGCTGCGCGAAAAGCTTACGATCGTCGAGGGCTGGACCGTCCGCGATCTGCGCGCCGCGCTCGCCGCCCATGCCGACCTGCGCCAGGACAGTGCTCGCATGTCGACGGCCGAACTGCTCAAGGCCGTTGGCGCGTCGGAGTCGCATCCGGAAGGCCTGTTCGCGCCCGACACCTACGTGTTCGACCCGGGCTCCAGCGACCTGGACCTGCTGCGCAACGCCTACCGTGCGCAGGCCAGTCGGCTGGCAGAGGCGTGGGCGCGGCGCGATCCCGCCGTACCGTTGAAGACCCCCTATGAGGCCTTGATCCTGGCGTCGATCGTCGAGAAAGAAACCGGGCAGGCGTCCGAACGAGGGCTGGTCGCCGGCGTCTTCGTCAACCGGCTGCGGCGATCGATGCTGCTGCAGACCGACCCGACGGTGATCTATGGCCTTGGCGAGAAATTCGACGGCAACCTGCGCAAGCGCGACCTGCTGGCGGATGGCCCGTACAACACCTACACCCGCGCAGGCCTTCCGCCGACGCCGATTGCGCTACCTGGCCGTGCGGCCTTGCAGGCCACGCTGAATCCACAGACCACGCGAGCGCTGTACTTTGTCGCTCGAGGTGACGGCACGTCGGCCTTTTCAGAGACGCTGAGCGAGCACAATCGCGCTGTCGCTCGCTACCAGCTCGCTCCAGCCCGCCGCTGACATGAAATCAGGCAAGTTCATCACCTTCGAAGGGATCGACGGCGCCGGCAAGAGCACGCAGCTGGCGTTCCTCGCCGACCACCTTCGACGCAATGGCCGCGACGTCGTGGTCACGCGCGAACCCGGCGGCACGCCGATCGGCGAGACGCTGCGCCAGATCGTGCTGACGCAGGACATGGACCCCCGCACGGAGACACTGCTGATGTTCGCAGCGCGCGCCGAGCATCTGGCGCGCGTGATCCGGCCCGCACTGGCGTCGGGCCGCTGGGTCGTCTGCGATCGCTTCAGCGACGCCACTTTCGCCTACCAGTCGGGCGGACGGCAACTGCCGGCGACTGACATCGAGGCGCTGGAGCACTGGGTGCACCCCGATCTGGTGCCGGACCACACGTTTCTGGTCGACATCGCGCCCGAGATCGCCGCGCAGCGACTTGCTTCTGCCCGCGCGGCGGATCGCTTCGAGTCGGAGCAAGCGGCGTTCTTCAGCCGGGTTCGCGCTGCCTATCTGGCGCGCGCAGCGAAGTCACCGGAGCGCTTCATCGTGCTGGACGGCGCCCTGGCGCCGGAGCACCTGCAGGCCCGGATCGCACAGGTGTTCGCATGAGCGATGTCGTTCAGGCGTCCGCCAACGCCTACGTGCCCTCGTTACCGTGGCACGCGGCGGCCTGGGACCGCCTGCGCCCGCTGCTGACGCGCGGCACGCATGCAATCCTGTTGCACGGTGCGGCCGGTATCGGCAAGAAATCGCTCGCGATCGATATCGCTCGGGCAGCACTGTGCGAGGCCCCGACCGCTGAGGGTCGAGCCTGCGGTCGCTGCGCGGGCTGTTTGCTGGCCGCCGCAGGAAGTCACCCCGATCTGCGCATCGTCGTCCCCGATGCGATGGCGGCCTGGCGCGGCGTATCGGCGGACGCCGACGACGCAGAACATACCGCGGGCTCGGAGCCGGTCGACAGCGACGCCGCGGGAGAAGAGGGTGGCAAGCGCACAAAGCTGTCCAGCCAGATCCGCATTCCGCAAGTACGGGCGCTGACCGATTTCATCGCGACCTCCACCCACCGGGGTGGCCGCCGGGTGGTGGTGATCGCGCCGGCCGAGCGCCTGAATACCGAGGCAGCCAACTCGCTGCTCAAGATGCTCGAGGAGCCCCCGCCCGCGAGCCTCTTCGTTCTGGTCACCGATGCGGTCGACGACCTGCTGCCCACCGTCCGTTCGCGCTGCGTGCTGGTGCGCGTTCCCAGTCCGACCCGTGCTGTCGCGCTCGCGTGGCTGGCCGATCAGCAGGTCGAGCGCGCCGACGAGCGATTGGCGGCGGCGGGTGGTGCTCCCATGAGTGCGCTGACGCTTGCCCAGGGCGATGAACAGGAGGCTGCGAGCCGGGAGTTGCTGCTCGACCTGCTGGGCCGTGGCGCCCGGCTGACGCCCGAGCTCATTGCCGAGCGTATTCCGAAGACCATTGCCGTTGCGGGAGCGCTGGCGGTGATGCAGCGCTGGTGCTGGGACCTGCTGGCCTGTGCGACACTGCACACGGGTCGGGCAGTCAGATACTTCCCGGCGAATGCTGCGGCGGTTGCACAGGTGGCCCAAGACCTTGAAGTGGCGGCAATTCACCAGTGGAATGCACGCTTGACGACGCATCGGGCTGCGCAGCACCATCCGCTCAATGCGCGTCTTGCTGTCGAAGCCGCACTGCTCGATTACACGTCCGGATTCAAACCCAAGGTCACCGGCAGATCACTTCACAGGTAGCGACGATGAGCGAAGGTCCCATTACACGGTTGGCGAACTCGGTCGTGACGGGTAATGCGCCGCCGGCCACGACGCCGGGCGCCTCGACTCAGGGCCGCCCATCGGTGCTCTCACTTTCGATCAAGGAAAAGGCGGCGCTCTACGCGGCCTACATGCCGTATCTGAAGAACGGCGGCATCTTCGTGCCCACCAGCAAGACCTACCAGCTCGGCGATGAGGTCTACCTGATCCTGACGCTCATGGACGACCCGACCAAATTGCCCATTGCTGGAAAGGTGGTCTGGGTGAGCGCTCCGGGCGGACGGTCCCGCCAGCCGGGGATCGGCGTTCACTTTCCAGCCGATGAAAGTGGCATGACCGCACGAAAGAAGATCGAGGACATTCTGGGCGCTGCGCTCAAGTCGGCCCGGCCTACGCTGACGATCTAGCGGGCTAAAGTCCGCGCGCCTGCGGCGCTTTGGCGTCGCAGTGCAGTTTCTCTTCAACGTGTCGGCGTGCCGTGCTGATCGATTCCCACTGTCATCTGTCGTTCCCGGAACTCGCCGCAGATCAGGACGGCGTCCTGTCGCGAATGCGTGCCGCGGGGGTGGGTGGCGCCCTGAACGTCTGTGTGACGCTCGAAGAGTTTCCGCGCGTGCTTTCGTTCGCCGAGTCGCATCCTGATGTCTGGTGTTCGGTCGGTGTTCACCCGGACTACCTGTCTGACCAGCCGGTCGGTGCGCCGCCGCTGGAGGAGCCGACGGTGGAGCGGCTGGTCGCGCTTGCCAGTCATCCCAAGGTCGTGGCTATTGGCGAAACCGGATTGGACTATTTCCGGCTCAAGGAGCCGCTCGATTGGCAGCGCGAGCGCTTTCGGACCCACATTCGCGCCGCTCGCATCACCGGCAAACCCTTGATTGTCCACACACGGGCTGCGGCAGACGACACGATCCGGCTGATGCGGGAAGAGGGTGCCGATCAGTGCGGCGGCGTCATGCACTGCTTCACCGAGGCTTGGGAAACCGCGAGCGCGGCCCTCGACCTGGGCTTTTACATCTCGTTTTCAGGGATCCTGACGTTCAAGAGTGCCGGCGAGCTCCGTGAGGTGGCCCGCCGCGTCCCGATGGATCGGGTACTCGTCGAGACCGATTCGCCGTATCTGGCGCCTGTGCCGCATCGAGGGAAAGTCAATCAACCGTGCTTTGTTGGTCACGTGGCTGATCTGTTGGCAACCATTCTCGATCGTGATCGCGCGACCGTCGACAGACAAACAACCGAAAATTTCTTCAATTTATTCAAGATTTTGCGTTCATAACCTCAGGCTCTTTATCGGATAAATCGCCTGAGGTTGCGTACTCGACGTCAGCCAAAGCTGACGTCGACAACGATCATCTTGCCAGCCTTCTTCTCGAACTCGATGATGGTGCGTTCATCGATCTGATTGAGGTTGTCCGGATCGAATGTCTTGCGACGATACGTGTAGCGCATTGCGTCGTCGCCAAGCATCTGGACCGACTCCGGCTTGCCGAGTCTGTCCGTGATCTCAGCTTCGGTCTTGTCAATCACGATGCCGTGGAACACGCCGCGGCTATACCCGCGTCCGCCGTCACACGCGGCCAGGAAAAGCGTTGAAAGGCACACAACGGTTACTACTACGCTGCGACTGAGTTTCCACATCTTGGTCTCGCTCCGAATCAGGGTTAACCCGGACATTTTGCAGCGACGAGCAGGGTTTCAGCAATCGCCAAAGCAGGACGGACCGGGGCAACGTGACGGTTTTGCAACGCGCGGCGAGGGCGCAGGCGAGAGTGCTGTCGCTTTAGCGAGGCAAAGACCGGACGGAGTCAGTGATTGGAGCCTGTAATCAAGATCATCCATTGGTTTACATAACACACATTATTCGTATCCTTAAGCCTTGAACGAAATCAGTGCGTGAGAACCCCGAAGGCCCGCGAAAACAGATCCTGACCGCCAAAATTACCCGACTTCAGGCACACATGAATCCGAGCGGAATCGGCGAAGCACCATGGAACGCCGGTATCGATCTGAGGCCCGATCCGAAGCGCCGTGAGGCCCAGTGCGGCGATACAGGCGCCTGACGTCTCGCCACCCGCAACGACAAGCTGACCGACACCCGCACCCACCAGCCCCGCTGCAACCTGGCCGAGGATGCGCTCGACGCGTTCTGCCGCTGCCGAGGTGCCGAGCCTCGCCTGCACCCGCGCGACGTCGGCGGGCTCCGCCGTTGAATAGACGAGGATCGGCAGATCGCCAAGCCGCGGCGCCGCCCATGCCAGTGCTCGCGTCGCCTCCGCGTCAATGCTGTTTGCACACGGGTCAATCTCGACTGCAGCGCCGCCCCGGGCAACAAAATCCGCGACCTGTCCGCGGGTTGCGGCCGAGCAGCTGCCTGAGACAATCGCACGTGCGCCACGCGCAGGCGGCAACTCGGCGTCCGAACGCGGATCGAAGCCAAGCGCAGCAGGCAGCCGCACCGCCAGTCCCGACGCTGCAACGACCAGCGGCGCATCGACCACCGCACGGGCCAGCACTTCGAGATTCGAATCGTCGATCGCGTCGACGATGGCGAAGCGGAAACCGCTGGACGCAAGGGCGTCAAGACGTGCGCGAACCGCCTGCCAACCCTGCGCCACGCTTGAACTGTCAACGAGTCCGACACGCGAGTCGCGCAACTGCGCTTGCAGCACGCGCACCAGGTTGGCGTCCGTCATCGGCGTCAACGGGTGCGAACGCATTGAGCTTTCGGACAGAAGGACCGAGCCGACAAACAGATGCCCAAGGTAGACGCTGCGCCCCCCGGCGGGAAACGCCGGCGTGACCGCGACCGACCGCGCGGAGAGTGCGTCGGCCAGCGCTTCCGCGACCGGGCCGATGTTTCCTGTCGGCGTCGAGTCGAACGTCGAACAGATCTTGAAATAGATCTGCGCCGCGCCGTGCGCCTGTAGCCAGCGAGCAGCCGCCAGCGACTCGGATACCGCCTGGCTGACCGGTGACGTGCGGCTCTTCAGGCTGATGACGACCGCGTCGACGTCGTCGCAGCCGCTATCTGGCACGCCAACCCGCAGCGAAACACGCATTCCGCCGCGAGCCAGATTGTTGGCCAGATCGGTGGCTCCGGTCAGGTCATCGGCGATGCATCCGAGACGCATGGTGGGCTTGCTCGATCAGCCGCGGACACTCGTCACGCAGCGGGGGTCGTCAGGTGGAACGGCGCAGGACAAGCGCGGAACTGAATTCGGCGAAGCGCTGCCGCTTCGCTTCCAGATAGTCGCGGTTGACCTCGGTTGGCGCGATCACGATCGGCTCGCTCGACTCAACCGCGATGCCCGCCTGCTGCAACTGCGCGATCTTCTCGGGATTGGCGGTCAGCAGGCGCAGACGGGAGATGCCAAGCGCAGACAGCATGGACGCCGCGCTTTCGTAGTCCCGCGCATCGGGAGGAAAACCGAGGCTCTCGTTGGCGGCGAAGGTGTCCAGACCCTGATCCTGCAGTGCGTAGGCTTCGATCTTCGCGCGCAGTCCGATGCCCCTTCCCTCCTGGTGCAGGTAGACGAGCACGCCACCCTCGCGCGCAAGGTGCGCCAGCGCGGCGTCCAGTTGCGGACCGCAATCGCAGCGGGCCGAACCGAACAGATCGCCGGTCAGACACGCCGAATGAACGCGGACCCAGGGGATATCCGTACCCTTCCCTGCGAACACAAGGGCGAAGTCATCGGGCCTGGGAAGTCCGTTGAACGTCACCAGATCGGGCGTGGCGCCGCCGCCGCGGGTCATGGGCAGCGAGATGCGCCGGCGAATGGAGACGCTCGCCGACACCGGCGAGGCGGAATTCCGGGAAATTTCAGGCATGGCAGACGAACATGACATCGCCTGCAAGGCTAGCGCGATTCGCGATGTCGTGCAGGGAAGCCGGCCAGTAAGATCGTGGTCCCCATCGATTGCCGCCGCCGCATGGCCCGGCCTCCACCGTCATGACCATCGAACCCCGCACACTCGCAACACCGCTTTCAGGACAGGCGCTGCGTGTGCTGCTGCTCGGCGCGGGCGAACTGGGTAAGGAGGTCATCATCGCGCTGCAGCGACTTGGCGTTGAAGTGACCGCAGCGGACCGTTACCCGAACGCGCCTGGTCATCAGGTCGCGCATCACATGCGGGTTCTCAACATGGCCGATCCGGCGGCCCTGCGGGCCCTGGTCGACGAGGTACGACCGCATGTGATCGTGCCCGAGATCGAGGCAATCGCCACCGATGCGCTGGTTGAAATCGAAGCCGCGGGCATTGCGCAGGTGATCCCGACGGCACGTGCCGCGCAGTTGACGATGAATCGCGAGGGTATTCGCCGGCTCGCCGCGGAAACGCTCGGCTTGCCGACTTCGCCATACCGATTCGCCAGTTCGTACGAGGAACTGCGTGCCGCTGTCGATCAGGTCGGCTTGCCCTGCGTGATCAAGCCGGTCATGTCTTCGTCGGGCAAGGGGCAGAGCAAGGTCGACCGTCCGCAGGATCTCGCAGCGGCCTGGGACTATGCGATGGCCGGCGCGCGCGTTGGTCTTGGCCGCGTGATCGTCGAGGGATTCATCGACTTCGACTACGAGATCACGCAACTGACGGTCCGACATCGGCAGCCGGATGGCACGATCGGTACGGTCTTCTGCGATCCGATCGGCCACCTTCAGGTCAGCGGCGACTATGTCGAAAGCTGGCAACCGCATCCGATGAGTTCCACCGCGCTGACCCGTGCGCGCGAGTTCGCGCGCCGGGTGACCGACGACCTCGGCGGCCTTGGCGTGTTTGGCGTCGAGCTGTTCGTCAAGGGTGATCAGGTCTGGTTCTCCGAGGTCAGCCCACGACCGCACGACACGGGCCTGGTGACGCTGGCCAGTCAATGGCAAAGCGAGTTCGAACTGCATGCGCGCGCCCTGCTCGGCCTGCCGGTCGATGCATCGCTGCGCAACCCGGCCGCCAGCAGCGTCATCTACGGCGGGGTGGACGCACCGGTGCTGGTCTTCGATGGCGTGGCCGATGCGCTCGCGTTGCCGGGCACCGATCTGCGGCTGTTCGGCAAGCCTGAATCGTTTGTCAAGCGACGCATGGGCGTGGCGCTGGCGCGTGCTGCGACCATCGACGAGGCGCGCATCAATGCCCGGGCGGCTTCGGCACGGGTACGGCCGCGCAGCGCCTGAGGGAACTGGACCGGAGTGAATTTTCGCGCTTGGCTGGCGCCGATCCTCACTACAATCCGCGCTTCTCAAGTTGTGCGGAAGCCTCAGCGCTTTCTGCTACGGATGCTGTAGATGAAAATCCTGCTGGTTGATGACCACTCTCTGATCACGGATGCACTGCGCCTGCTGATGCTCGACATCGACCCCGCGGCGGACGTTCACTGCGCCGCCGATGCGGACGGTGCAATGGCCTTGGTGGAACAGCATCCCGATGCCGACCTGATGTTGCTCGATCTCGGCATACCCGGGGCCTCGGGCACCAGCGTTCTCGAATCGCTTGTTGAGCGCTCGCCGGACCTCAAGATTCTGGTTCTGTCCGGGCAGCAGGATCAGCGCAGCGTCGTGCGCGTGCTGCAACTGGGCGCCGCGGGCTTCGTGCCCAAGTCGATGGCAACCGATACGCTCACCTCAGCGATCAAGTTCGTGCTCAGTGGGGGCGTCTACATTCCAGCGGATCTGCTCGACGAGAACACCCGCGGCGCTTCGATGCTGGGTCTTCCGGAACGTGGCCGTGACATGATGGGTCGGCCCGCTTCGTCTCGCGCGCGGCTCACCGACAGGCAGGAACAGGTGCTTGAACTGCTCGCGCGCGGCGCACCGATCAAGGTGATCTGTCGTGAGCTGAACCTGTCCGAGGGCACGGTCAAGACGCACGTGACCGCGATCTACCGCGCCTTTGGCGCCTCAAACCGTACCGAAGCGCTTCTGGCCGCACGCAAGCAGGGTTACGACGTCGGCTGAGCACAGCGGCTGCAACGCCTTGGGGCGCATCAGTCGACGCGCTCCTCGCTGCCCTCCTCTACGTCGCCGGCACTGCTCTCCTCTCCCTGGGGCGTCGGCACGCCCAGCGCGTCCGCGATGGCCTTGTTCAGCGCGACAGCCGTCGTCGGCTTCTGCAGCACCAGCGGCTCCTCGAACTGGCTGCGCGAAATCACCGACGATTCATCCGGACTGACTGCAAGGCGGTCCCGCATCACTCGCTGGAATTCGACCAGGACCTCCATCGGTTGAACCGCGGTCAGCATGATCACGGGCACGGCCTGGCCAACGAGTTCGCGAATCCGGAACGCCGCCTCGACGCCGGTCACGTGGGAGTCGCCGAGATTCTGGTCGGCGAGGATCAGATCGACGCGGGGGTGCAGCGACAGCTTGCGCACCAGCGACGCGTTGAAACTGGTGGCTGACGTGATGTCGGCGCCCCATGAACGCAGCAGGCGCGTCATGCTGTTGAGGATCTCTTCGTTGTCCTCGATGACCACGACCGTGAATCCGGTCAGCGGCCTGATCACCGCGTCGACCCGTCGCGCATCGCGCACACGCCGTGCCGGTGGCGCAGCCAGCGGCCCCTCGACTCGGAAGCGAGTGCCCAGACCCGAGCGCGTGGTCATTGTCAGCGGGTGCTGCAGCAGGTCGCAGATCCGCTTGACGATGGACAGCCCCAGGCCGTAACCGCCGCCGCCGCGTTCGCTCTTGCCACTTTCGCCGCGATAGAACTCGTCGAATACGCGATCGACTTCCTTGTCCTTGATGCCCGGGCCGGTGTCCCAGACTTCGATGGCCAGCATGCGTCCGCGAGGCCGGGCTGCGACGAGGACACCGCCCTGGCGCGTGTATTTGATCGCGTTGCTCAGCAGGTTGCGCATCACCCGAAGCAGCAGAACCTGGTCTGACAGCACGGCGGCCCCCGACTTGCGCACCCGTAGCTGGAGTCCCTTGGCAGCGGCCATCGGAGTGAATTCCTGCTCGAGTTCCTTGAGCACGTCATCGATCGACACTGCCTGCAGTTGAGGCTGGATCGCACCCGCATCGAGGCGGGAGACTTCAAGCAGTTCCTCCACCAGCCGAGAAAGTGAATCGACTGCAGACGACAGATTGCCGACGAGTGGCGCGATCGGACCTTGCACCCGCTTGCGCAGCAGCGCCACATAGATCCCGATGGCCTGAAGCGGCTGGCGAAGGTCATGACTTGCCGCAGCGAGAAATCGGGTCTTGGAACGCGTGGCGGTCTCGGCCACGCCACGCGCCTCATCAGCGGCACGCTTTTCGCTGATCAACTGATCGACCAGCACCTCGTTCTCGTAGTTGTTCCTGACCGAGGCATAGATCGCATTGCTGTAATTGCGGCCGAACAGGTAAGCGATGACGAGCAGCAGCAGCATCACGACCGCAGCAGCGTAGTACGAGGGATTGCCTTCGGCCAGCAGCCGCCCGGTCAGTGGAAGCAGCGCCAGCGGCAGGAAGACGAGCAGCGCCGGGCGGTGGGTGGCATATAGCGTCAGCGTACCGAAGGCAACGCCGAGCACGACCGCGACCAGCACGATCTGATGAGTCGGATCGTCGGACGAGAAGAACAGCGGTGCTGCGGCACCCCATAGCGCACCCGCAATGGCGGCCTGAAGCATCCAGCGCCGAGCCCACCGCTGAACGTGATCGAGCAGATGCGCGGACGCGGCAAACGCACTTGCCGCCTTGAGACGAACCGCGCCCTCGATCAGGACGGCGGCCAGCCATCCGAGCAAGAGTTCCGCCGGTCGCGCCTGCCAGAGTGCTGCGATCAGGGCAACGGCCAGCACCGTCGTTCCAAGAACCGACTGAGGAACCTGCCGGTAGACGGTGCCAATCACACCTGCCAGAACACGCTCCTGGCGCCGTTCCCGGAGCGAAGGGTCGATTCCGACCAGCGTCAGCGGTCCGGACATGATTCAGGTCCTTGCCGACAGCGTGGCGTGCGCCGACGCGACGCGCAAAGCCACGCGAGCGCCGTACGGCAGCGTCAACTTGCGTGGCACATGCCCAAAGGGCAGCCCGCAGATGACCGGAATCGGCAGACGCTGGCGCAGGCCGGCGATGACCGTCTCCAGCGTGAAGCCGTTGTCGTTTTCCATGGATGGCACCGGATCGAAAGAACCGAGGACGAGTGCAGCCTGACGCTGCAGGATGCCTGCCTGTTCCAGCTGGATCAGCATTCGCTCGATCTTGTACGCCGGCTCGTTGACGTCTTCGACAAACAGGATGCCGCCACGCACACGTGGCATCCAGGGGGTCGCGAGCAACGCGCAGATGAGCGCGAGGTTGCCACCCCACAGCCGGCCGCGCGCCTCTGCGTCATCGCCATCGACTGCAAAGCGTGCCTCGAAGCGACCCGACTGGCGCCAGCGGTCGACTGTCTCGAAAAAGCCATCGAGCGTCGACAGTTCCGGCGTAGCAGCCCCGAAGTCTGTTGCAGAGGGTCCGTGCAGGCTGACGGCGCCGGTACGGGCGAGCAGCGCGAGATTGAATGCAGTGAAGTCGCTGTACCCACAGGCCAGCGTGCCGCAGGCTGCGATCGCCTCGAAGTCGAGCCGTGGCAGCAGGCGCGTGAGGCCGTAGCCGCCGCGCGCGGCCAGCACCAGGTCCAGCCGCGCATCGGTGCAGAAACGCTGCAGTTCTTCAGCGCGCAGTGCATCGGGGCCGGCGAAACGCGTGTCGCGTGCGAAGCACGACTCGCCGGCCTGCACGTCCCAGCCACGCGCCGAAAACACGCGGGCAGCGCGATCCAGCACCGCCGGATCTGCGAGGAAACCGGATGGCGCGACGATGCCGACCCTCGGTCGAGTGGATCTAGCGCTGCGCGGCATCGTCGAGTCCAAGGCCGTTGTCGTTGCGCTGCAACTTGCGCCGCTCGGAAAAGAAGCGGGTCAGCAAGCCGCCGCACTCTTCCGCCAGCACGCCGGCCCGCACACTGGCGTGGTGGTTGAGCCGGACCTCCGAAAACAGGTCGACCACGCTGCCGCAGGCACCGGTCTTCGGATCCGGTGCGCCGAAGACAACGCGACCAATGCGCGCGTGCTGGATCGCGCCTGCGCACATCGCGCAGGGTTCCAGGGTCACGTACAGGTCACAGCCATTCAAGCGATAGTTTCCGAGAAGCTCAGCCGCAGCGCGTAGCGCCCGGATCTCGGCGTGCGCGGTGGGGTCGGCGGTGCCGATCGGCTGGTTGAAACCGGTGGCAATCACCTGTCCGCCCTTCACCACGACCGCGCCGACGGGCACCTCGCCCAGCGCCCAGGCGTTGAGAGCCTGATCCAGCGCGAGGCGCATGTACAGCGCGTCGTCTGCATCGCCTTCGTCGACCGGCGGCGGTGCGGGCTCGATGATCTCGATATGTTCGTGCAGTCCGGTGTCGCGGGGCGCGCTCTGTGTGCGGGCGGCCAGCCAGGCCGCCTTGCGCTGCGCACGCAACAGGGCGCGCTGTTCGCGCGCTCGCACAACCACGACCGCCAGTTGATCGTGGTGAAGGCTGCAAGCCGCCGTCGCAAGCCAGGCAGGAAGCACGCCGCGGCGGTAGTCCCTGCCGAAGTCATTCCGATGCAGGAATCGCAGATCGGCAAGCCAGCGCCGCAGTTCCACGTGATCGCAGTCAATCATGGCGCCCGCTGTGGCCAGGAACTGCTTCAGGCAGTCGTTGGCCTCGCGCTCGGCCAGAGCGGCCTGCACCGGCACGAACAATGCGGCGCTGGCCAGCACCAGTTCGAAGTCCTGCTGGCTGCGCTCGCGCAACGTGGAAAGCAACAACCCATCGCGCTGCGCAAGACGGGTCAGACGCTCCAGCCAGTCGGCAGCGGAGATCAGCGGCGAGTCGGCAATCGGGTCGGTGGCGGCGGAATCAGAACTCATTCCGGCAGTGTATCGGCCGGCGCCGCGCGCTGGAATGCCGTTGGTTCAGCCCAGCGCGTCGTTGATCTGCTCGTGGAACTGCGCCATCGTCATCGCGGCATCGATCTCGCGCGGCAGCGCGTCGCGGGCGGAGAAAACGCCCAGGATGCTGCCATCGGCGCCGACCACCGGAAGGTGTCGAAAGCCGCGCTCGATCATGATCAGCACCGCCTGCGACACCGTGGTGTCCGGACTGACGACATGCGGATTGGCTGTCATGACGTCGGCCACGCGCGTGGTCTTTGGGTCCAGCGCCTTGGCCAGCACGCGCGTCATCAGGTCGCGCTCGGTGAGGATGCCGAGCAGCTCGCCCGTCGCCTCGAGGATGACCACGCTGCCGCAGTTGGCCTTGGTCATCACGCAGGCGGCCTCCCATACCGTGGCGCTCGGCAGCAGGTTGACGATATGGCGCGAGGCCATCGACTTCGAAACGATTCTCTCGGTCATCACGTTTCCTTTGGCACTGGCGGCCAACTCACCGTTCCAAGGCCTTAGCGCAGGCCGGCGTTGATCTTGGCCAGCGCCGAGGCACCCGGGCACAGATCACCCCGTTGCAGCGCGTTGAGCGGCTGATGCGTGGTGTTCAGCGCCGAGTGCAGATCGAGCGCCAGCGGGTCCAGGTACAGCAGCCCGGTGACGATCTCGCCGCGCTCGTGGCGCTCGTGCATGTAGCTGAGCGCCGCGTAGCGGCGGGTCGGGTCGTAGTTGTCGTCGAGCTTGCGTAGCCGCAGAACCGTGCCGTCGTGCTGCTCGACCTCGACCACCTCGCCGGGCTTGTAGCTCGTGGTGATTTCGCTGCGCTCCGGCATGAAGTCGATGCGGCTGACCGCCTCGTTGTGCTGGCGCACGTAGTCGTAGCTCTTGGTACTGCCGCTGTGGTTGTTGAACGTCACGCACGGGCTTATCACGTCGATGAACGCGGCGCCGCCATGACCGAGCGCGCCCTTGATCAGCGGCACCAGTTGCTCCTTGTCGCCGGAGAAGCCGCGCGCCACATAGGTGGCGCCGAGTTGCAGCGCAAGGCCGACCAGATCGACCGGGTTGTCGTTGTTGACCACACCCTTCTTGCTCTTGGAACCACGGTCGGCGGTGGCCGAGAACTGACCCTTGGTCAGGCCATACACGCCGTTGTTCTCGACGATGTAGGCCATCCGGACGCCGCGCCGCATCGCATTGGCGAACTGACCGAGGCCGATGGACGCCGAGTCGCCGTCGCCGGAGACGCCGAGGTAGATCAGTTCGCGGTTGGCGAGGTTGGCGCCGGTCAGCACCGAGGGCATTCGGCCGTGCACGGTGTTGAAGCCGTGCGAGGCGCCCAGGAAGTAGTCGGGTGTCTTGGAACTACAACCGATGCCGGACAGCTTGGCGACCCGATGCGGCTCGATGTCCATTTCCCAACACGCCTGGACGATCGCGGCCGAGATCGAGTCATGACCGCAGCCGGCGCACAGCGTCGAAATTCGTCCCTCGTAGTCGCGGCGCGCGTCGCCGACCTTGTTGACCCCGAGGGTCGGGGGATGCATCCGCGGTTTGGCGATGTACGTCATGCCACGACCTCCGCTTGCCGGGTGGCTGCCGGACGCTGACCGGCAGGCAGGTGATCGAGAATGGCCGCGCTGATGAACCGCGCGGTGATGGGTGTCCCGTCGTAGTGCAGGATCTTCACCAGGCGAGCCGGATCGATGGAAAGCTCGTTGACCAGCAGCGAGTGCATCTGCGCATCGCGGTTCTGCTCGACCACGAACACCGTGTCGTGCGCATCGATGAACTGCCTGACGCGGTCGGCAAACGGAAAGGCGCGCAGGCGCAGGCCGTCGAGCGGCACGCCTGCGGCGTCGAGTTGCTCGAAGGCTTCGTCCATCGCCGGCGCGGTGGAGCCGAAGTACAGGACCCCGAGGGAGGTCGGCGCGCCCGCAGCGCGCTCGATTGGCGCCGGCACCAGCGTGGCCGCGGTGCGAAATTTCCGCAGCAGCCGCTCCATGTTGGCGGCCATCACGGCATGAATCACATTTTTTGAATTTCCTGAGGTGGAAATACCTAACAATACATCACCCTCATTTCCTAGGCCCTCGATAAACCGTGAAAAAACGAAATCATAGCCATAGTCATTCGC
>CAZTUT010000001.1:42402-58570 GCA_964616395.1 uncultured Burkholderiaceae bacterium
GCATAGGCGTCGCGGGTGGTGCCGCGCGTGAAGTAACTGCCCTTGCTCGGGTGCGTGCCGGGCAGCGTCCGCCACGGGATGCCATCGCCATCGACATCCTTGTAGCGGCCGAAGTCACGGCCGGCCTCGAGTTCCTCGGCGGTCATCACCTTGCCGCGGTCGAAGTCGCGCGAATCGTCCCAGGCGAACGGCCGACTCAGCCGCTGGTTCATGCCGATGTCAAGATCGGTCATCAGAAAGATCGGCGTCTGCAGCCGATCGGCCAGATCGAGTGCCTGGGCCGCGAAGTCGAAGCACTCGTGCGGGTCTTCCGGAAACAGCAGCACGTGCTTGGTGTCGCCGTGCGACGCGTAGGCGCAGGCCAGGATGTCCGACTGCTGGGTCCGGGTCGGCATGCCGGTCGAGGGGCCGCCACGCTGCACGTTGATGATGGTCACCGGGATCTCGGCGAAGTACGCCAGACCGATGAACTCGGTCATCAGCGAGATGCCCGGGCCGGAGGTGGCGGTGAACGCCCGTGCGCCGTTCCAGCCGGCCCCCACGACCATGCCGATCGAGGCCAGTTCGTCCTCGGCCTGCACGATCGCGAAGCGCCGCTGGCCGGTGGCCGGATCGATCCGGAACTTGTCGCAGTACTTCTGGAAAGCCTCCGGCACCGAGGACGACGGCGTGATTGGATACCAGGCGGCCACCGTGGCTCCGCCATACAGGCAGCCAAGCGCTGCGGCGCTGTTGCCGTCGGTGAAGATGCGGTCGCCCACGTTGTCGCGGCGGCTCACCTGCAATCCGACGCGCTGATCGACGTGCTGCGCGACGTAGTCCCGCCCCATCCGCAGCGCCTTCATGTTCGACTGCAGCAGCAGTTCCTTGCCCTTGTACTGCTCGGCGAACAGCGTGTCGAACACCTCGGCATCAACGCCGAGCAAGGCCGATAGCGCGCCCACGTAAATGATGTTCGTGAACAGCTGCCGCTGGCGCGGGTCCGAGTAGTGGGTGTTGCTGATCTCGGTCAGCGGCACGCCAATCACGTGCACGTCGCTGCGGAACTTGTCCGGCGGAATCGGCCGTGTCGAGTCATAGAAAAGGTAGCCGCCGGGCTCGAGTTCGGCCACATCGGCATCCCAGGTCTGCGGATTCATCGCCACCATCATGTCGATGCCGCCGCGCCGGCCAAGCCAGCCCCGCTCGCTCACGCGCATCTCGTACCAGGTGGGCAGGCCCTGGATGTTGCTCGGAAAGATGTTGCGCGGGCTGACCGGCACCCCCATCCGGATGATGGCCTTGGCAAACAGCTCGTTGGCAGATGCCGACCCCGAGCCGTTGACGTTGGCGAACTTCAGCACGAACTCGTTGACCGACTCGATGCGCTTCATGCGACCTCCAGCGCGGGTTTGGCCGCCGGGTCGCGGCTGTCGGGGCCCGCCTTGGCGGTATTGAGCAGGAACTTCTGCATGTCCCAGGCGCCGGTCGGGCAGCGCTCGGCGCACAGGCCGCAGTGCAGGCAGACGTCCTCGTCCTTGATCATCACGCGGCCCGACTTCAGCGCCGCCGACAGGTACAGATCCTGCCCGCGGTTCGTAGCCGGCGCCTTCAGGCGGCCACGCAGGTCATCTTCGTCGCCGTTGCCGGTGATGGTCAGGCAGTCCATCGGGCAGATGTCGACACAGGCGTCGCACTCGATGCAGGTCTCGCGCGTGAACACGGTCTGCACGTCGCAGTTCAGGCAGCGCCCCGCCTCCTTGAACGCGGTGGCGGCATCGAAGCCCAGTTCGACCTCGACCCGGATGCTGGCCAGCGCGGTCTCCGCCTTGGCCCAGGGCACCTTGAAGCGAGGCAGTTCGGAGACGTCGTTGTGATAGCTCCACTCGTGGATGCCCATCTTCTGCGACATCAGGTTGGTGCGCGGCGCCGGCCGGCGCAGCACGTTCTCGCCGTTCAGGAAGCGATCAATCGAAACCGCCGCCTCGTGTCCGTGCGCGACCGCGGTGATGATGTTCTTCGGGCCGAAGGCGGCGTCACCACCGAAGAACACCTGAGGCAGCGTCGACTGGAACGACGCCTCATCGAGCTTGGGCAGACCCCAGCGATCGAACTCGATGCCGCAGTCGCGCTCGATCCACGGAAAGGCGTTCTCCTGGCCGACCGCCATCAGCACGGTGTCGCAAGGGAAGAATGCATCGGGCTCGCCAGTCGGCACGAGGCTGCGGCGCCCGGTATCGTCGAACACCGCCTTCACCACCTCGAACACCATGCCGACCAGCTTGCCGTCCTCGACGACGAACTGCTTGGGCACGTGGTAGTTGACGATCGGGATGCCTTCGTGGATCGCGTCTTCCTTTTCCCACGGCGAGGCCTTCATTTCCTCGAAGCCGCTGCGCACGATCACCTTGACGTCCTCGCCGCCCAGCCGGCGCGCCGAGCGGCAGCAGTCCATCGCCGTGTTGCCGCCCCCCAGCACGATCACGCGCTTGCCGACGCTGGTCACATGGCCGAACGAGACCGATGCCAGCCAGTCGATGCCGAGGTGGATCTGGCCTGCCGCGTCCTGGCGGCCGGGGATGTCGAGATCACGGCCGCGCGGGGCGCCGCTGCCGACGAACACCGCATCGAAGCCCTGCGACAGCAGATCGCGCATCGAGTCGATGCGATGTCCAGCGCGGAAGTCGACGCCGAGCGACAGGATGTAGCCGGTCTCCTCGTCGATCACCTCTTCCGGCAGACGGAAGCGCGGAATCTGCGAGCGGATGAAGCCGCCGGCGCGAACCTCGCCATCGAAGATCGTCACTTGGTAGCCGAGAGGCGCGAGGTCGCGTGCGACCGTCAGCGAGGCCGGGCCGGCGCCCACGCAGGCGATGCGGCGACCGTTGGATGGTGCGACCGAGGGAAGCCGGCTCCGGATGTCGTCCTTGTGATCCGCCGCAACCCGCTTCAGCCGGCAGATCGCCACTGGTTCCGGCTTGGTGCCGTTGTTCTCCTCGACCCGGCCGCGCCGGCAGGCCGGTTCGCAGGGCCGATCGCAGGTGCGACCGAGGATGCCGGGAAAGACGTTGGAGACCCAGTTGATCATGTAGGCGTCGCTGTAACGCCCCTGGGCAATGAGCCGGATGTACTCCGGCACCGGTGTGTGGGCTGGACAGGCCCACTGGCAATCGACGACCTTGTGGAAATAGTCCGGATTTCTCGTGTCCGTGGCTTTCACGCCTCGCCTCCCAGCTTCTTGGACCGATCGAGCACCTTGCGGATCAGCCCTTGGAGGGGATGGGCTGTCTCCGAAAGCGCACTCTGCGCTCGGCACCTCTGCCGGGTGCTGGGTCAATGGGCGATCGACGTCTCTGCGGTCGAGGCCACGAAGCGCAGATCAAGTGTAGGCCGCAGCAGCCGGCGACGGAAGATGCCGACTTGATCTGGGTAAAGCGCAGCGTGATCAGCGCCGTCACAAGGACTGCACGGCCATGTGCGAGTCAGGCGCATGGCCCCTGCATGCGATCCTCTCGCGCAGGCGAAATCGAAAACGATGCGCAGAGTATTGGCCGCAGACTCGGGCGTCTGTCATCGGCGACCGATGCTCGACTGCAGGAAGTCAAGGATCAACTCACTTTCCTCGACGCGCGCAGGCAGTGATCGAAAGCCATGTCCCTCGTTGCCCTTGATCAACACCCGAGGTGGATTGCCGGCACGCTCAAGTGCACGCTGCATCGCTCGGGTTTGCTCGATCGGCGCAATCCGGTCTTCCGCGCCGGCGATGAGCAAGACAGATGCCTTGATCGCTGCGCCATTCCGTGCGGGCGCGATTCGCTGCATTGCGTTGGGGTCGGCCAATGCATCGCCGAGCAGCTTTCGATAGTAGGCAGGTGTGTAGCGGCTGTAGTTGTAGACCGATGACGCCGAGTTGATCAGTGCACCAAAGTCCGTCACGGCAAACGCCGCGATGACACACTTGTAAAGATCCGGCGAGCGCACCGCCTCCAGCAACGCTGCGTAGCCGCCGTAGCTTCCACCCATCACGCAGATCCGCTCCGGGTTCGCGAATCCCTGGGCGATTGCCCAACGGGTTGCGTCCTCGTGGTCGTCCTGCATCTTTCGGCCGAGTTGACCAAAACCTGCCTGGTGAATTCGAAACCCAAGGTGCGGTGTGATGCGAAAGTTCGGCAAAACCACGGCAAAGCCACGGGACGCCAGTAACTGCGCCTGCTGAACGCCGATGCTCGCGTAGCCCCACGTATCGGTACGAGCCTCCGGGCCGCCATGGATGATGACGACTGTCGGCAGCGTGCGGCCCGGCGCGTGATCGGCTGGCAGAAAGTAGTACCCCGGGATTTCGAGGCCGTCGCGGGTGGGCAGCAGGAACGGTCGCATTTCGACCAGATCGTCGACCTTGAGCCAGGGACGCGACGCAAGCAGTTCCTCCATTCGGCGGGTCTTCTCGTCGAGCAGGTAGATGCGCGCGGTGTGTCGATCCGAGTACGAGGTGATCAGCGTCCGCTGAGCAGCCGCCCTGCGGTCGATGATGTTGACCCGTCCCGGCAGCGCACGGTCGACGGTTGTCTGGATGCGCTCGTAGGCCGGATCGGACCATGCAACTTCATAACGGTCGGCCTCGACTTCAAAGCCGAGCACCGCTTTTCGATCTTCGCTGAGGATCAATGAGGACGACCTCATGTCGTATCGGGGATGGAACGCAAGCCGCTCCCCGACCGCGCGTGCACCGAGGTCGAACGTGAATATGGCCGTGGTGTCACCGCCGCGACGTGCCAACACCAGCAACTCTTCGCCATCGGATGAAATCCACGCCGGGGCGAACATGCCGCGCTCACCTCGCTCGAAACGAACAAGTTCCCGCCAAGGATCCGCCGCGCTACGGCGGTAATAGGCGACTGTCGTTCCATCGGCATCGATCACCGTTGTGGCGATGCGTGCAACCAGGTTTGCATCCAGCAGCCAGCCGATCGTGTCGCCGCGCGGGCGATCCGAAGTGATCAGGGAAGATGAACCGGTCGAAACGTTGAGCCGGTAGAGATCGACAGACTCGATCGAGCGATCGCTGCGTGCAGCGATGATCTCCACGTCGCTTCCGGGGATCGACTGGTAATACCAGAAGCCTCGCCCCGAATTCGGTGGCGCGAGTTCACGCGACTCGGAGCCATCGCGTCGAATCGCAAACAGGCCGCCGCCGCCAAAGCTCTCACCCACCGGCGTGTCGAACTGTCCGAGCGAGAAGACCAACCTGTCAGAGCCAACCCAGTGATATGAAACGACGTCGAAGCGGCTGAAACTCGTCAGAACGCGTGGTGTTCTTCCATCGAGGTCGATCGTCGCAAGGTTCATCCGTCCATTGACCGGCATGAGAACAGCCAGGTGACGGCCGTCGGGTGACAGCGACGCATTCCGGAACATCGGAGGTCGAAGGTAGTCCTCGACACTTGCCGCCATCGCGCAGCAACACACGACGAGCGCGAGCAGCAACGCACGGCTGATTACGCCAACAAGGTCGAAAAGTTTCCCCATGGGCAACGCCAGTTCCCTGAAGACCATCGCGTCACCGGCAACCGGCCGTTTTCGATGTCTCAGGAATTGGAAGGCTTTGCCGATGCATCGTCAAGGTTCACGACGCACAGGTCCGGTCCCACAGCGCGCAGATCGATGCGTTCAATCAGTCGCGGCGCCGCTCTCGTCGAGGAAGGCTCGACGGGCTTCAGGTCATTCCCACTCGATCGTCGCCGGCGGCTTGCCCGAGATGTCGTAGACCACGCGATTGATGCCGCGAACCTCATTGATGATGCGGTTGCTTACGCGCCCCAGCAGTTCGTGCGGCAGATGCGCCCAGTGCGCGGTCATGAAATCCTGCGTCTGCACCGCCCGCAGGCTGACCACCCACTCGTAGGTGCGGCCATCGCCCATCACGCCTACGCTCTTCACCGGCAGGAACACGGCAAACGCCTGACTGGTCAGGTCGTACCAGGTCTTGCCGGTACGGTCATCGACGGTGCGCCGTAGTTCCTCGATGAAGATATGATCGGCGCGCCGCAGCAGATCAGCGAAATCGCGGCGCACCTCGCCCAGGATGCGCACACCGAGGCCGGGGCCGGGAAACGGATGCCGATACACCATCTCCGGCGGCAGGCCGAGCGAGATGCCGAGCGCCCTCACCTCGTCCTTGAACAGCTCGCGCAGCGGTTCGAGCAGCTTCAGGTGCAGCGTCTCCGGCAGGCCGCCGACGTTGTGGTGGCTCTTGATCGTCGTCGCTTTCTTCGTCTTCGCACCGGCTGACTCGATCACGTCGGGATAGATCGTGCCTTGCGCCAGCCACCTGGCGTTGGCGACCTTGGCAGCCTCTTCCTGGAAGACGTGCACAAACTCCCGGCCGATGATCTTGCGCTTGGCCTCGGGGTCGGCCACGCCGTCAAGCTCGCGCATGAAGCGCTCGCTGGCATCCACATGCACCAGCTTCAGGCCCATGTTGCGCTCGAACATGTCGACGACCTGTGCCGCCTCGTTCAGCCGCAGCAGCCCGGTATCGACAAACACGCAGGTCAGTTGCGGCCCGATCGCCTTGTGGATCAGCGCCGCGGCCACCGACGAATCGACGCCACCGGAAAGCCCGAGGATCACTTCCTCATCGCCAACCTGCTCGCGAATCCGGGCCACCGCCTCGCTCACGTAGTCGGGCATGTTCCAGTCGCCGCGGCAGCCGCAGATCTCGCGCACGAAGCGCGTCAGCAGCGCCTGCCCTTGCAGCGTGTGCGTGACTTCCGGGTGGAACTGCACCGCGTAGAAGCCTCGGCTCTCGTCGGCCATGCCGGCGATCGGGCAACTGTCGGTCGAGGCCATCAGCTTGAAGCCGGGCGGCAGCTCGGTCACCTTGTCGCCGTGGCTCATCCAGACCTTGAGCATGCCGTGGCCCTGCTCGGTGACGAAGTCCTGCACGCCATCGAGCAGCCGCGTATGGCCGCGCGCGCGCACCTCGGCATAGCCGAACTCGCGCTGATGCCCGGCCTCGACCTTGCCGCCGAGTTGCTGCGCCATCGTCTGCATGCCGTAGCAGATGCCAAGCACCGGCACGCCCAGCTCGAAGACGACTTGCGGCGCCCTGTCGGTGGTCTCTTCGTAGGCCGACATGTGCGAGCCGGAGAGGATCACGCCTGCCGGCGCGAACTGGCGAATGAACTCGGCGCTGACGTCGCTTGGATGGATTTCGCAGTAGACGCGCGCCTCGCGGACACGGCGCGCAATGAGCTGGGTGACCTGCGAGCCGAAGTCGAGGATCAGGATGCGTTGATGGTGCATGTCGGAGCGGCGCCGGGAGGGGTCAGGCCAGCCAGCCGAAGAGCCACATGGCGATGCCGACGATCGTCAGCGGCACCGAATAGGTCATCGGCCAGTGCGGGCGGGTGGCTTGCATGATCAGGTTGAAGCACAGCAGCAGCATGCCGACGTCGCGCAGCAACTGCATGCTGTCGCCAGCGCGCAATGTCTCGGGCAGGCGGTACGCGACGAAAACGACGATCACGGCACCGATCAGGCCCCACGCCTTGCTCCAAAGCGCAACGAAGCGGCGGCGCGACTCGGGAATGACCGGTGCAGGGTCAGGCTGTTTGTGGCGCGATCCGCGCGATGCCCGGGTCACGTTGAGACTCCGCCCTACTCGACCCGATAGTTCGGGGCTTCCTTGGTGATCTTCACGTCGTGCACATGCGACTCGCGCATGCCGGCGCTGGTGATCTCGCAGAACTCGGCCTTGCCACGCATCTCGTCGATGGTGGCGCAGCCGCAGTAGCCCATCGATGAGCGCAGTCCGCCGGCAAGCTGAAAGAGGATCTGCAGCACGCTGCCCTTGTAGGGCACCATGCCTTCGATGCCCTCGGGGACGAACTTGTCGACGTTGGCGTCGTTGTCCTGAAAGTAGCGTTCCGCCGAGCCCTGCTGCATGGCGCCGAGGCTGCCCATGCCGCGGTAGCTCTTGTACGAGCGGCCCTGGTACAGGATCACTTCGCCCGGCGCCTCTTCGGTGCCGGCGAACATACTGCCCATCATCACGCTGCTGGCGCCCGCGGCGATGGCCTTGGCCACGTCGCCCGAGTAGCGGATGCCGCCATCGGCGACCAGCGGCACGCCGGTGCCTTCGAGGGCTTTAGCCACGTTGGCTATCGCGCTGATCTGGGGCACACCCACGCCAGCAACGACCCGGGTGGTGCAGATCGACCCGGGACCGATGCCGACCTTGACGCCGTCGGCCCCTGCTTCCATCAACGCCCGCGCTGCAGCCCCGGTGGCGATATTGCCGCCGATGACCTGGACCTGCGGGAAGTTGCGCTTGACCCAGCGCACGCGATCAAGCACGCCCTGGTGGTGGCCATGGGCGGTATCCACGACGATCAGGTCCACGCCCGCCTTGACCATGCGCTCGGCGCGCTCGTCGGAGTCGGCACCCGTGCTGATTGCGCCGCCCACCCGCAGCTTTCCAAGTTCGTCCTTGGCCGCCAGCGGATGCTCGACCGCCTTGGTGATGTCCTTGACCGTGACCAGCCCGCGCAACTGGAAATCGTCGCCTACCACCAGCACGCGCTCCAGCCGATGCCGGTGCATCAGCGCCTTGGCTTCTTCGAGGCTTGCGCCCTCACTGACCGTGACCAGTCGGTCGCGTGGCGTCATGACCTCGGACACCGGCACGCTCATGCGGGTCTCGAAGCGCAGGTCGCGGTTGGTGACGATGCCGACCACCTGCCCCGATGCAACCACCGGCAGCCCGGAAATCTTGTTGCTGCGCTGCAGCGCAATAGCCTCGCCAACGGTCATGTCGGGCGGGATCGTGATCGGGTCACGCAGCACGCCTGCCTCGTGGCGCTTGACCTTGAGAACCTCGGCCGCCTGCAAGGCGGGCGACAGGTTCTTGTGAATAATGCCGATTCCCCCCTCCTGGGCCAGCGCCACGGCGAGCCGGGCCTCGGTCACGGTGTCCATCGCCGCAGAGACGAGCGGCAGGTTGAGGCGGATCTCGCGGGTCAGCTGGGTGGCGAGGCTCGTCTCTCGGGGAAGCACGGCCGAGTAGGCCGGCAGCAGCAGGACGTCATCGAAGGTGAGGGCCTTCTGGGTCAACCGCATGGGAATCCTCACGACGCAAAAGTGGATTATACGATTTGACTTCTCCGGTCCCTGTCTCGGCGGACACCGCCCTGCTTGAGCCCCTGATGGGGTAGCCCGAATGGGCGGTCCGGAGCGCGCCAGAAGGTTCTGCAAAGACTCGAATCGCACCTAGAATGCGACCGAGCGCTAAGGAGTCCTGCTTATGGCTGATCGTTCCGTTTCTTTATCCCGCGCACGGACCATGGTCCTTTGCGTGGGCGCAGTGGCTGTGCTGGCCACTGCAACTCCCGCGAGCGCGCAATGGGCGTGGCGCGACGCCGGCGGCAGTGTCGTCTTCTCCGATCAGGCGCCGCCGCCCACGATCCCGGATAGCCAGATCATCCGGCGGCCGGCTGGCCGTACTGCGCCTCCGGCTGCGCCGGCAGCGGTCGTGCCCGCTGCGACTCCGGCGGCGGCAGCCGCAGGAACAGCAGCGGCAGCGAAGCCGACTGGGCCGCGATCCGCGGCAGAGCAGGAACAGGATTTTCGAAAGCGTCAGCAGGAACGCGCGGACGCGGACAAGAAGCAGGCCGAAACGCAGTCGGCCAATGCGCGACGCGAAGCGGATTGCGAACGCGCCCGCGGATATCTGCGTCAACTCGAAGATGGCATGCGGATCGCACGCACCGATGCCCAGGGCAACCGCGAGATTCTCGATGACGCTGCGCGCAGTGCCGAAGTCCAGCGGACGCGCGACCTGATCTCGTCGAACTGCAAGTGAAACGGATCAGCGCGCCGCAGTCGTGCGGCGTCGCTTGACCTCAGCGCGGATGCGACGCGCCTCCTTCGGATCCACAGTCAGCGGCCGATAGACCTCGATTCGGTCACCGCTGCGTACTTTCGTGCTGTGCGGTTGCGGTCTGCCGAAAACACCCAGGTCGAGCTCCACGGGCAAAGAGGGCTCACGCTGGCGCAGACCGCTGGCGTTGACCGCATCCGCCAGCGTTGACTCGGCGGTCACTTCAACCTCGATGCAGTACGACCTGTCAGGCAGCGCGTATACGATCGTTGCGCGCACCCTGCCCTGCAACGGCTCGGCGCGCATCGAGGTTGCCATCAGCGCTCGCCATAGACCACCTCGGCACGCTTGAAAAAAGCGTCGACCATCGAGGCGGCGATTGTCTCGAACACGGGTGCAACCAGCTTGCCCACCACGCCCGCGGCAAACTGGAAGTGCAGGCTCAGATGCACCTTGCAGGCGTCGGCGCGCAGCGCGGTGAACCGCCACTCCCCCCCCAGGCGCCGAAATGGGCCGTCGACCAGTTGCATCCGTATCTGGCTTGGTTCGTCATGCTCATTGAGGGTCGTGAAGCTGCTGCGAACGCCGCGGTAGTCGATATCGACGCGAGCCTCGATCCGGGAGTCCGGATGCGTACGCACGTGCGTGGCCGCGCACCACGGGAGGAACCGAGGGTAACTGCGGACGTCAGCCACGAGGCTGAACATCTCGGCATCGCTGTAGGGGACGAGCAGGGAACGCTCGATTCGGTGCATGGCTCTCCGCGGCAGCCTGGACAGGGATCCCGGCCGCCGTGCGCGAACCAGTCGGGCACGTGTGAGGCGGGGGGCGTTGTTACCATCGCATTTTAAGAGGAAGCGCGTCACGTCCGCGCCTGCCCAATGTCGATCGCGCAGAACAAGAAAGCCTTTCACGACTACAGCATCGAAGAGCGCTTCGAGGCGGGGCTCGTGCTGGAAGGCTGGGAGGTCAAGTCGATCCGCGCCGGCCAGGTCCACCTGCGCGAAGCCTATGTGATCGTGCGCGGCGAGGCGATCTTCCTGCTGAATGCGCACATCACGCCGCTGAAGACCGCCTCGACCCACATCACGCCCGATCCCACGCGCACCCGCAAGCTGCTGCTGCGCGCCGAAGAGATCCGCAAGCTGATCGGCAAGGTCGAGCGCGCGGGCTACTCGCTGGTGCCGATCGATCTGCATTACAGCAAGGGCCGCATCAAGCTGGAGATCGCGCTGGCCAAGGGCAAGCGGCAGTTCGAGAAGCGCGATGCCGAGGCAGAGAAGGACTGGAAGCGCGAACAGAACCGGCTGCTCAAGCAACGGAGCCGCTGAGCGGCAAGTCAAGCGCCGATTACGGTGCTGACGGGCAGTCTGTCCGCGCGGCTATCGACCGGCCCAGCGCGCGGCCCGGGCAAGTTTCTGCAGGTCGCGGAACCCGCGAACGCCCTGCCGGCGTCCCTCGTGCAAGAGTCGCGCCGCAAGAAGCGCTGTCGCAAATGCGTCGGCCGCCGCCGAGTGGCGTTCGGTCACCGAGATGTCGTAGCGACGCAACCACTCGTCCAGAGACTTGAGACCGGCCTTGGGTTCCAGCGCAGGCGCCAGCTCGGCCAGATCGAGCCACGGGTTGTCGAACGGCTGATTGACGAAAATTTTCACTGCTCGCGCAAGGAATCCGCGGTCGAACGGCGCGTGGAAGGCCAGGATCGGACTCACGCCCACATAGTCGAGAAATGCGCGGGTCGCAGAGGTCGGATCCTGGCCGTCGCGCTGCGCCTGAACGCCGATGCCGTGGACCAGGATGTTCTCGCGCGAACTGGTGCGCGACTGGCGATAGACGATCTCGAAGCTTTCGGCCGGCAGCACGCGTCCGTCGGCGCGCATTGCGACGGCCCCAATCGAGATCAGGCCATCCTGCGTCGGATCGAACCCGCTGGTCTCCACATCGACCACGACCCACCGCTCCGCGGCGGGAGTCATCGTGCCCATGAGCCCGAGTCGCTTGAGCAGGCTGAGCATCGTCCGCTATCCGGGAAAGTCCATTTCCAGCCGTTGCTGGATCTTGCGGGCCTGGCGGAAACTCTCCTTCAGGATGCGCCGGTCGAGTGGCGACAGATCTCGCGGGCTGACTGCATTGGGATTGGCGGATTCATCCTGAGCGCCCGTCTGGCCCCGACGGTGCTGCTCGCGCAGCCGCATCAGTTGCAGAAACTCGAAGGAATCGATCCACGCAGCCACATCAACCTGCGGGATACGCGACTGCTCGGCGAGCAGCCGCAGCCGGCCGCTCGTATTGGTTTCGGAAACTCCGGCCGCAAGCGACCAGATGCGCGCCGCGTCGACGAAGATCACCGTGCCATTGAGCTTCAGGTCAACAGGCGCATCATCGCCGTCACCGAACACGCCTTCGAACAAGCCGCCAGATGACGGCGCACGATTACGCAGCGCGTTATCCGACATCTGCTTGAGAAAGCGCGGTGTTGCCTGTGCTCTGGCCACGACCTCGGCACGCAGGTCGCGCGCCAGCGACTTGTTGCCAAAGATCCCGCGGAAGTCGAAGAACACGCTTGCATTGAGAAGCGCCTGCGGATCGCCACGATCGATCCAGTCGAAAAACAGCTGGCGCCAGTCGCGCACGCTGCCGCACCACGACGGGTTGCGCGCCATGATGTTGCCCTTGCAAAGCGGAAAGCCCGCAGCGGCCAAGCCAACGTTCACCCAGTCCGCGAACGCCAGCAGCCTCGCCTGCGACACCTGGTCTTCCTCGAACAGGATGCCGTTGTCCTGATCGGTGGCGATCGTTTGTTCGCTGCGCCCCTCGCTGCCGAGCGCCAGCCAGCAGAAGCTTTCGGGCTTGATGTCGAAGCGGGCGCAGCCCATCGTGAGCAGACGCTGCGTCAGCTGATCATTCAGGTGACTGATCAGGCGCGTCATCTGCTGCGCTGCGACGCCTTGAGCGACCAGATGGTGCGACAGACGCCGGATGTCGAGGGCCACGGCAGCCAGCGCTTCAGGGCAATCCGCAACGCGAATCGCCATGGCAAGCTGGCGCACCGACAGCCGCTGCAGCGCGAACAGGTCGCGCTCCGAGACAATACCGATCACGCGTGACACCCCGCCGCGGTTCTGTATCACCGGCACATGGCGGATCGAGTGCTCGGCCATCAGCAGCGTGGCATCGGCCGCGGTCGCGCTGGCATCGAGCGACATCACATCGCGCGTCATCACATCGCCGATCCGGGTGTCCAGCGATATCTGAGGAAGGATCACGCGTCCGATCAGGTCAGTCCGCGTCAGGATGCCAAGAACCTCTTCGCCACCCGGATGCTGCTCGGTGACGATGACCGAGCCCACATGCTTGTCGTTCATCAGGAGGAAGGCATCGCGCAAGGAGTCATCGGGCCGGCAGGTGATCGGTGTGCCACGGACCAGCGCCGACAGGGCCATGCCCATGGTTCGCTCCGCGCTCGCCTCCGCTGCGTAGCTGGCCTGCATCTGCTGGCGCGACGTATCCAGCAGAGAGCCCAGCCTGCGCTTGCAGAAGTCCATGAACGGCGCACTTCGACGCGTCAGCGCATCGAAGCGATCTCGCGACATCACGAAGCAGAAGACATCGCCCGCCGCGACGAAGCGAAGTGACACTGGACGGTTTGCCAGCAGGCTGCCCAGGGGGAAGCACTCGCCCGGGCCGGCCTCGAATTCCGGCGAGGCTTGCGTACTGCCCGCAGGCCGCTCGGCCCGAACACAGCCTTGCTTGACGATGAAGCACTGGCTCGCAGGTCCCGCCGCCGGATCGATCAGCACTTCGCCGGGAGCGAAGTACGCGACTTCGACAGACGCGGCGATGAAGTCGAGATCCGCAGAGGCCATCTGCGAAAACGGCTGATGCGGCAACAGCAGCTGGCGAATGCCCAAAGAGATCGTGGGGGCATTCATGGCCGGACCGTGCCGCGCGAATCCGGTTGTGGCCGGTGGCAGATGCTCAACGTTGACACGCTCGTCTCCCCTGCGGGCAAAACCGCCCGCGCCGGAGGCGATCGTAACTAGCGCGCGCTCGACTGGCTCTTGACGACCGTCATGGCAGTCGAAATCAGACTGCTGACGTCCGACAGATTGGCCGGAACGATCAGCGTGTTGCCGGTCTTGGCCAGGTTGCCGAAAGCGTCCACATAGCGCTCGGCCACCTTGAGGTTCACGGCCTCCATGCCCCCCGGACTCTGGATCGCCTCGGCGACCTTGCGGATTGCCTCGGCCGTCGCCTGGGCCACTGTGAGCACGGCCGCCGCCTCGCCCTGCGCATTGTTGATCTGCGACTGCTTGTCGCCCTCGGACTTGGCGATCGCCGCTGCCTTCTCACCGGTGGCGATGTTGATCTGCTCCTGCTTGCGTCCTTCGGAGCTGGCGATCAGCGCGCGCTTCTCGCGCTCGGCGGTGATCTGCTGCTGCATCGCACGCAGGATCTCGGCCGGCGGCGTCAGGTCCTTGATCTCGTAGCGCAGCACCTTGACGCCCCAGTTCATCGCTGCCTCGTCAATCGCCGAAACAATGCTCTGGTTGATGAACTCGCGCTCTTCGAAGGTCTTGTCGAGCTCCAGCTTGCCGATCACCGAGCGCAGCGTGGTCTGCGCCAGCTGGGTGATGGCCACGATGTAGTTGCTCGATCCGTAGCTTGCGCGCTGCGGATCGGTGACCTGGAAGTACAGCACGCCGTCGACCGCGAGCTGGGTGTTGTCGCGCGTGATGCAGACCTGGCTTGGTACGTCCAGCGGCACTTCCTTGAGGCTATGCTTGTAGGCGACGCGATCAATGAACGGAATGACGATGTTCAGACCCGGGCCGAGCGCGGCGTGGAACTTGCCCAGTCGCTCGACCACCCACGCATGCTGCTGCGGCACGATGCGCACCGCCTTGATCACGAACACAACGACAAGCGCAAACAGCACCAGCGCGATCACGGTCAGGCCGTTGGGAACAAATGCTTGCATCGATGCTCTCCTCTGAATTTTCTGGTGTGACTGCCCACAGGGCGCCGGACGCGCCCGAAACACCGAACGGCTAACGCCGTGGACGCACAATCAGCCGGTTCGCACGCATGTCCGTAATCAGGAACTCGCCAGGCTCTGCTGCACCGTCGCCGGCGAGTTCGACGTCCCATTGCGCGCCCCGATAGGTTGCGCGTGCGGTGCGACCATTTATCCACTCGTCGATGCGGATCGGCTGACCGACGTCGAGGTTTTGCAGTGCAGCCGAGGCAGCGCCCTTGTGCTGCGCACGACTGCGGCGCAGCCAGAGTGATCCGCTGAATCCGATGATCGCGGCGACCACCAGTTGAACCGTGAAGCCAGCGCCGAGCAGTGCGGCTACGCCCGCGCCCCCCGCGGCCAGCGCGATGACCAGCAGATAGAACGTCCCGCTGAGCAGCTCAGCAATCAGCAGGCCAAAGCCTGCGACAAACCACCACGCGTATCCGCTCATGTCGTCTCCCGCCCCGACGGCTGCGATGACGCGAACATTACAGCAGCCCGGCGGCCAGCGAGGCAGTCAGAGACGAGTCGTCACGCATGTGCGACGAAACGACCGGTGTGGCGCCGAACGCCACCGGTTGCACCGGCACGCCCTGCCCTCGACGCCGGTCCGGCCGCGAAGAGGGACGCTGCCGGTCAGGCGCCCTGGGCCAGTCGCTTCCAGGTATCGACGACGGTATCGGGATTCAGTGAGATCGACTCGATCCCTTGCGCGACCAGCCACTGCGCAAAATCGACATGATCGGACGGTCCCTGGCCGCAGATGCCGACATACTTGCCCTTGGCCAGGCAGGCCTGGATCGCCTGCTGCAGCAGCTTCTTGACTGCCGGGTCGCGCTCGTCGAAGCCTTCGGCAACCAGGCCGGAGTCGCGGTCGAGGCCCAGCGTGAGCTGCGTCAGGTCGTTGGAGCCGATCGAGAAGCCGTCGAAGAACTCGAGGAATTCCTCGGCCAGCACGGCATTGGACGGCACCTCGCACATCATGATCAGGCGCAGTCCGTGGTCGCCGCGCTTCAGGCCGTTGGCGGCGAGCAGCTCAGTGACACGTCGCGCCTCGTGCAACGTGCGCACGAACGGCACCATGATCTCGACGTTGGTCAGGCCCATGGTCTCGCGAACCTGCTTCAGCGCCGTGCACTCCATCCGGAAGCACTCAGCGAAGCTCGGCGAGATGTAGCGTGACGCGCCGCGGAACCCCAGCATCGGGTTTTCCTCGTCCGGCTCGTAGCGCGAGCCGCCGATCAGCTTCTTGTACTCGTTGCTCTTGAAATCGGACATGCGCACGATCA
>CAZTUT010000002.1:0-8345 GCA_964616395.1 uncultured Burkholderiaceae bacterium
GACGCACGTGGCAGTGCGGCACGATGCAGGTCGATTTCTCAATGCCAGGCCGGCTCGGTGCCGAGTACGTGGCCGAGGACAACACCCGCAAGGTGCCGGTGATGCTGCACCGCGCGATGGTCGGCTCGCTGGAGCGCTTCATCGGCATCCTGATCGAAAACCATGCCGGCGCGCTGCCGCCGTGGCTGGCGCCGGTGCAGGTGGCCATCGCCAACATCTCGGAAAGCCAGGCCGGTTACGTCACGCAGGTCGAGCAAGCGCTGAAAAAACAAGGCTTTAGGGTCGAGGCCGATTTGCGCAACGAGAAGATCACTTATAAGATCCGCGGTCTTGCCTTGCAGAAGCTTCCGTACATCCTCGTGGTGGGCGAAAAGGAGATGCAGGCAGGAACGGTGGCCGTGCGGGCGCGCGGCGGCATTGACCTCGGAGTCATGCCGCTTGCCGACTTTGCGGCGCGACTGTCCGAAGACATCGCGCAGCGTCGGAACGTGGGTGGCACGGCTCAGGTTTGATCAATCCAGGAGGCAGTCACCATCGCACAGGAACGCTCTCACCGCCTGAACCGCGAGATCGGGGTTCCGGAGGTTCGTCTGGTCGGGCTCGAAGGCGAGCCGCTGGGCATTGTCCGCACCGTCGAGGCACTACGCATGGCTGAGGAAGCCGACGTCGACCTCGTCGAAATTGCTCCCACGGCACAGCCGCCGGTCTGTCGGATGATGGACTACGGCAAGTTCAAGTACCAGGAGCAGAAGAAGGCGCACGAGGCCAAGCTCAAGCAGAAGGTCATCGAGATCAAGGAGGTGAAGTTCCGCCCCGCGACCGACGACCACGACTACGCGACCAAGCTGCGCAAGATGCGCGAGTTCCTCGAAGAGGGCGACAAGGCCAAGGTCACGTTGCGGTTCCGGGGGCGCGAGATGGCGCACCAGGATCTGGGTGTGAAACTTCTGGAGCGCGTGCGTGCCGACGTGGAAGACCTCGCGGTGGTCGAGTCGATGCCCAGGCTGGAAGGTCGCCAGATGATCATGATGCTGGGGGCCAAGAAGAAGAAGTAACCGCGATGCCGTCGATCTGGCGGCCTCGGGTGCAGGGCCCGCTTCCACGCGAGTGGCGGCGGAAAACAAGTGAAGGCCAGGCCAGAAAGTCCTCCCCCGGAGGCGCCTGCCGACATCCAAGAAAGGGACGGCTCATGCCGAAGATGAAGACCAAGAAGAGCGCCGCCAAGCGCTTTTCGATCCGGGCCAGCGGCTCGATCAAGCGGGGACAGGCGTTCAAGCGCCACATCCTCACCAAGAAGACCACCAAGAACAAGCGCCACCTGCGCGGTGCGGTCAACCTGCACGAGGCTGATGTCAAGTCCGTGCGCCGCATGATGCCCTACGCGTAAGGAGGAACGACCATGCCCCGAGTCAAACGTGGTGTAACCGCGCGCGCGCGGCACAAGAAGGTCCTGGCCAAGGCCAAGGGTTTTACGCAGCGGCGCAATAACGTCTTCCGCATCGCCAAGGAAGCGGTGATGAAGGCGGGGCAGTACGCGTATCGCGACCGCCGCGCCAAGAAGCGCACCTTCCGCTCGCTGTGGATCGCCCGTATCAACGCCGCGGTGCGCGAGCACGACCTGTCGTACAGCGTGTTCGTCAACGGCCTGAAGAAGGCTGCCATCGACATCGACCGCAAGGTGCTGGCCGACATGGCTGTGCTCGACAAGCCGGGTTTTGCGGCCGTTGTCGACAAGGTCAAGGCCAGCCTGGCGTCCGCGTAAGCACGGCCGGGGCCGAGCCCCGGCGGTGACCAAGAAGTCTCTCCGGGGCCTGGCTCTTCGCCAGGCCCTTTCTTTTTTCGATCTGCTTTCGATCACTTCCAACCGCGGTGTCCAACGTGACCGATCTCGACCACCTGGTTCAAAGCGCGCGGGCGGCCTTTGCCGCCGTCGATCAGCCGGCGGCGCTGGAAAACGAGAAGGCCCGCTTTCTCGGCAAGACCGGCAGCGTGACCGAGCTGCTCAAGGGCCTGGCACGGCTGGCGCCCGAGGAGAAGCGCGCGCAGGGCGCGCGAATCAATCAGGCCAAGGAAGCGATCGAGCAGGCGCTGACCGAGCGGCGCGCGCAACTGGCCGCCGCCGAGCTCGATGCGCGCCTGGCGCAGGAGGCGATCGATGTCACGCTGCCTGGCCGCGCGTGCAGCGCCGGCGGCGTGCATCCGGTGATCCGCACCTGGATGCGGGTCGAGCAGATCTTCGCCTCGATCGGCTTCGAGGTCGCCGACGGACCGGAGATCGAGAACGACTGGTTCAACTTCACCGCGCTGAACAATCCCGAGAACCATCCGGCACGTTCGATGCAGGACACGTTCTACGTCGATGCCCGCGATGCGGACGGCAAGCTGCTGATGCTACGCACCCACACCTCGCCGATGCAGGTGCGTTATGCGAGCACGCATCAGCCGCCGATCAAGGTGATCGCGCCGGGGCGTACCTACCGCGTCGACTCCGACGCGACCCACTCGCCGATGTTCCATCAGGTCGAGGGTCTGTGGATCGACGAGGGCGTCAGCTTCGCCGACCTGAAGGGCGTTTACACCGACTTCCTGCGCCGCTTCTTCGAGAGCGACGACCTGCAGGTTCGCTTCCGGCCCAGCTTCTTCCCGTTCACCGAGCCGTCGGCCGAGATCGACATGATGTTCACCAGCGGCCCCAACAAGGGGCGCTGGCTCGAGGTGTCGGGTGCCGGCCAGGTCCACCCGACCGTGGTGCGCAACTTCGGCCTCGACCCGGAGCGCTACACCGGCTTCGCGTTCGGCTCCGGGCTGGATCGGCTGACGATGCTGCGCTACGGCGTGGACGACCTGCGCCTGTTCTTCGAGGGTGACGTGCGCTTCCTGCGCCAGTTCAACTAGCACGGCGGCCTGCGACACGCCTGGAGCAACAGCGATGCAATTTTCCGAACAGTGGCTGCGTGCCTACGTGAACCCGCCGATCGGCAGCGACGAACTGGCGGCGCGGCTGACGATGTCCGGCCTGGAAGTCGAGGAGGCGGCGCCGATCGCACCGCCCTTCAGCGGCGTGGTGGTCGCGCATGTGCGCAGCGTGTCGCGGCATCCGAATGCCGACAAGCTGACCGTGTGCGAAGTCGATGACGGCAGCGGCACGCTGCGCCAGATCGTCTGCGGCGCGCCCAATGTGGCGGCGGGGATCCGTGTGCCCTGCGCGCGCATCGGCGCGGTGCTGCCGGGCGACTTCCGGATCAAGGAAGCGCGGATGCGCGGCGTGGAGTCGCAGGGCATGCTGTGCTCGGCGCGCGAACTGGGGCTGTCCGAGGACCACAGCGGCCTGCTGGTGCTGCCCGACGACGCGCCGGTCGGTGCCGACATCCGCGACTTCCTGTCGCTCGATGATCGCCGCTTCACGATCAAGCTGACCCCGAACCGCGGTGACTGCCTGAGCCTGGCGGGCGTGGCGCGCGAGGTCGCGGCCATCACCGGCGCACCGCTGTGCCTGCCGCGCATCGAGCCGGTGGCGGCGACGACGGAGGACCGCTTGCAGGTCAACGTGCGTGCGGCCGACCTGTGCGGCCGTTTCTCCGGACGCGTGGTGCGCGGCCTGAACGCGCGGGCGGCCACGCCGGCGTGGATGAAGCAGCGCCTCGAGCGCAGCGGCCAGCGCTCGATCTCGGCGCTGGTGGACATCTCCAATTACGTGATGCTGGAGCTGGGCCGGCCGTCGCACGTGTTCGACCTGGCCAAGGTCACCGGCGCGCTCGACGTGCGCTGGGGCAGGGCGGGCGAGACGGTGGAACTGCTCAATGGCCAGACCGTGACCGTGGACGACTGGGTCGGCGTGATTGCCGACGAGCGCGGTATCGAGGCGCTCGCCGGCGTGATGGGCGGCGAGCACACCGCGGTCACGCTCGACACGACCGACGTCTATCTGGAGGCGGCGTTCTGGTGGCCGCAGTCGATCCAGGGTCGGGCGCGCCGCTTCAACTTCTCGACCGATGCCGCGCACCGGTTCGAGCGCGGCGTGGACTTCGCCACCACCGCCGACCACATCGAGTACCTGACGCGGCTGATCGTTGATATCTGCGGCACGCCGCAGACGCGGATCGGCCCGGTCGACGATCAGGTACTGCAATTGCCGGAGCGCCCGCCGGTCACGCTGCGCGCGGATCGTTGCCGCCGCATCATCGGCATCGACATCGGCGATGACGAGATCGCCGCGGTGTTCCGTCGGCTCGGGCTGCCATTCACGCAGGAGGCCGGCCGCTTCGTGGTCACGCCGCCGTCGCACCGCTTCGACATCGAGATCGAGGAAGACCTGATCGAGGAGGTGGCGCGGCTGCATGGCTTCGAGCGCATCCCGGCGCTGCCGCCGCAGGCGCGCGCGGCGATGCACGCGCCGCGCGAGTCGCAGCGGCCGCTGCATGCGCTGCGGCTGGCGATGGCCAGCGCCGGCTTCCAGGAGCTGATCAACTACAGCTTCGTCGAGGAAGCGTGGGAGCGCGACTTTGCCGGAAACAGCGCGCCGCTGCGCCTGCTCAATCCGATCGCCAGCCACCTGGCGGTGATGCGCTCGACGCTGATCGGCAGCCTGGTCGCCGCGCTGCGCTTCAACCTGAACCGCAAGGCGTCGCGGGTTCGCGTGTTCGAACTCGGGCGTGTGTTCATCCCGGACGCCGCGGCCCAGGCCGGTCCGCTGGCGGTCGAGGGCATTCGCCAGCCGCAGCGTCTGGCTGCACTCGCGTATGGCGCCGCCGACGACGAGCAGTGGGGCGTGGCCGAGCGACCGGTCGACTTCTTCGATATCAAGGGCGAGGTCGAACGGCTGCTGGCGGGTCGCGGCAGCCTGCGATTCGTCGCCGACAGCCACCCGGCGCTGCATCCGGGCCGAAGCGCGCGCGTGATGATCGGCGAGCAGCAGGCTGGCTGGGTCGGAGAACTGCATCCGGCGCTACAGCAGCGCTATGAGCTTCCCCGCGCGCCGGTGCTGTTCGAACTCGACGCCGACCTGTTGCGCGACCAGCCGATTCCGCATGCGACACCGGTGCCGCGGTTCCCGGCCGTGCAGCGCGATCTGGCGCTGTGGTTTGCAGAGAGCATCTCGCTGCAGCAGATCGAAGACGCGGTGGCGGCGATCCGCCGCACCGACGCGCGCCTGACCACGCTGCGCGAGTTCCGCCTGTTCGACCTCTACCGTCCTGCCGCGCAAGTCTCAAGCAAAGTCGCTGAAAAGGCGGATAACACCTTGTTATTTAAAGAAAAGAGCCTTGCATTCCGGATTCACCTGCAAGATACTGACCGGACCTTGAGCGATGCCGACGCCGATGCCTCGGTGGCGGCGATCGTTGAGGAACTCGGGCACCGTTTTGGTGCCCGCCTGCGACAGTGATTTTCATGGCCACCGATTCACGCACGCCTGCCTTCCGGTTTCCCGATCTGCCTGGCACGTCCCAGGCCGGTCGGCCGGGTGACAGCCGCACCATGACCAAGGCCGAACTGGCCGAGGTCCTGTTCGACCGGCTCGGGCTGAACAAGCGCGAGGCGAAGGATATGGTCGATGGCTTCTTCGACGAGATCCGCGCCGCGCTCGAACGCGGCGAGGCGGTCAAGCTCTCGGGTTTTGGCAACTTCCAGTTGCGCGACAAGCCGCAGCGGCCGGGGCGCAATCCCAAGACCGGCGAGGAAATCGCAATCACCGCGCGCCGGGTGGTGACGTTTCACGCCAGCCAGAAGCTGAAGGCTGCCGTGAGCGACTCCGACAGCTGAGACGCAGGCCGCGTTGCCGCCGGGCCGTTCCCGTTGCCATGTCCACGCCGCTTGCCAGTACGTCGAAGCCCTTGCCGCCGATTCCGGCCAAGCGCTATTTCACGATCGGTGAGGTGAGCGACCTGTGCGGCGTCAAGCCGCATGTTCTTCGCTACTGGGAGCAGGAGTTCACGCAACTGCGGCCCATCAAGCGGCGCGGCAACCGTCGTTACTACCAGCATCATGAAGTGCTGCTGGTGCGTCGTATCCGGGAACTGCTGTACGAGCAGGGCTTCACCATCAGCGGCGCCCGTAACCGGCTGGATGAGTCCGGCCGGCGTCGCGGTGGTCGCGGCAACCGGGTGATCGACCCGGCCAGTCTGTCCGAGGTCGCCGAGCAGTTTGCCTCGATGGCTGACAACGCTGGGTCAGACCCCGCCGTGCTGCCACCGGCGGTGTCGGTCGATGCAGATGCGTTGCGCAGCGAACTGCTGGCCATCCGCAAACTGCTCGCGGGGCCGACGGACTGATGGCCCTTACGTCGCAACCAGGCGCCGTCGCGTTGGTTGCTGCGCCCAACACGGTGCGGCCGTGCGATGCGTGAGTGCCGATGATCCGCAGGCGGGCCGTGTACAATTCGTCGCTTCGGGGCGTAGCGCAGCCTGGTAGCGCACTTGCATGGGGTGCAAGGGGTCGCGAGTTCGAATCCCGCCGCCCCGACCAATGACCGACACGAAGGGGTTAGCCGCCAAGCTAACCCCTTTCGTTTTTCAGCTTGGGGATGTGTCTTGCGAATCCTCGTTTCCAACGACGACGGCTATCTGGCCCCCGGCCTGCAGGCGCTGGTCGACGTGGCGCGCCGCTTCGGCGACGTCACCGTGGTCGCGCCCGAGCAGAACCACAGCGGCGCCAGCAACTCGCTCACGCTGGCACGGCCGCTCAGCGTCAGCCAGGCCGCTAACGGCTTCTACTTCATCAATGGCACGCCGACCGACTGCGTGCACATTGCGCTGACCGGACTGCTCGACCCGCTCCCCGATCTGGTGCTCTCCGGCATCAACAACGGCCAGAACATGGGCGACGACACGCTGTACTCCGGTACCGTCGCGGCGGCGATGGAAGGGCACCTGTTCGGCATCCCGTCGATCGCCTTTTCACTGGTGGACAAGGGCTGGGCACATCTCGATGGCGCAGCGCACTGGGCTGGTCTGCTGTTGCAACGTTATCTTGAAGCGCCGCTGCCGCGCTCGCTGCTGCTGAACGTCAATCTGCCGAACCGCGCTGCGGCTGACGTGCCGGGCTGGGTCGCTACCCGGCTCGGCAAGCGGCATCCGTCGGAGCCAGTGATCCGTGCCGAAAATCCGCGCGGCGAGCCGATCTACTGGATTGGCGCAGCCGGCGGCGCGCGCGATGCCGGGCCGGGCACCGATTTTCATGCGACGGCGGAGGGCTGGGTATCGGTCACGCCGCTGAACATCGACCTGACCCACACCGGGCAATTGCCACAGATCCGCACCTGGCTTGGAGGCGGCGCCGGATGAGCGTGTCGGGCCACCCCAAGGGCAGCCCGGCGAGCGAACGGCTCGCAAACGTCGGTCTTGCCTCGGAGCGGGTACGTGCGCGCATGGTCGAGCGGGTTCGCGATCTCGGCGTGCGAGACCCGCGTGTGCTCGATGCGTTGTCTGCTGTGCCGCGCCATGCGTTCCTTGATCCGGCGCTCGCCAGTCGCGCGTACGAGGACAGCGCGCTTCCGATCGGACACGGACAGACGATTTCCCAACCCTACATCGTGGCGCGCACCGCTGAACTGGCGCTGGCGGGCTGCGCGGATCCCAAGTCGGCCAAGGTGCTGGAAATCGGCACTGGCTGCGGTTACGCAGCGGCCGTACTGGCGCGGATCTTCGGCAGTGTGATTTCGGTCGAGCGCGTGCGTGCGCTCCACGAACTGGCACGCAGCAACCTGCGACCGCTGCGCGTATCCAATCTGCGACTGGTGTTCGGCGACGGCACGCTCGGTGTGCCTGCAGAGGCGCCCTTCGATGCGATCGTTGCCGCGGCGGCGGGTGAACTTCTGCCGCCCGCGTGGGTCGATCAGCTCAAGCCAGGGGGCCGCATCGCTGCCCCCCTGGGTGGTGACGCGCAGAAGATGACCGTGGTGACCCGGGATGCCAACGGCCGCGTCAGTCGGCGCACGACCGAGGCGGTACGCTTCGTGCCGCTGAAGGGAGGCACTGCGTGACATCGGCTCGCATCAAGGAGAAACAGGCCATGCATCCGTGGGTCCGGACGACCGCCGCCGGCGTACTGGCAGCCGTACTGGCCGGCTGCTCAACGACGTCCGTGCGCACCCCGGCGCCGATCTCGGACCGTTCCGACACACGCGGCTCGACACCCGCCCCGGTCACGCGCTCGGGCGCGGCGCAGGCGCCGGCGACGGCCGCTGCGCCGGCGCCGACCCGTGACGGTCAGTACGTGGTCAAGCGCGGCGACACGTTGCACAGCATTGCACTGGCACAAGGCCAGGACTATCGCGATATCGCACGCTGGAACAACCTGGACGATCCGAACCGGCTGCTGATCGGTCAGGTGCTGCGGGTGACGCCGCC
>CAZTUT010000002.1:8445-33693 GCA_964616395.1 uncultured Burkholderiaceae bacterium
ACCTGGACGATCCGAACCGGCTGCTGATCGGTCAGGTGCTGCGGGTGACGCCGCCCGCTGATGCCGGAAGCGCCGGAAGCGCCGCAGTCGCTGCGGCGCCCGTGATGCCGCAGGGTCGCGCCGAGGTTCGGCCGCTGGAGGGTGCGGCACCTGCTTCGCCTTCGCAGGCCCGGCCTCAGGACAAGCCGCAGGCAGCGACGGCGGACAAGACCGCGACGGACAAGGCTGCCGACAAGGCGCCTGAGCCTCGCCCTGCGCCGGCACGTGCGGTCGAGCCGGCTGGAAGCTGGGCGTGGCCAGCCAGCGGCAAGGTGATCGAGACCTTCGAGGAGCCGCGCAACAAGGGCATCGATATTGCCGGCAAGGAGGGCGATCCGGTGCTTGCCGCCAACGATGGCACGGTCGTCTACAGCGGCAGCGGACTGCGCGGCTATGGCAACCTGATCATCCTCAAGCACACTGACGACTTCGTCTCCGCCTACGCGCACAACAGCCAGATCCTGGTGAAGCAGGGGCAGGCGGTGAAGCGTGGCCAGCGGATCGCGGAGATGGGTCGGACCGATGCCGACCAGCCGAAGCTGCACTTTGAGATTCGTCAGCAGGGCAAGCCCGTCGATCCGGTGAAATTCCTGCCTGCACGTTGATATCGCGCCGGAGGCCCTCCTTGCCTCGGGCAAGGAGCGGCTCCGATGAGCGTCACCCGTCAGCCCACCGATATCCCCGCGCCGCCGACCGCGGCTGAAGGTGGTGCGCTCGATTTCGATGAGGTCGTGCGACGAGTCGCTGCGTTCGACAGTGGGTCGGCCGACAGCGACAGCGTTCAGCACTACCTCGATGCGATCGGCGCGCTTCCGCTGCTCAGCGCCGAGCAGGAACTGCATCAGGCGCGTGCCGCCCTGGCTGGCGACGCCGATGCCCGTCGCATCATGATCGAGCGCAACCTTCGGCTGGTGGTGTCGATCGCCAAGGCCTATCGGCACCGCGGTGTGGCGTTTCTCGACCTGATCGAGGAGGGCAATCTCGGACTGATCCACGCGCTGGAGAAGTTCGATCCCGAGCGCGGCTTTCGCTTCTCGACCTACGCAAGCTGGTGGATTCGCCAGTCGGTCGAGTACGCGCTCATCAGCCAGTCGCGCACCGTTCGGCTGCCGGCGCAGGTGCTTCGAAACGTTCGTCAGGCGCGCCGGGCGCTGCGGCATCTCGAGGGCGAGGCGGCTGCTCACGGCCAGTCACGGGCGCCGGGCCTGGAAGACGTTGCGCATCTGATCGGCCGCGATGTCGACGAGGTCGCGCAACTGCTTCACCTGTCCGACATGGCCGTGTCGCTCGATGACGATTTTGGCGAGGAGGGCGCGCCAACGCTGCGCGATACGCTGCCCGATACGTTGGCCGCAGCGCCGGAGTCTGCCGTGCGCACGCACGAGATGGAGGCGCTGGTCGAGCGCGCGCTGGCGCGGCTGCCTGCGCGGCAGCAGCATGTGATCGAGCGGCGGTATGGACTGCATGGTCACGAGGCCGCCACGCTGGAGGATCTGGCAGCGGAACTCGATGTGACGCGTGAGCGGATACGGCAGATCCAGCAGGAGGCCTTGCTTGGGCTGCGGCGCGCCCTCGGTGCGATGGGGCTGGCGCCTGACGCGCTGTTCTGACGCGGGTGGCGGCAGCGCGCCGATACAATGGACGGGTGACGCCAATTCTCTGTTTTGATCTTGAAACCGTCCCCGATGTGGACGGACTTCGCCGCCTCAACGTCGAGTGGTCGGCGCTCTCGGATGCCGAGGTGGCACAGCGCGCGTTCGAAGCGCGGCGCGAGCGTACCGGCGGCAGCGATTTCCTCCAGCATCATCTGCACCGGATCGTGGCCATTGGCTGCGCGTTCCGCGACGACAGCGGCTTTCGCGTGCGCTGCCTTGGCAGCGCCGAGGATGGCGAAGCCAAGCTGATCCAGGACTTCTTCCGGTTGATCGACCGCTACACGCCGCAATTGGTGAGCTGGAATGGTGGCGGCTTCGACCTGCCGGTGCTGCACTACCGCGGCATGATCCACGGTGTAGCAGCGCCGCGGTACTGGGACCAGGGCGATGACGACCGCGACTTCAAGTGGAACAACTACATCAGCCGCTATCACGCGCGCCATCTTGACCTGATGGACCTGCTTGCCATGTACCAGCCGCGCGCCGCCGTGCCGCTCGATGATCTGGCCCGGCTGTGCGGCTTTGCCGGCAAGCTCGGCATGGACGGCAGCCGCGTCTGGGATGCGTACCAGGCCGGCGGCATCGGCGCGATCCGCGATTACTGTGAGACCGACGTCGTCAACACCTACCTTGTTCACTGCCGCTTCCAGAAGATGCGTGGTCAACTGAGCGAGCAGGCGTACGCGCAGGAGATGCAGGAAGTGCGCGACGCGCTGGCTGCGATCGATGCGCCGCACTGGCGGGAGTTCCTGACCGCCTGGCCTGCGCAATGACGACCGCCAACGGCATGGGCGCGACGCCGCGCCGCCCGCGGCTTGGCGATGGGCGGACCCACGATCCCATGACGCCCGAGTACACGGTCGAGATCGACTCGCTCGACCTTGAAGGGCGCGGCATCGGCCGGCGCGATGGCAAGGCAGTATTCGTCGAGGGCGCGCTGCCGGGCGAGCATGTGCGTGTCGCGCCGCTGAAGGTCAAGGCGAGCTACGAGACCGGCCGTTTGGTCGAGGTGCTGCGCGAAAGTTCGATGCGGGTCCGACCTGCGTGCCCGCACTTCGGCGTCTGCGGCGGCTGCGCGATGCAGCACCTGGATGCGCGGGCCCAGGTGGCGATCAAGCAGCGCGTGCTCGAAGACGCGCTGTGGCACATCGGCCGGGTCCGGCCCGCAACCGTTCTCGCCCCGATCCATGGACCCTCGTGGGGCTATCGCTTCCGCGCGCGACTGACCGTTCGCCATGTCGCCAAGAAGGGCGGGGTGCTGGTCGGCTTCCACGAACGTGGCTCCAGCTACGTCGCCGACATGCGCGAGTGCCACGTGCTGCCGCCCGAAGTCAGCGACCTGCTGGTGCCGCTGCGCGAACTGGTGGCGCAACTGAGCATCCGCGATCGGCTGCCGCAGATCGAACTGGCCGTGGGCGAGGGGGAGCATGCCAACGCGAACGGCCGGCAAATCGTGCTGGTGTTCCGGCATCTTGAGCCGTTGACGCCGGCGGATCGTGACCTGCTGGCCGCCTTCGGACGGCGGCACCAGATCGTGCCCTGGCTTCAGCCCAAGGGTCCGGAGACCGCGCATCCGCTCGATCCGGCCGACCCGGCCGCGCTCACGCTGTTGCTGCCGGAGTTCGGCGTGTCCTTGCCGTTTGCGCCAACCGACTTCACGCAGGTGAATCACGCGATCAACCGGGTGCTCGTCAGTCGCGCGCTGCGGCTGCTCGACCCACGGCCTGACGAGGCGGTCGCGGATTTTTTCTGCGGGCTCGGCAACTTCACACTGCCGCTGGCACGCCGTGCGCGGCGCGTGGTCGGGCTCGAAGGCAGCGGCGCGCTGCTGGCACGAGCACGCCTTGCGGCCGAGGCGCACGGACTGAGTGAGTCCGCTCAGTTTGTCGAGCGCAATCTGTTCAACTGGACGGGCGAGGACTGGCAGCGGCTGCAGGCTGATCACGGCCCGATCGGCGCGCTGCTGATCGACCCGCCGCGCGAGGGGGCGCTGGCGGTCGTGCAGGCGCTGGTCGGCGCTGCGGCGCGGCCGCGGCGTGTCGTCTACGTGTCATGCAACCCGGCCACACTCGCGCGCGATAGCGAGGTGCTGGTCAACGAGGGCGGCTGGAACCTGGCAGCGGCCGGCGTGGTCAATATGTTTCCGCATACCGCGCATGTGGAGTCGATGGCGGTGTTCGAGCCGCCATCGTCCTCAGCGCCCTGAGTCACGGCCACTGCCGTGCTAACATCGAATGTTCGGTGTTGCGCGCAAGCCCTTAATTTTCAAGGCTTTTTGTTGGGGGTGTGTCGTTGCGGGTGAGTCCGGAGCGTTTGCAGGTCAGGTGTCGGGTTGGGTGCTGCGGCTGCCAGGGCGGCACGGTCGCCGCGACCCTGATGCGCTGACCGAGGCAACCGGGCCAGGCGCCCGGGCCTCGCGGTCCGGATCTGTGGCGATGCTTTGTCTGGGCGACCGCAGCAGCACCGGGATTCCTTCTTTTCAAACAACGGAAAAATCAAATGGCTGTCGAACGCACGCTCTCCATCATCAAGCCCGATGCCGTCGCCAAGAACGCGATCGGCGCGATCCTCTCGCGCTTCGAGAAGGCTGGCCTGAAAGTCATCGCCGCGCGCATGATGCATCTGTCGCGCGCCGATGCCGAGGCCTTCTACGGCGTGCACCGTGAGCGTCCGTTCTTCAAGGATCTGGTCGACTTCATGATCTCCGGTCCGATCATGGTCCAGGTCCTCGAGGGCGAGGGCGCGATTGCGAAGAACCGCGAACTGATGGGCGCCACCGATCCGAAGAAGGCCGCGCCCGGCACGATCCGCGCCGACTTTGCCGACAGCATTGACGCCAATGCAGTGCACGGCTCCGACGCGCCCGAGACCGCGTGTGTCGAAGTTGCATTCTTCTTCCCGTCGATGAGCATCCACTCGCGCTGATCGCGCGTATCGCCTCGGCCACCGTGGACCGCGTCAACCTGCTCGACCTCGATGCCGCTGCGCTGACGGCCTATGTCTCGTCGCTTGACGAGAAGCCGTTTCGCGCGCGGCAGCTGTCGCGCTGGATTCACCGGCGCGGCGCGCGTGGTTTCGATGCGATGACCGATCTGGCCAAGTCGTTGCGGGGCAAGCTCGAGACGCGTGCCGAGATCCGGGCGCTGCCGATCCTGCGCGACAGCACCTCGGCCGACGGCACGCGCAAGTGGCTGCTCGACGTCGGTGCCGGCAATGCGATCGAGTCGGTCTTCATCCCTGAGGACGACCGCGGCACGCTGTGCGTATCGACCCAGGCGGGCTGCGCGATGGCCTGCCTGTTCTGCTCGACCGGCCGGCAGGGTTTCAACCGCAACCTGACCACCGCCGAGATCATCGGTCAGCTCTGGTGGGCGGAGCATGCGCTGCGCGCAGGCTCAGGTACCGCAGCCGGCATGGGTGCGGAGTCCGAGCGTGTCATCAGCAATGTGGTTCTGATGGGCATGGGCGAGCCGCTGCAGAATCTCGATGCGGTGGTCCCGGCGCTGCGCCTGATGCTCGATGACGACGCCTATGGGTTGTCGCGTCGCCGCGTGACGGTCTCGACCTCGGGTCTGGTGCGGCAGATGGACAAGCTGGCCGAGCAGTGCCCGGTGGCGCTGGCCGTCTCGCTACATGCCCCCAACGACGCGCTGCGCGACCGACTGGTGCCGCTCAACCGCAAGCATCCGCTCAACGAGCTGATGGCGGCCTGCCGGCGCTATCTGCGCCATGCGCCGCGCGACTTCATCACGTTCGAGTATGTGATGCTCGACGGCGTCAACGACACCGACCAGCACGCGCGCGAACTGATCGCGCTGGTGGCCGATGTGCCGTGCAAGTTCAATTTGATTCCGTTCAATCCGTTCCCCGATGCCGGCTTGGGCCGCTCGCCGGCCGAGCGGATCCGCGCGTTCGCGCAGATCCTGCAGGACGCTGGCATCGTCACGACGACCCGCAAGACGCGCGGCGACGACATCGACGCGGCGTGCGGGCAGCTTGCGGGCGAGGTGCTCGACCGCACTCGGCGCGCGCAGCGCCTGGTGCGACTGGCGCCGGCGACCGCGGTTCCTTCCTGACAGGCGAGGACAGCATGCGAGCGATCGGGCTTCTGGCAGCGGTGGTTGGCGCAACGGTGTGGCTGGCCGGCTGCGAGACCACCACGATGGTCAATGGTGTGCAGGTTGCCAATCCGACCCGGCCGCCTGTCACCGAGGCTGACTTCAAGCGCCGTGCCGCGATCCGGCTGCAGCTCGCCTCGACGTATTTCAGCAAGCGGCAATTCCAGTTCGCCATCGAGGAGTCGCGCGAGGCGCTCAAGCTCGATCCGACCCTGGCGGCGGCGCACGGCATGCTCGGCCTGATCTACATGGAACTCGACGAGCGCCCGCAGGCGGAGGCCAGCTTTGCCCAGGCGTTGCGCATGCAGCCCGACAACCCGGAGCTGAACAACAATTACGGCTGGTTTCTCTGCAACACCGGGCGCGAGCGCGAATCGATCGCATCATTCGAGCGCACCCTGACCAACAAGCTGTATCAGACGCCCGCGCTGGCAGCGCAAAACGCCGGCATCTGCCTGATGAAGGTGCGCGACTTCGCGGGGGCGGAGAACTGGCTGCGGCGGGCGTTCGAACTCGATGCCAGCCTGCCATCGATCAAGTTCCACCTTGCGCGCCTTTACCTGGCCATTGGTCGCCTGGATCGGGCCAACTTCTACTTCAGCCTGCTCGAGCGCGATGTCGATCCATCGCCGCAGTCGCTCTGGCTCGGGCTGCGTATTGCGCGCGCGCAGGGCGATGTCATGGCCGAGCGCAAGTATGCCGAGCAGTTGCGCGGCAGCTTCCCCGCGTCGAGTGAGGCCGGCCAGTTGCGCCGGGGACAGTTCAATGAGTGATGTTCAGACGTCGGCTGCGCCCGACGGTGGGATGGAGTCGCCCGCGCCGCCACCCCAGCCCGCCGTATCGGAAGCGCGGGCGGTGGAAGCGGCGGCTGCTGCCGATGCGGCCGCTGCAGCGATGCCTTCGGGTCTGACGTCGCCGTCGCAAACGGGTGGTGCGGCTGGCGCGGCGGTGATCGATGGCTTCGGTCGGGTACTCGCAGCCGCGCGCGAGGCACAGGGCATCCCGGCCGCTGAGATGGCGGGCCGCTTGCGACTGCACCCGCGACAGCTCGAGGCGCTCGAACAGGAGCGCCTGGAGGAGCTGCCGTCCGCACCCTTCGTGCGCGGCTATGTCCGCAGCTACGCCAAGGAACTGAAGATCGATCCGGCGCCGCTGCTGTCAGTGCTGGGCGCGCGTCTTCCTGCGCCGGCCACGCTGGGTCTGACCGCGCCGACCGGTCTGTCGATGACCGAGGTCAGGCGTGCCGGTGTGGAGCGCGCGTCCCGCCTGATGGTCATCGGCGGAACCGTCGTTGCCCTGGTGATCCTCGCCATCGTCGGCTGGATTGCCTCCACGCGGATGAAGCCGGCGGCCTCGCCGGCGCAGCCAACCGGCGCAGCCACCGCGCCGTCGCCCGCTGCGGCTGCGCCTGCGCCTGTGCCCGGCGCCGAGGTTGCCCCGGCAGCGGCCCCAACATCATCGGCGGCCGGATCGACGACGGTACCGAACGAGTCGGTGTCCGTTGTCGCTGGCGCAGCTGCGGGTGCATCGCCTGGCGTCGCATCGACAGTGAACCCGGTCGCTTCTGCCACGCCGGAGGCGAGTCCGGCACCTGCGTCGGTCGCTCCCATGCCTCCCACGCCGGCGGTGAGCGGCCTGCGCCTGCAGGTCAGCGGCAGACCCTCGTGGATCGAGGTCACGGACGCCGATGGCCGCGTGGTTTTCGTTGGCACGCTTTCGAGCGGCGCCGAGCAGGTCCTGGTCAACCTGAAGCCGCCGCTGCGTCTGACGGTCGGCAACGCCTCGACCGTGACCGTCACCTACCGGGGGCGGCTGGTCGATCTGCAGCCCTACATTCGCGCCAACGATCTGGCGCGGCTGACGCTGGAGTGATGCGATGAATCTGCCCGTCACCGATCGCGCCGCCTTCGATGCCGCTCCCGCCGGTACCGGGCCGCTGCCGCGCCACGCGACCCGACAGGTGATCGTTCGCTGGTCGGGGCGCGCGGTGCGCATCGGCGGCGATGCGCCGGTCATGGTGCAGTCGATGACCAATACCGACACTGCCGACGCGGTTGCCACCGCCATTCAGGTGAAGGAACTCGCGCAGGCTGGTAGTGAAGTCGTGCGCATCACCGTCAATTCGCCCGAGGCGGCGGCCGAGGTCGAGGCCATCCGCAAACAACTCGACCGCATGGGCATCGACGTGCCGCTGGTCGGAGACTTCCACTACAACGGCCACAAGCTGCTGACCGACTATCCGGGCTGCGCCGAGTCGCTGTCGGCCTATCGGATCAATCCCGGCAACGTCGGCCGCGGTGCGCGGCGCGAAGATAACTTCGCCCGCATGATCGAGATCGCCGCTCGTCATGACAAGCCGGTGCGCATTGGCGTCAACTGGGGCTCGCTCGACCAGGAACTGCTGGCGCGGATGATGGATGAGAACGCAGCGCGCGCCGTTCCGTGGGACGGCAATGCGGTGCTGCGCGAGGCACTGGTGCGCTCGGCGATCGAGAACGCGCAACGGGCCGAGGAACTTGGTCTGGGCGGCAACATGATCGTGCTGTCGGCCAAGGTCAGCGGCGTGCAGGACCTGATCGCGGTCTACCGTGAACTGGCGCGCCGCTGCGACTATCCGCTGCATCTCGGACTGACCGAGGCGGGCATGGGCAGCAAGGGCATCGTTGCCTCCACTGCGGCGCTGTCTGTTCTGCTGCAGGAAGGCATCGGCGACACGATCCGCGTGTCGCTGACGCCGGCGCCCGGCGAGCCGCGCACGCGCGAGGTCGAGGTCGCGCAGAACATCCTGCAGACGATGGGACTGCGCGCCTTCACGCCGATGGTCATTGCCTGTCCCGGCTGTGGCCGCACGACCAGCACCTTCTTTCAGGAGCTGGCCGAGAAGATCCAGGGTTACCTTCGGGCCCGGATGCCCGAGTGGCGCAATCAGTACCCCGGCGTGGAGTCGATGAACGTGGCGGTGATGGGCTGCGTGGTCAACGGCCCGGGCGAAAGCAAGCACGCGAACATCGGCATCAGCCTGCCCGGATCGGGCGAGGCGCCGGTCGCGCCGGTGTTCGTCGATGGCGAACGCACGGTGACGCTGAAGGGCGAGCGCATTGCCGAGGAGTTTCAGGCGATCGTTGATGACTACGTGCAGCGCCGCTACGGGCGCACCGCCGATGCACTGAGCGAGCAGGCCGGATAACGATGAGCAAGAAGCTGACCGGCGTGCGGGGGATGAACGATCTCCTGCCGGGCGATTCCGCGCTGTGGGAGTGGTTCGAGGCGCGCATCGCGGACTGGCTGCGCAGCTACGGCTACCAGCAGATCCGCACGCCGATCGTCGAGTACACGGAACTGTTCGTGAAGGGCATCGGCGAGGTCACCGATATCGTTGAGAAAGAGATGTACTCGTTCGAGGACCGTCTCAACGGCGAGCGGTTGACACTGCGGCCCGAATTCACGGCGGGCGTGGTGCGCTCGGCGATCGAGCACAACCTGACCTATGACGGGCCGCGGCGGGTGTGGTCGATGGGACCGGTGTTCCGGCACGAGCGGCCGCAGCGCGGGCGCTACCGGCAGTTTCATCAGGTCAATGTCGAAGCGCTTGGCTTTGCCGGGCCGGACATCGACGCCGAGCTGATCGTGATGCTGGCCCGGCTGTGGAAGATCCTGTCGCTGCCTGCGGTGCGACTGGAGATCAACTGCCTCGGGCAGGCCGACGAGCGGGCCGCGCATCGCGCTGAACTCGTGCGCTACTTCGAGCGGCATGCCGCCGTGCTCGACGCGGATGCCACGCGCCGGCTGCACACCAATCCGCTGCGCATCCTCGACAGCAAGAACCCGGCGATGCAGGAGATCGTCGCCGCCGCGCCCCGCATCACCGACTTTCTAGGCGCGGCCTCGCGCGCGCACTTCGACGGCTTGCAGGCGCAACTGCAGGCGGCGGGGGTCGCCTTTACCGTCAATCCACGGCTGGTACGCGGACTGGATTACTACAACCTCACTGTGTTCGAGTGGATCACCGAAGCGCTCGGCAGCCAGGGCACGGTGTGCGGCGGCGGCCGGTACGATCCGCTGATCGAGCGCATGGGGGGCCGTCCGACGCCGGGGATCGGCTTCGGCATGGGTATCGAGCGCGTGATCGAGCTGCTGAAGGAAAGCGGGCAGGCGCCGGCCGCGCCGGGTTGCGATGCCTACGTGCTGCATCAGGGCGGAGCCACGCAGGCACGCGCCTTCATGGTGGCCGAGCAATTGCGCGATGCCGGTCTCGATGTCGTGCTGCATGCCGGCGAGGCCAGCATGAAGTCGCAGATGAAGAAGGCCGATGCGAGCGGCGCCGACTACGCGGTGATCGTGGGCGAAGCCGAAATGGCGCAGGGCGCGGTGGCGGTCAAGGCACTGCGCGCAGGCGACGGCGAGCGCGCATTTGCGCAGCAGACCGTGATTGCACAGGACCGGCTGGCTGACGCGCTGATCGAGGCGCTTCAGGCGGCGAGCGAGGAACTGCAGTAGCGCCGGCGAACAGGCCGGTCACAGACCAACAGGCGACGCCTTGCGGGGCGCGCCCATCAACCCGGAAGCACGGCAGGAAGCAGGCATCACGTCATGGCATACGACCTCGAAGAACAGGAACAACTGGCCACCTTCAAGGCCTGGTGGGCAAAGTACGGCAATCTCGTGCTCACCGGCGCGACGGTGGTGCTACTGGCCATCGCCGCCTGGAACGGCTGGCGCTGGTACGAGCGGCGCGAAGCAGCGGCCGCCTCCGCGATCTACGCTCAGTTGGGCAGCGCGCTGGAGTCGAAAAACGCGGCCAAGGTCAAGGAGCTTGCTGGCTCGCTGATCCAGTCGCACGGCCGCACCGTGCACGCGGCCATGGCGGCGCTGCACGTGGCTCGTATCAACCATGACGCCGCCGACTTCGCCGCTGCCCGCACCCAGTTGCAGTGGGTGATCGACAAGTCCGGGCACGATGAGTTTGCGCTGGTGGCGCGCGTCCGGCTGGCGGGTGTGCTGCTGGACGAGAAGAACTACGACGAGGCGCTCAAGGTGCTCGCCGGCGAGGTGCCGGCGGCCCATCAGACGGCATTCGCCGATCGACGCGGCGATGTGCTGATGGCGCAGGGCAAGGCAGCCGATGCGCGCGCCGCCTGGCAGCAGGCGCTGGACAAGGCCGATGCCCAGCATCCGCTGCGCCAGCTGATTCAGCTGAAGCTTGACGCCGTACCGGCACCGGCGGTGTCGTGAGAAGCGAGATGAATCGTCGGATCGTGCGCGCTGGCCTGGTTGCTGCCGCGTTGTTTGTCCTTGCGGCTTGCAGTAGCAAGGGCGAATCCACCAAACCGGCCGAACTGGTCGATTTCAAGCCGTCGCTGACGCTCAAGACAAACTGGCGCGTCAACGTGGGCGCTGGCCGGGGGGCGCCGCTGCAGCCCGCGCTATTGGAAAACGCGATCTACGCTGCCGCCGCGGAAGGAACGCTGATGCGTGTCGCGCCGGCCTCAGGCGAGATCCTTTGGCGTGTCGATACCGGTGCGACGCTAAGCGCGGGCGTGGGCAGCGATGGTTTCGTGGTGGCGGTGGCCTCGCGGCGCGGCGAATTGCTGACCTTCGGTGCCGATGGAAAGCCAGGCTGGCGCGTTCAGCTGACCAGCGATGTGCTGACGCCGCCGCTGGTTGGCCGCGGCGTGGTCGTCGTCCGTACAACCGATCAGCGCGTCACTGCGTTCGAGATCGACAGCGGCAAGCGGCGTTGGACGTTTTCTCGGACCTCGCCGCCGCTGACGCTGCGTGCGGCGTCGGACCTCGCGTTTGCCGGGGACAACGTGCTGGTCGGCTTCCCGGGTGGCCGTCTGGTTGCACTGGCGCTGGGCAATGGTGCGCCGCGCTGGGAGGCCGTCGTTGCGGAACCCAAGGGATCAACGGAGGTCGAGCGGCTCGCCGACATCGTCGGGCCGGTTGTGGTGATCGGTCGCGATGCCTGCGCAGCCGCGTTCCAGGGACGTCTGACCTGTGTCGAGCATGCCAACGGCAACCTGCGCTGGTCACGCGAACTGTCGGCCGGGGGTGGCCCTGCGTTCGATGCATCGCGGGCGTTCGCTGTGGATTCCGGTGGCGCCGTGGTTGCGCTCAGTCGGGACGCGGGGGCGAGCCTGTGGCGCAATGACAAGCTTGCCAACCGGCAGCTCAGTTCACCCGCGGTGGCCGGTGGCGCCGTGCTCGTCGGCGACTTCAAGGGCTACCTGCATGCGCTGCGCGCCGACAGCGGCGAGTTCGCCGGCCGGCTCTCGCTCGACGGCGCCGTCGTGGCGCCGCTGCGCTCCTGGGCCGATGGCGTGATCGTTCAGACGCAGGGCGGCACGCTCGCCTTCGTCACGGTCGACCGTCCGTAACAAGCGGCCCGCGCAGATGAAACCGGTAGTCGCCGTCGTCGGCCGCCCCAACGTCGGCAAATCGACGCTGTTCAACCGCCTGACGCGCACCCGCGCGGCGCTGGTGGCCGACTTCCCCGGCCTGACCCGCGACCGGCACTATGGCGATGGCCTGGTCGGCCCGTTGCCCTATCTGGTCATCGACACCGGTGGCTTCGAGCCGGTAGCCGCCGAGGGCGTGGTCAAGGAGATGGCGGCGCAGGCGGAACTGGCGATCGCCGAGAGCGATGTCGTGCTGTTCGTGCTCGATGCCCGCGACGGGCTGACCGCGCAGGACCGGCGCATTGCCGAGCGGCTGCGACGTACCGGCAGGCGCGTGGTGCTGGCGGTCAACAAGGCCGAGGGCTTGCCGCTGTCGGCCAGCACCGAGTTCCATGAACTTGGGCTTGGCGAGCCGTTTCCGGTCTCGGCCGCGCATGGCGATGGCATCAGCTCGCTGATGGAAATCGTGCTCGAAGGCTTCACCGTCGAGTCCGAGCCCGAGATGCTCGATGGCTCGGGCCGGATCCGCGTGGCCATCGTGGGCCGGCCCAATGTGGGCAAGTCGACGCTGGTGAATGCGCTGATCGGCGAGGAGCGCATGATCGCCTTCGATGCGCCCGGCACCACCCGCGACGCGATTTCGGTCGACTTCGATTACGGCCAGACTCCGTATCGGCTGATCGACACCGCCGGACTTCGACGCAAGGGCAAGGTTTTCGAGAGCATCGAGAAGTTCTCGGTGGTCAAGACGCTGCAGGCGATCGAGCAGTGCAACGTGGTTGTGCTGCTGCTGGATGGCGCCAGCGAGATTGCCGACCAGGACGCGCATATCGCCGGCTTCATTCTCGAGTCAGGCCGGGCGCTGGTGATCGCCGTCAACAAGTGGGACGGGCTCGACGACTACCAGCGCACGACCATCAAGCGCGAGGTCGAGCGCAAGCTGCACTTCCTCGACTGGGCGAAGATCCATTTCATCTCGGCGCGCCGCCGCACCGGCCTGGGTGCGCTGATGAAGTCGGTCGCTACCGCCCACAAGGCGGCCTTCGCCAAACTGCCCACGCCCAAGCTCACGCGCGCGCTGCAGGCGGCCGTCGAGCGTCAGGCGCCGCCGCGCAATGGTCAGTTCCGGCCCAAGATGCGCTACGCGCATCAAGGCGGACAGAACCCGCCGGTGGTCGTGATCCACGGCAGCGGCCTGGCCGCTGTCAGCGACAGCTATCGGCGCTACCTCGAAGGCTGGTTCCGAGATACCTTCGAGCTTGCCGGCACGCCGCTTCGGATCGAGTTCCGCTCCAGCACAAACCCCTACGCCGACCGGCGCCGCACAGCCTGAGAACGGGCGGGGTCGTTCCCTGCCGCGGCACCCTGGGGTGTGCCCCGTGCCTGCGCGATCGCACGCAGCGCAATTTTTGCTTTACATTGAATTCTTTCGCGTCAGCGCCATCTAACGATTGCGTCGTCAGCGGCGTGCGGCACGCCTTTGAGTGCCGTCACTTTCTGGAGTCATCATGAGCAATAAAGGGCAACTGCTACAAGACCCGTTCCTCAATGCCTTGCGCAAGGAGCACGTGCCGGTCTCGATCTATCTGGTCAATGGCATCAAGCTGCAGGGCCAGATCGAATCCTTCGACCAGTACGTGGTGCTGTTGCGCAACACGGTGACTCAGATGGTCTACAAGCACGCCATCTCGACGGTGGTTCCCGCCCGTCCTGTCAACATCACCACGGAGCCCGCAAGCTGACCGTCTTCCAGGTTGAATCCGGGCGCGCACAGCGAACCGACCGCGCCTTGCTTGTCAGCGTCACTGTGGGGCGCGGCGGTGCCGCAGCTGCGCAGGACGCCCTCGACGAGCTGCGACAACTGGCCACCTCGGCGGGCTACGAGCCGATCGGTACCGTAACGGCGCGTCGAGAGCGGCCCGATCCGGCGCTGTTCGTCGGTGCTGGCAAAGCCGAGGAGATCGCTGCTTCCCTTGCCGCGGCAGAGGGCGGGTGCGTGTTGTTCGACGTTGCGCTGTCGCCGGCGCAGCAGCGCAACCTCGAGCGGGCGCTCGGTTGCTCGGTCATGGATCGCACCGCGCTCATCCTCGACATCTTCGGCCAGCGCGCCAAGAGCCGCGAGGGCAAGCTGCAGGTCGAGCTGGCGCAACTCGACCACTTGTCCACGCGGCTGGTGCGCGGATGGACCCACCTCGAACGCCAGCGCGGCGGCCTGTCGAAGACTGGCGGCCCGGGCGAAAAGCAGATCGAGCTCGACCGCCGGATGATCGGCACGCGCGTCAAGGCCCTGCGCGAACGGCTCAAGACGCTTGAAAAGCAGCGCCGCACGCAACGGCGTTCGCGCGACCGCAACCGGGCATTTACCGTTTCGCTGGTTGGCTATACCAACGCCGGCAAGTCGACGCTGTTCAATGCACTGACGCGCGCCGGCACCTATGCCGCCGACCAGTTGTTCGCAACCTTGGACACGACCTCCCGCCGCGCCTTCATCGCGCCCGATGTCGAGATCGTGGTTTCCGACACGGTCGGGTTTATCCGGGGGCTTCCGCATTCGCTGGTCGAAGCCTTCAAGTCCACACTTGAGGAGACGCGCGAGGCCGATCTTCTGCTGCATGTGATCGACGGTGCGTCACCCGCGCGCGACGCGCAGATCGCCGAGGTCGACCGTGTGCTCAGGGAGATCGGTGCGGACCGCGTCCCTCAGTTGCTGGTGTTCAACAAGGTCGATCGGATGGGCCGCGAAGCGGCAGTCGAACATGACCCCTGTGGTACGCTTTCTTCGGTGTATGTCAGCGCAGAGACCGGTGCCGGAGTCGACCTGCTGCGCACCGCGATCGCTGAGCGCGCGCGATCTGCGCGGGTCGCCGATGAACTGCCAGACGATCTTTAGTCGCCTGTTCCCGCCGAACTTCGCTGAACCCTGATATGTCCTTTGCTGTTGCTTCCTTTCCGGGATGGCTGGTCAATGCTTTCGCAATCGATGGATGAGTCATGTCGCTGAACGACCCGCAGTGGGGCCGCGGTAGCGGCGGTGGTGGCGAGGGCAAGGACGACGGTCGGCCGACAGACGAGGCGGACACGCGCGACGTGCGTCCGGAGCGCGAGCCGCGCCCTCAGGGCAATCGCCCACAGCGTCCGGGGCAGGATGGTCCCCCCGATCTTGAAGAACTCTGGCGCGACTTCAACAAGCGCCTGAATGGCCTGTTCGGCAAGGGCGGCCCGTCCGGGGCAGGGGGCGGTGGGCGTGGCAATGGCGGCCAGGGTGGCGGTCTGCGACCCGACGCCAAGGGCGCCGGCATCGGCGCGCTTGCCGTGCTTGGCGCAGCCGCGCTGATCTGGCTCGGAAGCGGCTTCTACATCGTCGATGAAGGCCGGATTGGCGTGGTCACCACGTTTGGCCGCTATTCGGAGAGCACGCCACCGGGCTTCCGCTGGCGCGCTCCGTGGCCGATCCAGGCGCATGAAGTGGTCAATGTGCTTTCGCTGCAGACGGTGGAAATTGGTGCGCGTGGTCGCAACGAGCGTCTCAAGGAGGCGCTGATGCTGACCGACGACGAGAACATCGTCGATATGCATTTCACCGTGCAGTACCGGATCAAGGAGGGCCCGGAAGGGGCCAAGGATTTCCTGTTCAACAGCCGCGGTCCGACCGAGGCGGTGCAGCAGTCGGCCGAAAGCGCGATGCGCGAAGTCGTTGGCCGCAAGACCATGGACTCCGTGCTTTACGAGTCGCGACAGGAAATCGCCGAAGAAGTCCGCAAGCGGATGCAGGAAATGCTCGACCGCTATGGGACAGGCATTCTTATCTCTGCCGTCGCCATCCAGAACGCCCAGCCGCCGGAGCAGGTGCAGGCCGCGTTCGATGATGCGGTTCGCGCGACCCAGGACCGCGAGCGCCAGATCAACGAGGGGCAGGCCTACGCCAACGACGTCGTGCCCAAGGCGCGCGGTATGGCGTCCCGACTGGTGCAGGAGGCGGAGGGTTACAGATCTCGCATCGTGCAGACCGCCGAGGGCGATGCCGCTCGCTTCCGCCAGGTGCTGGTGGAGTACAACCGGGCGCCGGCGGTCACGCGCGACCGGATGTACCTGGAAACCATGCAGACCGTGTTCACCAATGCCAGCAAGGTGATGGTCGACACGCGTACCAATAACAGTCTGCTTTATCTGCCGCTCGACAAGCTGATGCAGCAGGCGATTGCCGATGCCAATGCGGCGGCGCCGCGGGCGCCCGGGATGGCGCCCGCGCCAGCGCCCGAGGTAACCACTGCCCCGGCTCCGGCCACGACTGACCGAACTCGCGACGGCGCGCGCAGTCGCGACCGCGAACCGCGCTGAGGAGACGACATGAACAAGATCGTCGGCACCATCGTTGCGGTTGTTCTCGCCGCTGTGCTGTTTCGCGCCTGCGCGTTTATCGTCGACCAGCGTCAGTTCGCGGTCGTGTTTGCGCTTGGCCAGATCAAGGAAGTCATTTCGGAGCCGGGGCTGCATTTCAAGCTGCCGCCGCCCTTCCAGAACGTGGTGTATCTGGACAAGCGCATCCTGACGATCGACACGCCCCAGCCTGACCGCGTGCAGACCTCGGAGAAGAAGAATCTTCTGGTCGATTCGTTCGTCAAGTGGCGCATCCAGGACCCGCGCCGCTACTGGGTCAGCTTCCTCGGCAACGAGCGCGCAGCCCAGGAACGGATCAACACGCTGGTGCGCGACGCGCTGAACCAGGCGGTCAACAAGCGCACCGTCAATGACGTCACCTCGCGCGAGCGCGACAAGGCGATGGAAGAGATTCGCGTCGCTGTCCAGGAGCGCGTCAAGGAAGTCGGCGTCGAGATCGTCGACGTGCGACTGAAGCGGGTGGACTTCGTGCCCGAGATCTCCGACTCGGTGTTCCGCCGGATGGAGGCGGAGCGTAAGCGCGTCGCCAACGAACAACGCTCGATCGGCTCTGCCGAAGGCGAAAAGATCCGCGCCGATGCAGATCGGCAGCGCGAAGTCTTGCTGGCCGAGGCCTACAAGCAGGCGCAAACGCTCAAGGGCGAGGGTGATGCCAAGGCCTCTGCGATCTACGCGCAGTCGTTCGGCCAGAATCCGGAGTTCTTCAACTTCTACCGCAGCCTTGAGGCCTATCGCGCCAGCTTCCGCAACCGCAGCGACGTGCTGGTGGTCGATCCGTCGTCCGACTTCTTCAAGTACATGAAGTCGCCAACGCCGGGCCGGCCCGCGCGCTGAGCGGACGCGGATATCGCTGTTGTGGCTTCGTCGATCGGACTGGCGCTGGCGTTGATGCTTGTCCTTGAAGGACTGATGCCGCTGGTCGCGCCGGCCGCCTGGCGCGACATGTTCCGGCGCCTGCTGGCGCTCAGCGACGGGCAGATCCGTTTCATCGGCCTGTCGCTGGTCGGTGGCGGACTGCTCGTCGGCCTCTTGATCGCCTGAGCGGACGGCATCCGCTCCGCCGTACGATCCACCCGCGCTCCTCCTTTGCCCATGTCGCGCTGGTTGCTGCCTGAAGGTATTGCTGATGTGCTTCCCGTCGAGGCGGCGCAGATCGAGCGGCTGCGGCGCGAATTGCTCGATCTGTATCGAGGCTACGGCTACGAACAGGTGATCCCGCCGCTGGTCGAGTACCTTGACTCGCTGCTGACCGGCACCGGGCGCGATCTCGACCTGCGCACCTTCAAGCTTGTCGATCAGTTGTCCGGCCGGCAGCTCGGGTTGCGTGCCGACATCACGCCGCAGACAGCCCGCATCGATGCACACATCCTGAATCGATCGGGCGTCGTGCGACTTTCTTATGCCGGCGCGGTGCTGCACACACGGCCGGCCCATCCGCTGGCGTCGCGCGAGCCGCTGCAGGTTGGCGCTGAGATGTACGGCTATGCCGGCGTTGAGGCCGATGCAGAGATTCAGCGGCTTGCCGTCGAGTCACTGCGGCGCGCCGGTGTCGCGCGAATCCAGTTCGACCTTGGCCACACGGGGATCGCCCGGGCGCTGATCGCCTCGGATCCGGCAGCCGCCGCAAATGTTGATGACTTGCTGCTGGCGCTCGGTGCCAAGGATGTGCCAGCGCTGCGCACGCTGGTTTCCCCGCTCCGGTCGGCCACGCGCGACGCACTGATTGCGCTGACTCGACTGCACGGCGACCCTGCCGAGGTCCTGGCGGCGGCCCGCGGTGTTCTGCCCGCGTCTGCGCCGATTTCGCAGGCGCTCGATGACCTCGCTGTGCTCGTCGAGCGTGCTGCCGCGGATTCGGTCACGATCGATCTCTCCGATCTGCACGGCTACCGTTACTACACCGGGGTGAACTTTGCAGCGTATGGCGATTCGGCGGCGGCGCTGCTGCGTGGCGGCCGCTACGACGACATCGGCCGGGCCTTCGGTCGCGCGCGTCCGGCCACGGGTTTCTCGATCGACATGCGGGAGTTGACCCGGGGCAACGTCGCAGCGGTCCGACGCGCGATCCTCGCTCCGGTGTCCAGTGACAACAAGCTCGCCGCGATGATCGACGGGCTGCGCGCCGAAGGCGAGATCGTGATCCAGCAGCTTGGGGACGAAGAGCTCCCTGGCGATGACGTCGCGCCATTCGAGTTGCGCCAGATCGGCGGACAATGGCAGGTGGTGGTGCGCGAGCAGCGCACCCGCTAATCGAGGAAGCAATGGCAAAGAACGTGGTCGTCATCGGCACCCAGTGGGGCGACGAGGGCAAGGGCAAGATCGTCGACTGGCTGACCGAGCAGGCGCAAGGTGTGGTGCGGTTCCAGGGCGGCCATAACGCCGGGCACACGCTGGTGATCAATGGCGTCAAGACCATCCTGCGGCTGATACCTTCGGGCATCCTGCGGCCGGATGTCCACTGCTATATCGGCAACGGCGTGGTGCTTTCGCCGCCGGCGCTGCTGGGCGAGATGGACGAACTGAAGGCAGCCGGCATCGACTGCGCGCCGCGGCTGTCCATCAGCGGCAACTGCCCGCTGATCCTCGACTACCACGTGGCGCTCGACAAGGCGCGTGAGGAACGGAAGGGCGCCGGCAAGATCGGCACGACCGGTCGCGGCATTGGTCCTGCCTATGAAGACAAGGTCGCGCGCCGCGCGGTGCGGGCCCAGGATCTGTTCGATCCGTCCCGTTTCGGTGATCTGGTGCGCGAGGCGCTCGACTATCACAACTTCGTGCTCACCCGTTACCTGAACGCCTCGGCCGTGGATGCCGATGGCGTGATCGATCGGACTCTTGCGCTGGCCGAACGGCTGAAGCCGATGATCACCGACGTGTCCTACCGGCTGAATGCCGAGATGGCCGCCGGCCGTCGGCTGCTGTTCGAGGGTGCGCAGGGCACGCTGCTCGACGTCGATCACGGGACCTATCCGTACGTGACGTCGAGCAATACGGTGGCGGGTGCGGCGTCGGCCGGGGCGGGCGTGGCGCCGCAGTGCCTCAACTACGTGCTCGGCATCACCAAGGCTTACTCGACGCGGGTGGGCTCCGGGCCGTTCCCCACCGAACTCCTCGAGGAAACCGGGGAACTGTTGCGCACCCGCGGCAAGGAGTTCGGGGCCGTCACCGGCCGTCCACGTCGCTGCGGGTGGTTCGACGGCGCCGCGCTGCGCCGCTCGGTGCAACTCAACGGCACCACTGGCCTGTGCATCACCAAGCTCGATGTGCTCGACGGCATGCCCGTTGTGCGCCTGTGCACTGGCTATCGCTTCCGCGGCAGTGTCGTCGACATCCTGCCTTTTGGGGCGGATGAGGTCGCGCAGTGCGAGCCCATCTATGAAGACTTTCCGGGCTGGAATGAATCAACATTCGGTGTGCAGTCGTGGGACCGCTTGCCGGCCAACGCGCGCCGCTACCTTGACCGTCTGGCCGAAGTGACTGGCGTCCCGCTCGACATGGTGTCGACCGGCCCCGATCGCGATCAGACCATCATGCTTCGCCACCCATTCGCCGACTGAGCCAGCGCGGCCTGTTCACGGAACTCACGCATGAAAGACCTGTACGTCACCTGGGACGACTATCACGGCCTGATCGAGCAGTTGATCGCGCAGATCTACGAGTCCGGCTACAAGTTCGATGCCATCCTGTGCCTGGCGCGCGGCGGGCTACGCATTGGGGACGTGATCTCGCGCGTCTACGACATGCCGCTTGCGATTCTGGCCGCCAGCTCGTACCGCGAGGCAGCGGGCACCGAGCAGGGGAGGCTCGACATTGGCGAGTTCATCACCAAGACCGGTGGTGAGATCGCCGGCAAGGTGCTGCTGGTCGATGATCTGGTCGATTCCGGCGTCACCATGGGCCGCGTGATCGAGCATCTGAAGCAGCGGTTTCCCGGCGTGACCGATGTACGCACCGCGGTGCTCTGGTACAAGGGGGTGTCGACCTTCCGCCCCGATTACTTTGTTCAGTACCTCGAGTCGAGCCCGTGGATCCATCAGCCTTTCGAGGAATACGATGCGCTGCGGCCGCCGCAACTGACCGCGCGGCTGCGCGGCCGAGCGCCTTCGAACTGACTGCCTGTGGCCGGACGAGGCCGCAGGCTGGTAAAGAAAAAAGCCGGTTGGCCTTGCGGCGAACCGGCTTTCTAATTGGTGCCCAGAAGAGGACTCGAACCTCCACACCTTGCGGCGCTAGTACCTGAAACTAGTGCGTCTACCAATTCCGCCATCTGGGCTTGCAGGAGGCGAATTGTAATGTGCGAGCCGGGGGTGTCAAATTGACATCTTGGCTCGCGCCGGAAAGCGAAACATCGTGTCACCCAGCAAAGCTTCAACCACCGCGCAGCCGCCGAGCCGCGATGACATCCTCACCGAGATCACGCGTGCGCGCTCGCCGCTGACGCCCGACGACCTGGCGCAGCGCCTGAAGGTGACCGATGCGGCGCGGGTGCAGTTCGATGCCGATGTGGCCGAACTCGAACGGGGCGGCAAGCTGGTGCGCAATCGCGCCGGCCTGCTGCTGGTGGCAGCGCGCGCCAATCTGGTCTCCGGTCAGGTGCAGGGGCATCGCGATGGCTTCGGCTTCCTGATTCGTGACGATGGTGCTCCGGACCTGGCGCTGCCCGAGCACGAGATGAGCAAGGTGCTGCACGGCGACCGCGTGCTGGCACGGCTGGCCGGGCTGGACCGGCGTGGCCGCCAGGAAGGCGAGATCGTCGAGGTCATCGAGCACCGGACCAACACGCTGGTGGGGCGGTTCCTCAACGAGCGCGGCGTGACCATCGTCGTGCCCGAGGATCAGCGCATCAGCCATGACATCCTGGTGCCGCCCGGCGCTGCGCTCGATGCCGAGCCGGGACAGGTCGTCGTGGTCGAAATTGTCCAGCAACCGCAGCGTCACGTGCAGCCGATGGGGCGCGTGATCGAGGTGCTTGGCGCGGTCGACGATCCGGGCATGGAAATCGAGATCGCGGTGCGCAAATTCGCGGTGCCGCACGAGTTTTCGCCGGCGGTGACGGGCGTAGCGCTCAAGCTGCCGGAGCGAGTCCAGGCGCGCGATCTGAAGCAGCGCGTCGATCTGCGGGACGTGCCCTTTGTCACCATCGATGGCGAAGATGCGCGGGACTTCGACGATGCGGTCTACTGCGAGCCGATGGATGGACGCGGCCGCAAGTGGCGGCTGCTGGTGGCGATTGCCGATGTCAGCCACTACGTGCTGCCCGGCGATGCGATCGACGCCGAAGCGCAGAACCGCTCGACTTCGGTGTACTTCCCGCGCCGGGTGATCCCGATGCTGCCGGAGAAGCTGAGCAACGGCCTGTGCTCGCTCAACCCGGCGGTCGATCGGCTGGTGATGGTGGCCGACATGGTGATCTCCGCGCAGGGCGAGATCGGCGCCTATCAGTTCTATCCGGCGGTGATCCATTCACACGCACGCCTGACCTACACCGAGGTTTGGGATGCGCTGTCGCTGCCCGACAGCGCCGCCGCGCACCGGCTCGCGCCGCTGAGCGCACACCTGCGGGACCTGTACGCGCTGTACAAGGTGCTGGCGCAGGCGCGCGTCAAGCGCGGCGCGCTCGACCTGGAGACCACCGAGACCTACATCGTCTGCGACGCCAATGGCCGGATCGAGAAGATCGTGCCGCGCACCCGCAACGACGCGCACAAGCTGATCGAGGAGTGCATGCTGGCGGCCAACGTCTGCGCGGCCGACCTGCTGGCGCGCAATCGTCATCCGGTGCTGTACCGGGTGCACGAGGGGCCGTCGCCGGACCGGCTGGCCAACGTGCATTCGCTTCTCAAGTCGCTCGGCCTGACTCTGGGCGGCGGCGATAAGCCAGGCTCGGCCGATTACGCCGATCTGCTCACACGCATTGTCGGCCGCCCTGATCAGCAACTGCTGCAGACCGTACTGTTGCGCTCGATGCAGCAGGCTGTTTACAGCCCGCACAACGTTGGCCACTTCGGGCTCAGCTACAAGGCCTACGCGCACTTCACCTCGCCGATCCGGCGCTATCCAGACCTGCTCGTTCATCGCGCCATCAAGGCGGTGCTGGCGCGGAGCGTCTATGCGCCGAAGATCGCCGCCGGCGATGACGCGCCGCTGCCGATGCCGCGCGGCAAGGGCGGGCGTATTCCGGTTGCCGCAGCCCGGCCGGCCGGACGCCAGCCCGCGGGCATCGCGGTCTGGGAGAAGCTCGGCCTGATCTGTTCGGCCAACGAGCGCCGCGCCGACGATGCCTCGCGCGACGTCGAGGCCTGGCTGAAGAGCTACTACATGCGCGAGCGGGTGGGCGAGACCTTCAGCGGTACGGTCAGCGCGGTCGTGCCGTTCGGTGTCTTCGTCGTGCTCGACGACCTGTTCGTCGAGGGGCTGGTGCATGTGTCGGAGCTGGGCAGCGAGTACTTCACGTTCAACGAGCCGCTGCATGAACTGCGTGGCGAGCGCACCGGCATTCGCTACCGGCTTGCCGACCGCGTCACGGTGCAGGTGGCCCGGGTGGACCTCGAGGCGCGACGGATCGAGTTCCGGCTGGTGCGCGAGCAGGAGCGCAAGGCGCTGATCGCCGGCGAGGCCGAGCCTGCGCCGGCGCGCAAGGACAAGCGCAAGGGCGAGAGCGTCGAGGAGCGCCGCGCGCGCGTCGAACGTACTCAGGGACGGAGCAGCCACGGCAGCGGACGGCGTGACAAGGGCGGCGGCGGATCGTCCGGGCTGAACCGCGCGCGCAGCCGGGGGCGGCGATGAGCGGGGCGCGCGAGGCGTCGCCCGAGCGGCAGGCGCTGGTCGGCTTTCATGCGGTGGCGGCACGGCTCGGCAGCGCGCCGGAGTCGATCGAGGTGCTGTACGTGGATCCGCAGCGGCACGACGCGCGGATGCGGCGGCTGTGCGATCAGGCCGAGGCTGCTGGCGTACGCGTCATGCACGCGGATGCGCGCCGGCTGGCCGCGCTGGCCGGGTCGGTGCCGCATCAGGGCGTGGTGGCGCTGTGCGCGCCGACGCGCGCGCTGCATCGGTCGCTCGACGATGTGCTGGCCGCGGCCGACGCCCGCACGATGCTGCTGTTGCTCGACGGCGTCACCGATCCCCGCAATCTCGGCGCCTGCCTGCGCACTGCCGATGCGGCCGGTGCGGCTGCCGTGATCGTCCCGCGCGACCGCTCGGCGGCCATGACCGCGATTGTCGCCAAGGCGGCCGCGGGCGCAGCCGAGAGCACGCCGTTGGTGCAGGTGACCAACCTGGCGCGTGCGATGGAGGAGATCAAGCAGGCCGGCATCTGGATCGCCGGTGCGGCCGGCGAGTCCGAGCGTTCGGTCTACGACCTCGACCTGACCGGCCCGATCGCCTGGGTGCTGGGCGCTGAAGGCGAGGGCATGCGGCGGCTCACGCGCGAAAAGTGCGACTGGCTGGCACGCATTCCGATGGCCGGCGCGGTTGAAAGCCTGAACGTCTCGGTCGCCTCCGGTGTGTGCCTGTTCGAGACGGTACGGCAGCGGGCAGTTCGCAAGGCGGCCTGATTCGCGTCGTCGCCTGCGCATTGCTTGACGCAAGTGCTTGAATGCGGCGCCAGTTCGGCGCAGCATCTGCACATGTGTCTCGCGTTCGTCAGGCGGTCTGTGCAGATCGGCATTGTGGCTGGCATGCTCGTGCTGCTGATGCTGCTTCCGCTGATCGGCCTTGCCAGCGGTCTGCTCTGGCTGCCGCTGGCGTTCAACTTCGTGCTGATTCCTGTTCTGGATGCCGCCATCGGCCGGATGCCGGCCGGCCGGCGGATGATCGATCTGCCCGGACCGGCGGCGCGCTGGGTAGTGCGGGCCGCGGTACCGCTGCAGGCTGTCCTGCTTGGCGTCACCGCATCCGCGGTGCCGCACCTGACGCCGCTTGAGGGGTTCGTGCTCGCGCTGTCAGTGGGCGCCGTGACCGGAGGCGCAGGCATCACGATTGCCCATGAACTTGGCCACCGGGCAGGCCGGCTCGACCGCTGGCTGTCGCGGCTGCTGCTGGTCAGCGTGGGCTACGGACACTTCTACGTCGAGCACAACCGTGGCCATCACGTGCGCGTGGCAACCTCGGCAGACCCGGCAAGTGCGCCGCGCGGCATGGTGGTGTACCGCTTCGTCGTGCGATCGATCGTGGGCTCCTTGCAGCATGCCTGGCGGCTTGAAGCAATGCGCCTGCAGCGGCTTGGACGCAGCGCGCTGCATCCTTCCAACTGGGTGATTGCCGGCAGCGTCATGTCGTTGCTGCTGCTGGCGGCGGCAGGTCTTGCCTGGGGCCCGGCGGCCGTGGGCTTCCTCGTGGGGCAGGCCGCGATGGCAGTCGTGCTGCTGGAAACGGTCAATTACATCGAGCACTACGGACTGCGGCGGCAGCGCCTGGCCGATGGCCGGGTCGAGCCCGTGGGTCCGCAGCATTCGTGGAATGCCGACTTCATCGTCAGCAACTGGCTGCTTTTCAACCTGCAGTTGCACTCGGATCATCATGCGCACGTCGAGCGGCCATTCGAGACGCTGCGCTCGATCCCGGAGGCGCCGCAGTTGCCGGCCGGCTATCCGACGCTGGTGCTGGCAGCACTCGTCCCGCCGCTGTGGTTTGCGCTGA
>CAZTUT010000002.1:33793-53800 GCA_964616395.1 uncultured Burkholderiaceae bacterium
GGCTATCCGACGCTGGTGCTGGCAGCACTCGTCCCGCCGCTGTGGTTTGCGCTGATGGATCGGCGACTGCCGCCCGGTACGGCCGGCGCCCCCGCCTGAGCCGTCGGTCGCTGCCCGTTTTGCCCGTGCCCGGCCGGACAGGCTACAATCATGGGCTTTTCGTGTTTCGCGACTCGATCCATGTCGGATCCGGGCGAAACATGACCTTGCCGCACCCGAGCAGCACGCGTAGATGGTTCTTCGCGAAGCTGCATGCACCCGGGGCGGCTTGCATCCACAAGGAGCGTGCATGCGTCACTACGAAATCTGCTTCATCGTCCATCCGGACCAGAGCGAGCAGGTGCCGGCGATGATCGATCGCTACAAGGCACTGATCGCAGCCCAGGGCGGCCAGGTCCATCGTGTCGAGGACTGGGGTCGGCGTCAGCTGGCCTATCCGATCGACAAGCTGGTCAAGGCCCATTACGTGCTGATGAATGTCGAGTGCGGCAAGGCTACGCTCGACGAGATCGAGAGCGGTTTCCGCTACAACGATGCGGTGCTGCGCCACCTGACCGTCGGCATGAAGAAGGCCGAGACCGGCGCTTCGCCGATGATGAAGGTGGTCGAGCGCGAGGAAGCCAAGAAGGCTTCGGCCGAGGCGGCCGCAGCGGCGGCGCCGGCAGCGGCAGCAGCAGCGGCAGCCTGAGCGCAGCGGCTCGACCGATCGGAAGCAGGAGTTCTTGAACCGCATCCGGCTGCAGGCGCGGGTCGTCGAACGGACGGCGTTGCGCTACACGCCGGCAGGCATCGCGGTCGCGGAGGCGAAGCTGGCATTCAGCGGCGCCGTCAGCGAAGGTGGCGGGCAGCGGCAACTGGACTTCGAGTTTTCGGCGATCGCGGTGGGCGCGGTGGCGCAGACGTTCGGGCAGATCGAACTCGGCACGCTGCTCGACATCGACGGATTCATCGCACCGGTCAGCCGTCGCAGCCAGCGATTGCGGATTCACATCACGGACTATCAACGGATTCAAGGGGATTGACATGGCATTCGGACGCGGCCCAGGCAAGGGCAAAGGCAAGGGCAAGGGCGGACGCCGCCCGGGGCAGCAGAACGCGCTGTTCAAGCGCAAGAAGTTCTGCCGCTTCACGGTCGAGGGTGTGGAGCAGATCGACTACAAGGATGTCGACACGCTGCGCGACTTCATCGGCGACAACGGAAAGATCATGCCGGCGCGCCTGACCGGCACCAAGGCGCACTATCAGCGCCAGCTCGACACGGCCATCAAGCGCGCCCGCTTCCTGGCGCTGCTGCCGTTCAGCGACAACCACTAAGCAGTCGAGGAGTTCAACATGCAGATCATCCTTCTGGAAAAAGTGGTGAACCTCGGCAGCCTTGGCGATGTGGTCAAGGTGCGTCAGGGTTACGCCCGCAACTTCCTGATCCCGCAAGGCAAGGCCAAGCGCGCCACCGATTCGGCGATCAAGGAATTCGAGGCGCGTCGCGCCGAACTTGAAAAGGCCCAGGCCGACAAGCTGGCTGCCGCGCAGGCCGTGGGCGAGAAGCTGACGGGTCAAGCCGTGCAGATCGGCGCCAAGGCCGGTGTCGATGGCCGGCTGTTCGGTTCAGTCACCAACTTCGACATCGCCGAGGCGCTGGGCAAGCAGGGTTTCAGCGTTGAAAAGGCGCAGGTGCGGATGCCGCAGGGCCCGCTCAAGACGCTGGGCGAGCACAAGGTGTCGGTCGCCCTGCATACCGACGTGGTGGTGGAACTGGCCATCAACGTGGTGGCCGAAGCGGGCTGATGCCTGCCTCGGTCGTCGCTTCGGCAACGACCCGGTACTCGACAGACGGCATGCACCTCGGTGCATGCCGTTTTGTTTTGTGGCGGCGCGGCCGGTAGCGTCGCTGCGCCGTGCGCCCTTGTAGACTGAACGTCTGCTCCACTTTGAGTTTGTGTCGCCTCTCCAATGATCGAGCCTACCGACCCGCAACTGGCGGCAGTGCGCACGCCGCCGCACTCGATCGAAGCCGAGCAGTCGGTGCTCGGCGGGTTGCTGCTGGACAACCAGGCCTGGGACAAGATCGCCGACCTGCTGTCGGCCGACGACTTCTACCGGCATGACCATCGGCTGATCTTCGCGGCGATTGGTCGCCTGATCGACCAGAGCCGGCCGGCCGATGTGATCACTGTGTTCGAGGCCTTGCAGAATGCGGCCAAGGACGAAGACGCCGGCGGGCTGCCGTACCTGAACGCGCTGGCGCAGAACACGCCGTCGGCAGCCAATATCCGTCGCTACGGCGAGATCGTCCGCGATCGCGCCGTGCTGCGGCGGCTGGTGAGCGTGGGCGAGGACATCACCACCACCGCGCTGAATCCGCAGGGCAAGGAAACCAAGCAGATCCTCGACGAGGCCGAGTCGGCGGTGTTCCAGATCGCCGAGGCTGGCGCACGTGGCAAGCAGGGCTTCCTGCGGCTCGACTCGCTGCTGGTCGGCGTGGTCGAGCGCATCCAGGAACTGTACGAGACGCCCAATGCGTCAGATGTCACTGGCGTGCCGACCGGCTATGTCGATATCGACAAGATGACCGCAGGGCTCCAGAAGGGTGATCTGATCATCGTGGCCGGCCGGCCCTCGATGGGCAAGACCACGCTTGCGGTGAACATCGCCGAGCACGTGGCCATCGACCAGGGCATGCCGGTGCTGATCTTCTCGATGGAAATGGGATCGCCTCAACTGGCGCTGCGCATGCTCAGTTCGGTCGGCCGGATCGACCAGCAGCGGCTGCGCACCGGCCGCCTGCTCGACGAGGATTGGCCGCGGCTGACCGCCACGATGCAGAAGATGCACGACGCGCAGATGTACATCGACGAGACGCCTGCGCTCAATTCGATCGACCTGCGGGCGCGTGCACGGCGTCAGGCGCGGGTCTGCGGTCAGCTCGGGCTGATTGTCATCGACTACCTGCAACTGATGTCGGCCAACGGACAGGGCGAAAACCGGGCGACGGAAATCTCTGAAATCAGCCGCTCGCTGAAGGCGCTGGCCAAGGAACTCAAGGTGCCGGTGATCGCGCTGTCGCAGCTGAACCGTACGGTCGAGCAGCGCACCGACAAGCGGCCGGTGATGAGCGACCTGCGCGAATCCGGGGCGATCGAGCAGGACGCCGACGTCATCTTTGCGCTGTACCGCGAGGAGTTCTACAACCCGGACACACCAGACAAGGGCGTGGCCGAGGTGCTGATCCTCAAGCAGCGTAACGGGCCTACCGGGCGCCTGAACCTGCGCTTTGCCGGGGCGCTGACGCGTTTCGACAACCTGGCCTCCGGCGGCAGCATCGCCGCCTCGCCGTTCTAGTCCGGGTCGTCATGGCGAAGAGCATTGATGCCGAGGCATCGGCCGAGCGGGTGGCCGACGGGGTCGGTCGCAGGCGGATGTCGCGCCGGGTGTTGCGCGCGCTGCGGCCGGTGGATCGACGCTTCTTCCCGCTTTTCTCTGCGCACGCGGCGCTTGCGACCGAGGCACTGCAGACGCTGCTGGCACTGCTGCATGACGTAACGGACACGCAGGGCCGGGTGCGGCAGGTGGAAGCGCTGGAAAAGCGCGCCGACAGCGTGATGGACGATGTTCGGGCCGGTCTGGCGCGCAGCATGTTCCCGCCGTTTGGACGGACCGTGGTCTACGAGCTGGCCAACAGCATCGACAACGTGCTCGATCTGGCCGAAGACGCGGCGCAATCGCTGCACCTGTATCACGTGACGCGCGTGACACCCGAGGCGATTCGCCTGGCCGAACTGGCAGTCGAAAGCGCGCAGCGGCTGCAGGCCGCGATCGAGGGCCTGGAACGGATGCAGGCGCCGCAGCAGATCCTCTCGCTGTGCAGCGAGGTCGATGAACTGGAGTCGCAGGCCGACCACGTGATGCGCGCGGCCATGTCGCGACTGTTCCGCGAGGAACCGGATGCGCGTCAGATGGTCAAGCTCAAGGCCATGTATGAACTGCTTGAGTCGCTGACCGACAGTTGCAAGAGCGTCGGCAGCATGGTCGAGTCACTTGTGTTGAAGCACGGTTGAGCAGCGCATGGAGATCGCGCTCTGGGTCGTCGCGGTGCTGCTGATCGCAGTGGGCGTGGCCGGCGTCGTGCTGCCGGCGCTGCCCGGCGTGGTATTCGTGTTCCTGGGCATTCTGCTGGCCGCGTGGATCGACGACTTTGCGCGGATTGGCGGCCTGACGCTGGGCGTGCTGGGTGCGCTGGCGGTGATTGCCTTCGTGATCGACTACCTGGCCTCGACGCTTGCGGCCAAGCGTGCCGGCGCGACCCGGCTGGGGCTGATTGGGGCGGCCATTGGCACGGTGCTCGGCATCTTCACCGGCTTCATCGGCCTGCTGTTCATGCCGTTGGTCGGGGCCGCCGTCGGCGAGTTCCTTGGCCACCGCGACGCGCTGCGCGCCGGTCACGTCGGCGTGGCGACCTGGATCGGCCTGCTGGTCGGCACGGTCGCCAAGATCGCGATCGTGTTCACGATGATCGGCATTTTCATCGCCGCGCTGCTGATCTAGGAGCGCAGTCCTAGTGCAGCGCGATCGCCAGCGCGATCGGCAGGAATACGATCGCTGCGACGTTACCCAGCAGCACCATCGAGGCAACCTTGTCGGGTTCCTGGTTGTAGCGCTCGGCAAACATGAAGGTCAGCACGGCAGGCGGCAAGGCGCCGAACACCAGCAGCAGCCCTTTCTCACGCGGCGGCAGGTCGATCAGCGCGATAAGCAGCAGCGCCAGCGCCATGCCGGTGAGCGGGCGCAGCGCGGCGCCGAACAGGCCGAATCCGAGCGCTGAGATGCGCGAGTCGGCCAGCCGCACGCCCAGCGCGAACAGCATCAGCGGCACGCAGATGTCGCCCACCATCTTGATCGAGGTCAGCAGCGGCGGCCACACCTGATAGCCGGTCAGGCTCACTGCGATGCCTGCTGCGGTGGCGATGATCGAGGGCGACTTCCACAGGTCGCGCAGTCGTGTCTCATGGTCGAGCAGCCACGCGCCATAGGAATAGTGAATGACGTTGGAGGTCATGAACATCACGACCGCGGGGGCCAGGCCGACCTCGCCGAACGCCAGCACCGCCAGCGGCAGGCCGAGATTGCCGCAGTTGTTGAACATCATCGGCGGTACCAGCGTCTTGGGCTCGATGCCGGCCGAGCGTGCCACCAGCCAGCCGATCACGCCCGAGCCGACGACCACCCCGACCGTTGCCACCATCAGCGGCAGGTACTCGGCAATGCGGAAGTCCTTGCTCGCCAGCGCCGCGAAAACCAGCGCGGGGATGAACACATCCATGTTCAGCTTGTTTGCCTGCGACAGATCGGGCTTGAGCAGGCGACCGATCACGTAGCCGAGGGCGGCGATCGAGAACAGCGGAAACAGGATGGAGATGATGCGGACGATCATGGCAGGTTCGCAGCGGGAACCGTCCGAAGGTTACGCGATATGCCGATCTTCCTGTTGCAGCGCCGCATTGCGCGGCCGTGACAGCGCGATCAGTAGCTCGGCACCAGCGCGAGCGGATCGCGGCAGTCGCGGGCCTGCACGCCGAGCCAGTCGATGAAGCTCTCGACTTCGGGGCGGCGTTTGTGTCGGGCCGGATACACAATGAAGTGTCCTTCGATGCCGATCGACCATTGGGGGTCGAACACGGGCACCAGCCGGCCTTCCTCGATATGCGGCGCGGCAATCCGGTTGCTCTCCAGCGCCACGCCAAGGCCCTGGACGGCGGCATCGAGTGCAAGCTGTGCGCGGTCGAAGCGCAGCGCGTAGCGCTCGGGCGCCGGCCGAACGTCGCGCGCAGCGAGCCAGTCTGTCCATTGGATGATGCCAACCGTGCTCTGAATCAGTGGCATCCGCAGCAGATCCGTCGGCACCTGCGGGCAGTGCCGCGCCACCAGTGCCGGACTGGCCAGCGGCAGGATGCGCTCGCGGAAAATCGGCTGCACGACCAGATCGGGCCAGGCCGGAATGCCGTAGCGGATGTCGAGATCGGTCTGACCGAGGGCGAAGTTGCTGTGACTCGGCGAAGCCGACAGGAACAGCGAGACATCCGGGTGAGCGTTGGCGAAGTCGGCCAGGCGCGGCATCAGCCAGAGGCTGGCGAAGCTCGGGCTGGCGTGTACGTAGAGGCTGTGGCGCACACCCTGACGGAGATCTTCTGTCGCTGAGCCGATTGCGCCGATGGCGCCGGCCACGCGCTGCAGGTAGGCCTCGCCGTCGGCGCTCAGGCGTACGCCATGCGGGCCGCGATCGAACAGTCGGGTACCCAGAAATTGCTCGAGCCGCGCGATCTGATGACTGACCGCCGAAGCGGTCAGGTTCATTTCCGCCGCGGCCAGCGCGAAACTGCGGCGCCGTGCAACAGACTCGAAAGCCAGCAAGGTTGTCAGTGGCGGCAGCGAGGGCATTGGTGCGTCACAGCATGACGAATATTCAGCATGGACTGAAATAGTATCGCTTGCCGCCATCTGCAGCACTTGGGAATACTGCGTCCCGCTTTGACACAACAACATGGGAGACAGTCAGATGCTGCTTGCCAACAGGGTGGCGGTGGTCACCGGCGGCGCGGGCCCCAATGGCCTCGGATTCGCCAGCGCGCGAATGCTTGCTGCGCATGGCGCCAGGGTGGTGATCCTCGATCTGGCGGAAGCCGATCCAGCGGGAGCGGCCGCACGGCTCGGGCCCGATCATCTGGGTGTCGTGGCCAACGTGACCGACAAGGCGAGCTGCGAGGCAGCGGCTGCGGCCGTTCTGGCCCGCTATGGCCGCGTCGACATCCTGCTGAACAACGCCGGCATCACGCAGCCGCGCAAGACGCTTGACATCACCGAGGCTGACTATGAAGCGGTGCTCGACGTCAGCCTGCGCGGCACGCTGCTGGCATCGCAGGCCTTCCTGCCGGCGATGCGCACGCAGCACAGCGGATCGATCATCTGCATCTCGTCGGTGTCGGCGCAGCGCGGCGGTGGCATTCTGGGCGGTCCGCACTATTCGGCAGCCAAGGCCGGCGTGCTCGGGCTGGCGCGCGCGATGGCGCGTGAGTACGGCGTCGATGGCATTCGCGTCAACTCGATTACCCCCGGACTGATCGCCACCGACATCAACAAGGGCAAGATCCCCGAGGACCGCAAGGCCGGGATCCTCGAGCAGATTCCGCTGGCGCGAATCGGCGAGCCCGACGATGTTGCTGGTGCCGTGGTGTTTCTCGCGAGCGACCTGTCCAAGTACTGCACCGGTGTCACGCTCGATGTCAACGGCGGGATGCTGATTCACTGATTCCTTTTGCAGGCAGGACCCGCAGCCGGCGCGCGCGCCAACACGATGCGGGGTTCGATGAAAACCAAGTGCCCGGCCGGGCATGTTCCGGAGACTCCAATGAAACGTCGTTCACTCGCTCTCGTTCCCCTGGCGCTCAGCATCGCGATGTTCAGCGGCTCGGCGCTTGCCCAGCAGGTCAAGCTGTCGCTCGGCCACGGTGCCGCTCCCGGTAATCCGCGCCACGAGGCGTCGGTGAAGTTCGCCGAGGTGCTCAAGCAGAAGTCCGGCGGCCGGATCGAAGTTACGGTGTCGCCATCAGCCCAGCTCGGCGATGACGCTGCGATGGTGACCGCGCTGCGTACCGGCGCACTCGACATCAGTGCCAACTCGCAGGGTGCGGTCTCGGGTGTCGTGCCCGAGTACTCGGCCTTCGGCATGCCGTTCCTGTTTGGCAGCCTCGGGCAGGCGTGGAAGCTGCTCGATGGCCCGCTCGGCCAGGAGCTGGCACAGAAGACCCTCGACAAGGGCATGGTCGTGCTGGGCTACTGGGATAACGGCATTCGCCACATGTCCAACAGCAAGAAGCCGATCCTCAAGCCCGAGGATCTGAAGGGCATGAAGATGCGCACGCCGCCGGACCCGGTGACCGTGGACATCATGCAGTCGCTCGGCGCCGAGGCGCAGCAGATCAAGTTCGCCGAACTGTATGTGGCGCTCCAGCAGGGCGTGGTCGACGGCCAGGAAAACCCGCTGATGAACATCCACGCATCCAAGCTGTACGAAGTTCAGAAGTTCATTTCGCTCACGGGTCACAAGTACGAAATGACGCCGTTTCTGATGAGCAAGCGCAGCTGGGACCGCCTGTCGGAGGCAGACCGCAAGCTGGTGCGGGAGGCCGCCGCTGAAGCCACTGCGCTTCAGCGCAAGCTGTCGCAGGAGTCCGATGACAAGCTGATCGCCGAGCTCAAGAAGCTCGGGGTGCGGGTCGACGTGGCCGACAAGGCTGCTTTCGAGAAGGCCACGTCGAAGGTCGACGACAAGTGGATGGCCAGCCCGATTGGCGACTACGTCAAGAAGGTGATCGCTGGCGCGCGCGCCAAGTAAGCCGCAGTTCACTGGCCGGCGCGCCTGCGGACGCGCCGGCCTGCACCCGAGGCGGAGACCCGATGGATCTGATCGATCGCGGCATCGCGCTGCTCTGCAAGACCGTGATGTGGATTGCGATGACGGTGATCTTCGTCATCCTGTGCGCCAACACGATCCTGCGTTACCTGACCGGCTCCAGCCTGCAGTGGGCGAGCGAGGTGCCGGAACTCCTGTTTCCCTGGCTCGTGATGTCCGGTGTCGTGCTTGCCGCCGCGCATGGCGCCCACATCACGACCGCGTTTCTGATGGACCGCTTGCCGCCTGCCGCGCAGCGGATCGCCTCCGTCCTCGTATGGCTGACGGTTGCCGCGCTCTACCTGACATTGTCGTGGGCCACGTTCCGGATGCTCGACATCGTCCATGACGAGAAGAGCCCGATCCTGCGCGTTCCGGGTTCGGTCACCTATGGCTGTGTGCTGGCCGGCATGCTGATGCTGGCGCTGCTGGCCCTGCTATCGGCGTGGCGCAGCTGGACCCGCATGCCCGGCGGCAGCAACGCGTCGACGCCGCTGAACATCACATGACGCACGGATCTCGCTACCTACGCAGTCCGGAGACGCCGCGATGAGTGCGCTGATCCTGATCGTTTTTTTGCTGGCTGCAGTCGCCGCCGTTCCGATTGCGCATGCGCTGCTGATTGCCTCGATGGCGGCAGCGGCGACCTCGGATCGTGTGCCGCTGGATCTGCTGGTCCAGCAGATGGTCGCGCAGGTGCAGAGCTTTCCGCTGATCGCGATTCCGTTTTTCATGCTTACTGGCACGCTGATGATGGGCGGCAAGCTCGGCGAGGCGCTGGTCGGCGTGCTGTCGACGCTGATCGGCCGCTTCCACGGCGGGCCCGGCCAGGTCGGCGTGCTGTCCTCGACGCTGTTCGGGGGGGTCTCCGGTTCGGCGGTGGCCGATGCCTCGGCGATCGGCTCGCTGCTGATCCCGTGGCAGAAGCGACTGGGCTACCCGCCGGCCTTCTCGGCGGCCACGCTTGCGGCGGCGGCCACGATCGACATCCTGATTCCGCCGTCGATCCCGATGATCCTGTTCGCGCTCACGGCCAATGCGTCGATCGCCGCGCTCTTCGTCGCAGGGATTCTTCCCGGGCTGATGATGTGTGCTGGATTCATGGCGGTCTGCTGGTGGGTCGGCCGGCGCCGGAACTTCCCGCGTGAGTTGCGCCCGATCGACTGGCCGGTCTTTCGCCGCCAGTTGCTGTACTCGGTTCCGGCCCTGCTGCTGCCGGTTCTGATTGTCGTGTTCCTGCGTTTCGGCATTGCCACCCCGACCGAGGTGGCAGTCCTCTCGACGCTGTTTGCCGGCGCCGTGTCGGCGCTCGTCTATCGGGATCTCGGCTGGCGTCGGCTACACGTCGCGATTACCGAGGCCGGCCTTGCGACCGGCGTCGTGCTGCTGGTCATCATGGCGTCGGCGGCAGTCGGCTGGTTGCTCACCTTCGACCAGATGCCCGACGGCGTGGTGCGCTGGGCCCGAGAAAACCTGTCATCGGGGTGGATGGTCATCCTGTTGATGAATGTGCTGATGCTGTTCTGCGGCATGTTCATCGACCTGCCCGCAGCGGTGCTGCTGCTGACGCCGGTCTTCCTACCGCTCGCGCAGAGCATTGGCATGGACCCGATCCAGCTCGGGATCATGATGACGATCAACCTTGCCATTGGTCTGTACACGCCACCGGTCGGCACGACGTTGTTCATCACGAGTTCGCTGGCCAAGGTCAAGGTGGGGGCGACCGTGCGCGAGCTGATTCCGTTCTATGTGGTTGCGCTGGCCATCCTCGGGCTGTTCTCCTACGTGCCCGCGATGATCCTGCGCTGACTGCACTTCCATGGGGAGAGTGAATTGACCACGATCGCTCCGGACCGCCTCGCGCGGCTGGCTGACACTGCCTACCGGATTCGCCGTAACGCGCTGCTCATGGGCGAGGTGCAGGGCCAGGGCTACATCGGCCAGGCACTGGACATCGCCGACGTGCTGGCGGTGGCCTATGGCGACGCGCTGCGTTTCCGCGCCGATGATCCGGCATGGGAAGGGCGCGACCGCTTCCTGCTTTCTAACGGCCACTATGCAATTGCGCTGTACGCGGCGCTGGTCGAGGCGGGCATCCTTCCGCGCGAGGAGATGGAAACCTACGGCAGCGACGATAGCCGGCTGCCGATGTCCGGCATGACCAGCTACACGCCCGGTATGGAGATGTCGGGCGGCTCGCTCGGCCAGGGCCTGACGATCGCGGTCGGGCATGGGCTGGCGCTCAAGCGCAAGGGGTCGAATGCGCGCGTCTACACGCTGTTTTCCGATGGTGAGCTCGACGAGGGCGCAATCTGGGAAGGGTTGATGTCGGCAGCGCACTGGAAGCTCGACAACCTGATCGCGATCGTCGATGTCAACAACCAGCAGGCCGATGGCCCGTCGACCCAGGTCATGGCCTTCGAGCCGCTGACCGACAAGATGCGCGCCTTCGGCTGGTACACGCAGCGCATCGATGGCAACGATCTGGCGCAGGTGATCACTGCGTTCGACAACGCACGCAATCATCCGCAGCCGCAGCCGCGCATGATCATCTGCGACACCTTGATGGGCCGCGGCGTGCCGTTTCTTGAATCGCGCGACAAGAACCACTTCATCCGCGTCGAGCCCGAGGAGTGGCAGCTCGCGCTGAAGGCGCTGGACGCCGGGAGGACCGCATGAACGGAAGCTCTGCCAACGCGCCCCGCCTGAAGACCTCGGCGATGATCGCCTCGATTGCCGGGGAAGGGCAGCGCACGCGCGCCGCGCCTTTCGGCAATGCGCTGGTCGAACTGGCCGCGCAGCGCGAGGACATCGTCGGCATGTCGGCCGACCTGGCCAAGTACACGGACCTGCACCTGTTTGGTCAGGCGTTTCCCGACCGTTTCTACCAGATGGGCATGGCCGAGCAGTTGCTGATGGGTGCGGCCGCCGGCATGGCCAAGGAGGGCTTCACGCCCTTCGTGACGACCTATGCGGTGTTCGCCTCGCGCCGAGCCTACGACTTCATTCACCAGACGATCGCGGAGGAGGATCTGAACGTCAAGATCGCCTGCGCGCTGCCGGGCCTGACCACCGGCTATGGACCGAGCCATCAGGCCACCGAGGATCTGGCGCTGCTGCGGGCGATGCCGAACATGATGGTGATCGACCCGTGCGATGCGCTCGAGATCGAACAGGCGGTGCCGGCCATCGCGGCGCATCGCGGCCCCGTGTACATGCGGCTGCTGCGCGGCCAGGTGCCGCTGGTGCTCGACGAATACGGTTACCGGTTCCAGCTCGGCAAGGCACAGTTGCTGCGCGATGGCCGCGATGTGCTGGTCATTTCGTCAGGCATCCTGACCATGCGCGCGCTCGATGTCGCACGCACGCTGGCGGCCGACCAGGTCGATGTTGCCGTGCTGCACGTGCCCACGGTCAAGCCGCTCGACGTCGAGACCATTCTGCGCGAGGCAGGCCGTGGCGGCCGGCTGGTCGTGGTGGCCGAGAACCACTCTGAGATCGGCGGCCTGGGCGAGGCCGTGGCCACCGCGCTGCTGACCGCCGGTGTGACGCCGCGCTTCCGCCGCATCGCGCTGCCCGACGCATTCCTCGACGCTGGCGCACTGCCCACGCTGCACGAGCGCTACGGCATCTCCAGTGCGGCGATCGCCCGCACGCTGAAGGGCTGGCTGTCGTGAACGTCGCGGCGGAGGTCGCGCAAGCGGTCGAGGGCGAGGGGCAGGCCAGCGCCCAGTCGTTGGCCGATGCGATCCGCTTCCTGTCGATCGACGCCATCCTTCGCGCGGGCGAGGGGCACCAGGGCGTGCCTCTGGGCATGGCCGAGATCGCCACGGCACTGTTCACGCGGCACCTGAAATTCAATCCGGCCGATCCGACCTGGCCCGATCGCGATCGCTTCGTGCTGTCCAACGGACATGGCTCGATGCTGCTGTTCTCGCTGCTGCATCTCACCGGCTATGCCGGCATGCCCATCGAGCAGATCAAGCGCTTCCGCGAACTGGGTTCGCATTGCGAAGGGCATCCCGAGTTCGCCCCGGCGCATGGGGTCGAGGTGACCACTGGCCTGCTGGGGCAGGGCATCGCCAACGCGGTGGGCATGGCGGTGGCCGAAGCGGCGCTGAGTGCCCGCTTTGGCCCCGATCTGGTCGATCATCGAACGTATGCATTCGTGGGCGATGGCTGTTTGCAGGAAGGCATCGGCCAGGAGGCGCTCGCGCTCGCAGGGCACCTGCGCCTTGGCAAGCTGACCGTGTGCTGGGACGACAACCGCATCACCGATGACGGCGCAACCGCGCTGTCGATCAGCGAGGACGTGGCCGAGCGCGCCCGCGTTGCAGGCTGGCAGGTGTTCGAGGTCGATGGACACGACATCGAGGCGGTATCCCGCGCACTGGCCGCAGCACGCGACGATCTGCGGCCGACCTTCATCGCCTGCCGCACCACGATCGCGCGCGGGCTGACGCGACTTCAAGGCCAGCGTGGCGGCCACAGCGGCAAACTCTTTGCCGAAGACCGCGACGCGATGGCGGTCGAACTCGGCTGGACCAGCGCGCCGTTCGAGATGCCCGCTGAGGTCCGCGCGGCCTGGCGGGCGGCTGGACGCCGCTGCGAGGCCGAGCACGCCGGCTGGCGGCACCGCCTCGCGGCCTTGCCGGCTGATCGTCGCGCCGAGTTCGAGCGCGTGATGCGCGGCGAACTGCCGGCAGGCTGGCGCGAAGCCCTGCATGCGTGGACGGTTCAGGCACGCGCATCGGCGCCGGCCGCCAGCGCGATCCTGATGTCGGGCGAAATCAGCGATGCGCTGAACGATGTGCTGCCCGAGAAGCTCGTCGCCTGCGCCGATCTGGAGGCGCCCACGGGCCACAAGCGCCGGCTGGCGGCGTTTACGGCCGAGCAGCGCGGCGGTGGCTACCTGCATTGCGGCGTGCGCGAACACCTGATGGGCGCGATGGTCAACGGCATGGCCGCGCACGGCGGTGTGCTGCCGGTGGCAGTCACGTATCTGGCGTTTTCCGACTACATGCGCGCCGCGATGCGCATGGCCGCGCTGATGCGGTTGCCGGTGATCTTCGTGTTCAGCCACGATTCGATCGGCATTGGCAAGAACGGGCCGACCCATCAACCGGTGGAGATTCTTGCGTCGCTGCGCGCGATGCCCAACATGCGGGTGATGCGCCCGGCCGATGCGGTCGAGGCGGCCGAATGCTGGCAGGCCGCGCTTGCGCATCGCAGCGGACCGGTCAGCCTCGTGTTCGCGCGTCAGTCGCTGCCGCACGTGCGAGCCTCGGTAGCGGGTGAAAACCTCGCGCAGCGCGGCGCGTACGTGCTGGCCGAGGCCGAGGGTTCACGGCGCGTGACGCTGCTCGCGACCGGCTCTGAAGTCGCCATTGCGCTGCAGGCGCGCGATCGGCTTCAGCAAGAGGGCATGGGTACTGCCGTGGTGTCGATGCCGTGCTGGGAACTGTTCGACGCGCAACCCGACGCTTACCGCGCATCGGTCCTGCCGCCGAACGGTGTGCGGGTGGCCATCGAGGCGGCGGTTCGCTTCGGCTGGGATCGCTACCTGGGCGAACGCGGCGGCTTCGTCGGCATGACGGGCTTCGGTGCCTCCGGGCCGGCCGATGCGCTGTACCAGCACTTCGGCATCACCGCCGAGGCAGTCGCCGCCGAGGCGCGCCGCTGCCTGGCATCAGCCTGAGTTCGTCGCCGCGCTTCCCTGCAGCTACAAAACCTCGGCCGCGTAGTCGGCCAGCCGCGAGCGCTCGCCGCGCTGCAGCGTCACGTGGCCGGCGTGCGCCCAGCCCTTGAGCCGGTCGACCACGTAGGTCAGGCCTGAACTGCCCTCGGTCAGGTAGGGCGTGTCGATCTGCGCGATGTTCCCAAGGCAGACGACCTTGGTGCCCGGGCCGGCGCGCGTGATCAACGTCTTCATCTGCTTGGGCGTCAGGTTCTGCGCCTCGTCGATGATCAGGAACTTGTTGACGAAGGTGCGGCCGCGCATGAAGTTCATCGACTTGATGCGGATGCGCGTGCGGATCAGGTCGTTGGTCGCCGCGCGGCCCCACTCGCCGGCCGAGGCATCGGTGCGGTTGAGCACTTCGAGGTTGTCTTCGAGCGCGCCCATCCACGGCTCCATCTTCTCTTCCTCGGTGCCGGGCAGGAAGCCGATGTCCTCGCCGACCGGCACCGTGGCGCGGGTGACGATGATCTCGGTGAAGCGCTTGGTCTCCAGCGTCTGCGCCAGACCGGCGGCCAGCGCCAGCAGCGTCTTGCCGGTGCCGGCCTGACCGATCAGCGACAGGAAGTCGCAGTCCGGGTCCATCAGCAGGTTGAGCGCGAAGCTCTGCTCGCGATTACGCGCGGTCACGCCCCAGACCGCGTTCTTGGCGTGCTGGAAGTCGCGCAGCACGCGCAACGTGGCGGTCTTGCCGCGGATCTCCTTGACCTGCGCGTGGAACGGCTGCGCGCCTTCGAGGAACACGAACTGGTTCACCAGGAACTCGCTCACCAGCGGCCCGCTGAGACGGTAGTAGGTGAAGCCACCCTGCTGCCACGACTCCATGCCCTTGCCGTGGCGGTCCCAGAAGTTCGCCGGCAGGGCCATCACGCCGGTGTACAGGACGTCGGTATCTTCGAGGACCTTGTCGTTGTAGTAGTCCTCGGCCGGCAGACCGAGCGCGCGCGCCTTGACGCGCATGTTGATGTCCTTGGACACCAGCACCACGTCGCGCTTGGCGTGCAGTTCCTTCAGGCCGGCCACCACGCCGAGGATCTGGTTGTCGGCCTTGCCCGCCGGCAGGCTGGCCGGCAGTTGCGAGACCACCGCGCGGGTCTGGAAGTACAGCCGGCCGGTGGCCTCACTGTTGCCGAGCGCATTCAGCGCGATGCCATCCTCGATCGGCGACTTGCAGGACGCCACCAGCGCGTCGAGCGTACGGCTGACCTGGCGCGCGCTGCGTGCGACTTCCGACATGCCCTTCTTGTGGCCGTCGAGTTCCTCCAGCGTCATCATCGGCAGGAACACGTCGTGTTCCTCGAACCGGAACAGGCTGGTCGAGTCGTGCATCAGCACGTTGGTGTCGAGCACGAAGAGCTTCGCCGGCCCGGTGTCGGACTTGGGCTTGCGGCCGTTGCGCGGCTGCGTAGCCGTGCGGGCCGGTGCGCGCACGGGGCGAGCCTCTTCGACCAGCGCGAGCCTGGCTGCGGGACTCTGCGGGGCAGCGGCAGGCGACGACGTTGGCGCTGATACGGTGGCCGATACCGGGGCTGATGCGGCCGGTCGGACGCCCGAGGCGGTCGGACCTGTCGCGGGCGCAAGTACCTGTTTGGGCGGCTTCGCGGTTGCTGTCGGAATGGCGGTCAGGACCGTGGCGGGCTTGCTCGGGGCTTTGGGGAGGGGCATCAGCGGGCTGCCGGAGTGACCGCGGGGGTCGGGATCGGAAGGAATCGGATCACCTGGGCGCAGCGACGATGCGTCGCGCGCCCTTTGTTTGCGACCCGGGTGGGTGTGGAGTAAATCAAAGGGCGCTGACCGCGGCCAGGACTTCGTCGGCGTGACCAGGCACCTTGACCCCGCGCCACTCGCGCACGAGCTTGCCGCCGGCGTCGATGACGAAGGTGCTGCGCTCGATGCCGCGCACCTGCTTGCCGTACATGTTCTTCATCTTCATCACACCGAACAGCGTGCACAGCGCCTCATCGGGATCGGACAGCAGCTCGAACGGGAAGCCCATCTTGGCCTTGAAGCTGGCATGCGACTTCAGGCTGTCGCGCGATACGCCGACGATCATCGCTCCGGCCTTGGCGAATTTCGTGTTCAGCGCAGCGAAGTCCTGGCCTTCAGTGGTGCAGCCGGGCGTGTTGTCCTTTGGATAGAAATACAGCACCACGATGCTGCCCTTGCAGGCCGAGAGCTTGAACACGCCACCGGTCGACTCGGCGCTGAAGTCGGGCACTTTCTTGTTGAGGGCAACGGTCATGGGCTTGAGAACTCGGCAGGTGAGGGCGGTGGATCAGTCCTGAAGGAAGGCGGCCACCACACGCCGACCTTCGCTCATCAGGATGTTATAGGTTCGGCAGGCAGCCGCCGTGTTCATGACCTCGATGCCAATCTTCGCCTCCGCCAGCGGGCGGGTCAGCCGGGGATGCGGAAAGCGCTGGCGCAGGCCGGTGCCAAGGAGCACCAGTTCCGGGTTCAGGCGCAGCAGGCCGGCGAAATTCTCGGTTGTCAGCGCGTCGAATGCGCCGACAGACCAGGGTTCGACCGGAACATCAGGCGCCACCAGCACGCTGCCGACATGGCGTACAGCATTGATTTCAATGAATCCGGCGCCGTACCGGGTCACCGTGTTCAGGTGGGTCAGCGGGTCCGCGTGAAGTTTCAAGTGCGCTCCGGTGGCGATCCTGTCGACCCCTTGGCCAACGCGATGGTGCGTAGCAGCAGGACGGCGGGAATCCGGGTAAATTATGCCCAAGCAGGTCAATCACACAAGCGCGCCACCGCCAGCCTGCGTCGGGTGCGCCACATCGTTCAGGAAGCCCCCGTGGATCAGCCGACTGCCGAGTTGCCGCGCGAGTTTTCGCGCATCAAGCGACTGCCGCCGTACGTATTCAACATCACCGCCGAGTTGAAGATGGCTGCCCGCCGGCGCGGGGAAGACATCATCGACATGAGCATGGGCAATCCGGACGGACCCACGCCGAAGCACATCGTCGACAAGCTGGTCGAGGCTGCGCAGCGCGGCGACACACATGGTTATTCGGTGTCCAAGGGGATTCCGCGCCTGCGCCGCGCGATCGCCAACTGGTACCGCACACGCTACGACGTGGAGTTCGATCCCGACAGCGAGACGATTGCCACCATCGGCTCCAAGGAAGGCCTCGCGCACCTGATGCTTGCCACGCTGGAGCGCGGCGACACGGTGCTGGTGCCCAACCCGAGCTATCCGATCCACATCTACGGCGCGATCATCGCCGGCGCCGACATCCGCTCGGTGCGTATGACGCCGGGCGTGGACTTTTTTGCCGAACTCGAGCGCGCGATCCGCGAGTCGTTCCCGAAGCCGAAGATGATGATCCTCGGCTTCCCCAGCAACCCGACCGCGCAGTGCGTGGACCTGCAGTTCTTTCATCGCGTGGTGGCGTTGGCGCGCCAGCATGGCATCTATGTCGTGCACGACCTCGCTTACGCCGATCTGGCGTTCGACGACGTGTTCCCGAACAACCGGGCGCCGTCGATCATGCAGGTGCCGGGTGCGCGCGACGTGGCAGTCGAATTCTTCACGATGAGCAAGAGCTACAACATGGCCGGCTGGCGGGTCGGCTTCATGGTGGGCAACAAGACGCTGGTGGCGGCGCTGGCGCGCATCAAGAGCTATCACGACTACGGCACCTTCACGCCGATCCAGGTCGCCAGCATCGCGGCGCTCGAAGGCCCGCAGGACTGCGTCGAGGAAATCCGCCGCGAGTACCAGCGGCGGCGCGACGTGCTGGTCAAGGGCCTGCACGAGGCGGGCTGGATGGTCGAGGTGCCGCATGCGTCGATGTACATCTGGGCCCAGATCCCGCCCGCCTATGCGCAGATGGGCTCGCTGGAGTTCAGCAAGAAGTTGCTGGCCGAGGCCAAGGTCGCGGTGTCGCCGGGCATCGGCTTCGGTGACTACGGCGACAACCACGTGCGCTTCGCGCTGATCGAGAACGAACATCGGATCCGCCAGGCGGTGCGCGGCATCAAGGAGATGTTCCGCGCCGACGGCCTGATGCCGCGCGCGGTGGCCTGAACGGCGCACGTTGCGCTGAGTCCCGAAACAGTTTCACGGGCCGCCGGACAGGGCCTGCCTGAGTAGCCATGACCATGACCATCGAACCGATCAAGATCGGCCTGCTCGGCCTGGGCACGGTTGGCAGCGGCACGTTCGACGTGCTGACCCGCAACCAGAACGAGATCCTGCGCCGGGCCGGTCGCGGCATCGAGATTGCCGCCATCGGTGTGCGCGATGCGGCGCGCGCGCGCAAGCGTGTGGGTGGCGCGATCCCGATCACCACGCAGCTGACCGACGTGGTGCGCCATCCGGACATCGACATCGTGGTCGAGCTGATCGGCGGCGAGGAGCCGGCGCGGTCGCTGGTGATGGAGGCCATCGCGCTGGGCAAGCACGTGGTCACTGCCAACAAGGCGCTGCTGGCGCGGCACGGCAACGAGATCTTCAAGGCCGCCCAGGACCGCGGCGTGATGGTGGCCTTCGAGGGCGCGGTCGCCGGCGGCATTCCGATCATCAAGGCGCTGCGCGAAGGCCTGTCGGCCAACCGGATCGAGTGGCTGGCCGGCATCATCAACGGCACCAGCAACTTCATCCTGTCGGAGATGCGCAGCCGCGGTGCCTCGTTCGCCGAGGTGCTGGCCGAGGCACAGCGGCTCGGCTACGCGGAAGCCGACCCGACTTTCGACATCGAAGGCATCGATGCGGCCCACAAGCTGACGCTGCTGGCCTCGATCGCGTTCGGCGTGCCGATCAACTTCGGCGCAGCCTATACCGAGGGCATCAGTCGGCTGACTGCCGACGACATCCGCTATGCCGAGCAGCGCGGCTACCGGATCAAGCTGCTGGGCATCACCAAGCGCAAGGCCGACGGCCTGGAACTGCGCGTGCATCCCACGCTGGTGCCCAAGGAGCGGCTGATCGCCAGCGTCGAGGGGGCAATGAATGCAGTGCTGGTCAAGGGCGACGCGGTGGGTGTGACGCTCTACTACGGCAAGGGCGCGGGGGCGGAGCCTACGGCCTCGGCGGTGATCGCCGACCTGGTTGATGTCACGCGCATGCACACCGCCGATCCGGAGAACCAGGTGCCGCACCTGGCGTTCCAGCCGGACGCGATGGCCGCCGTGCCCTGGCTGGGTATCGAGGACACCGTCACCAGCTACTACTTCCGGATGCGTGTGGCCGACCAGCCGGGCGTGCTCGCCGACATCGCGCGCATCCTCGCCGATGGCCGCATCAGCATCAACGCGCTGTTCCAGCGTGAGCCGAGCGAGGGCGAGAACCAGACCGACATCATCATGCTCACGCACTCGGCGCTGGAGCGCGATGCCAACGCGGCGATCCGCCGTATCGAGGCGCTGCCGACCGTGCTGGCGCCGGTGATCCGGCTGCGCCTTGAAGAGCTGAACTAGGGGCGCCGATGCGTTACGTGTCCACGCGCGGCCGGGCGCCGGAGCAGGGCTTCCTCGGCATCCTGCTGTCGGGTCTGGCGACCGATGGCGGCCTCTACATGCCGACCCATTACCCGCGCATCAGCGACGAAGACCTGACGCGCTGGCGCACGCTGGACTACGCGACACTCGCCTTCGAGGTTCTGCAGCGCTTCGCCGACGACATTCCGGCCGACGATCTTCGCGCGCTGTGCGAACGGACCTATACGGCGCAGGTATACGGCAATGGCCGCCCCGATTCCGACCTGCGGCAGATCACGCCGCTGCGCTGGATCGAGCCGGGGCTTGGCCTGCTCGAGGTGTCCAACGGGCCGACGCTCGCCTTCAAGGACATGGCGATGCAGCTGCTGGGCGC
>CAZTUT010000003.1:0-51371 GCA_964616395.1 uncultured Burkholderiaceae bacterium
CCGGCGATGGCGTCGGAGCCATAAATCGCCGAGGCGCCATCCTTCAGGATTTCAATGCGCTCGATGGCCGAGGCGGGCAGGCTGTTCAGGTCGACGAACGTGTCCTGCAGGTTCTGGGCGAAGCCGTAGCCCGCGGTGCGGCGGCCGTTGAGCAGAACCAGCGTGGCCTTCTGACCCAGACCGCGCAGCGAAACGCCCGAGGCGCCCGGCGCAAAGCTGTTGGAGAAGGTCTCGCTGTAGCTGTTACCGGCGTTGGCGGGGATCGAGCGCAGCACTTCGGCCACCGTGGCCTTGCCCGTCTTCTCGATGTCCTCGCGCGTGATGATCTCGACCGGCGCCACCGTCTCGGTGTCGGTCCGGCGGATGTTCGACCCGGTGATGGTGACCCGCTCGAGCTTTTGTTCTTGCTTCGGCGGTTGGGTCTGCTGGGCAGCGACAGGGCCAGCCAGCATCAGCGCGCCGGCCAGACCGCCGCAAGCGAGCAGCATGTGCCGCGCGATGGGCTTCAGTTCAAACATGTAATTCCCCCAGAAAGTGACGGGCGCACAAAAGTGCGACCCACTACGGACTCCGTTTCGCTCAGCGGTCGCGACTCTGTCACAGGAACCCGCTATGCAAACCCTCGGATTCTCGAACTGGCACCCCGGGGTTGCAACTAATCAAACACCCGGGAAACACCGCTGTTGTTTTTGACCGACACGGCCCACGGGCTGCGCGTCACGTTGCGGCGCAGCATTCGCCCGGCACGCAGAGCCTGATCATCCACAACGCCACGCAGCGCAACGCAGATCAGCGCTGAGGCTCCACCGCGAAACGGGCCGTGCGCGCGCTCAGCGCCTGCGGCACCGCGTCGATCAGCCGCCGCGTGTACTCGGCCGCGGGCTGCCGCATCACCCGCTCGACGGGGCCGGCTTCAACAATCCGGCCGCCCTGCATCACCGCGACGTCGTGCGCGAGGTAGTGAACCACCGCCAGGTTGTGCGAGATGAACAGGTACGCCAGCCCGAACTCCGACTGCAGCTCGCGCAGCAGGTTGAGGATCTGCGCCTGCACCGAGACGTCGAGCGCGGATGTGGGTTCGTCGCAGACGATCAGCGCCGGCTCCACCGCCAGCGCACGGGCGATGGCCAGCCGCTGCCGCTGGCCTCCCGAGAACTCGTGCGGATAGCGGTCGAGGCTGTCGGCGCGCAGCCCGACGCGATCGAGCAGCGCGCGTACCCGCTGGCGGCGCGCGCCTGCATCGATCTCCGGACGCAGCGCGACCATACCTTCTTCGAGAATCTCGGCCACGCGCAAGCGCGGATTGAGCGAGGCGAACGGGTCCTGGAAAACGATCTGCACGCGGCGCCGCGCCTGCCGCAGCGGCTCGCCCTCCAGCTGGGCGAGCGACTGGCCGTCGAGGGACATCTCGCCCTCGATGTGTGCGTGCCGCCGCATCAGTTGCACCAGCGTCTTGCCGAGCGTGGTCTTGCCGCAGCCCGACTCGCCGACCAGCGCCAGCGTGCGGCCAGCCGACAGGTCGAACGAGACGCCATCGACCGCCTTCACGTAGCCCGCCGCTCGCCGCAGCAGACCCGCCCGCAGCGGAAACCAGACTTTCAGATCGCGCACGCGCAGCAGTGGCGCAACCGCGGCCTCGCGGCCGGGCGCAGCCAACAGGGCGCTTGTGTCGGTGGCGCCACGCATCGAACTTTTCTCAACGGCAGGCGCCTCGCGCAGCGAAGGCCCCACGTCAAAGGCGGGCGGTGCTGTGCTCAGTGACTCGTGGCCGGCGCCGTCGACTACGGACGCGGGAATCTGCGCCACCACGCAGCGGACGCGATGGCCGGGGCCGACCTCGGCCAGTTCAACCACGCGCTGACAGGCCTCGGACGCGGCTGGACAGCGCTCGATGAAGCGGCACGCGGTAAAGCGCTGGGTCAGCGCCGGCACCGTGCCGCCAATGGCCGCCAGCGGCTCACCGGGCCGCGCGGCCTCCGGCAGAGCCGCGAACAGCATCCGCGCATACGGATGCAACGGTTGCGCAAAGAACTGGGCTACTGGCGCGACCTCGACCACCTGACCGGCGTACATCAGCGCAACGTGATCGGCCATGTCGCGCACGATGCCGAGGTCATGCGTGATCAGCAGCATCGCCATGCCGGTCTGGTGCTGAAGGTCCTTGAGCAGGTCGAGGATCTGCTTCTGAATCGTCACGTCCAGCGCGGTGGTGGGCTCGTCGGCCACCAGCAGGTCGGGCTCGGCCGCCAGCGCGATCGCGATCATCACCCGTTGCTTCTGACCGCCGGATAGCTGGAACGGGTAGGCATCGATGCGCCGCGCCGGCTCCGGGATGCCGACGCGCGCCAGCCAGTCGATCGCACGCTGGCGCGCTGCCGCCCCGCGAAGCGCGGTATGACGCTCGATGACCTCGACGATCTGGCGCCCGACGGTCAGCACCGGGTTCAGGCTGGTGCCCGGCTCCTGAAAGATGATGCTGACGCGCCGGCCACGCAGCGCGCGCATCTGCGCCTCGGGCAAGGCGGTCAGGTCAACCCCGGCCAAATTGACGCTGCCCTTTTCAACGCGACCGTTGTCGGGCAGCAGCCGCAGCACCGACAGTGCGGTCATCGACTTGCCGCAGCCCGACTCGCCGACCAGCGCAAAGGTTTGCCCGCGGCTGATCGACAGCGAAAGATCGTCGACCGCATGCACGAGCCCGGACTCGGTGTCGAGCACCGTATCGAGACCATCGATCCGAAGCAGCGGCGCGCTCATTGAACGAACCTCCGCCCTGCGGGCTGCGGTATGAGCGCTTGGGAGCGGCCCGGCGCGCTCATGCCCTTCCCTCGCGCAGCCGCCAGCGCGGCCGGAAGGCGCGGGCGCGCGGGTCGAAGGCCTCGCGCACGGCGTCGGCAAACAGGTTGGCGGCGAGCACCAGCGCGAGCATCAGCGCAAAGGCAGTGGCGAGGTTCCACCACACCGCCGGCTCGCGCGACATTTCGCTGCGCGCCAGGTTGATCATCGCGCCGAAGCTCGACGAGTTGGGGTCCACGCCCACACCCACATAGGACAGCACCGCCTCGTACAGCACCAGTGCCGAAAAATCGAGCACCGCGACGATCAGCACCAGATGCATGACGTTGGGCAGGATGTGCCGCCGCATGATCCGCCACGGCCCCACGCCGAAGGCCTGCGCGGCCTGCACGTACTCCAGTTCGGCGATCTTCAGTGTCTCCGCGCGCAGAAGCCGGCACAGCGTGGCCCAGCCGGTGATGCCCAGGATCAGGCACAACAGGAACAGTCGGAACTCGGCGCGCTCCACGCCGGTGGCAAAGTCTTCGGCGTGCTGGTCGATGTAGACGTTGACCATCAGCACGAAGGCCGCCACCAGCAGGATCGGCGGAATGGACGACAACACCGTGTAGACGTACTGAATCAGGTCATCGACCCAGCCCTTGAAGTAACCGGCCAGCACGCCCAGGGCCACAGCCAGCGGCAACGTGGCCAGCGTGGACAGCGAACCGATCACCATCGCAGTGCGGATGCTCTTGAGCGCCTGCAGCAGCACGTCGTTGCCGGTGCGGTCGGTGCCGGCCACGTGGTAGGCCGGCCACAGCGCGGCAATCCAGCCGATCAGCATCGCCAGCAGCGCCACGGTCAGCAGCATCGCGCGCCAGGGGACCTCGGTGTGACCAGCCAGCATCTCGCGCAGCGAGGCGCCGAGCGAAGACCGAATCGGCGACTGCGCGTGCAGCTGCGTGCCCGCGGCACGGGCACGCAGCGCCGCAATCGCCAGCGCCAGCAGTGCTGCTACCAGCAGCCCGCCGCCGGCCCCTAGCAACGAGCGCCGCAGCAGGTCGCCGGCCCACTCGGCCTGCGGGTCCGCCAGATGCGCACCGCCGTGCGCCAGCCTTGGCGCGGCGCGCACTTCGCGGCCATCGACCACCAGCGTCTCCTTCTGGAACGACAGGTAGGCCAGTGGCGCCGAATAGGTCTTCTCGCGCCCTTCGTACGCGTGCGAAAGCAGCACGTCGAGCAGCGACAGCGTGCGCGTGCCGTAGGCCGCGGGCGCATCGGCAGGCGCGCCCGCGACCGGCGCCAGCCGTGGCCGGAAGTGCACCGAGTCGAGCAGCGCGACCGCGCAGAACACCACCAGCACCACCGCCGCCGACATGGCCGGCGCGCTGCGCGCCACGTGCATCCAGGTCGCCCGCAACGCCGGCGTGCGCCGCACGTACAACGCATACCCCGCAGCCGCCAGCACCACCAGCCACAGCACCAGGTCGGTCCAGAGGAAGACGAACATCGGCATCGCGCGCCCCCGGTCAGCTCAGCCGCACGCGCGGATCGACGAACGTGTAGGCGATGTCGGTCGCCAGGTAGGCAGCGATGTACAGCGCCGAGCCGATGAACACCATCGTGTGCACGATCGCGAAGTCCTGCGCGCCGATCGCCTCCACCACCCAGGTGCCGAGTCCGGGAATGCCGAAGAACGACTCGAACACGATCGAGCCCAGGAACGCATAGGGCAGCAGCGCGCCCACGTGCGTGATGATTGGCAGCCAGGCGTTGCGCAGCACGTGGCCGAACAACACCGCCGGCTCGGCCAGGCCCTTGCTGCGCGCGGTGCGCACGTAATCCTTGCCCGCCTCTTCCAGCAGCATCGCGCGGAACAGCCGCGCTTCCGAGCCGAGCTGGTAGACGATGCCCACCAGCAGCGGCAGCGCCAGGAACTTCACCAGATCGAGCCCGGCCGCATAGCCGGACAGCGGCACCAGCCGCAGCGTCTTTCCGAAAAGCCACTGCGCGATGATGATGTAGAACAGGCTCGAGATCGACATCAGCACCACGCACAGCACGGTGCCCCAGAAATCCAGGTAAGTCGCGCGGAAGAACACCAGCAGCAGCGCGAAGCCGATGCCTGCCAGAACGGTGAGCAGCAGCATCGGACCGGCCAGCGCCAGGCTGGGCGGGATGCGCGCCGCCAGCTCGCTGCGGATGTCGCGGCCGCTGTCGCTGGCGCCAAAATCCAGCGTGAACAGGCGCAACGATCGGTCGTGAAAGATGGTCTGCGTGAAGCGCTGCATCCCCTGCGCGCTGGCGTTGAACCACAGCGGCTTGTCGTAGCCGCGCTCGGCCTTCCACTTTTCGATGGCGTCTTGCGACACGCGCTTGGCGCCAATGTTCAGGCGCGCGATGTTGTCGGGCGAGTTGACCGCGAAGAACAGCGTGAAGGTGAGCAGGTTCACGCCGACCAGGATCAGCACGGCGTAGGCGATGCGGCGCAGGATGTAGTTGAGCATCGCGTCGGCTCAGCGCTGCGCTGTCATGGTCTGACCCGCAGCCGTCTGCAGTTCACGCCGGCGATAGGCGCGCAGCGCGGGCACCACCGACAGCACCAGTACGGCCACGATCAGCACCAGCGGCCAGGCGATCGGCCGGTTCCACTCGGCGATGCGCGCCGCCCGCAGCGCCGGATCGACCTTCACGTACAGCAGCCGGTCGTTGGCCAGCATCGCCGGCTTGACGTTGCCGACCCACTGGTGATGCACCGAGCCGGCATACGGGTTGTAGCCGAAGGCCCATGGCGCATCGTGCTGCAGGATCGCCACCATTTCGTCGACCACCTGCTGCTTGCGCGCGCCATCGTCGAGGTACTTGAGTTCCTCGAACAGCTTGTCGAAGCGTGGGTTCTGATAATTGGCGGTGTTGTTGCCGTTGCCCTGCGTGGCCGCCTGCGAGTTGGGGCCATAAAGCAGGAACAGGAAGTTCTCTGCGTCGGGGTAGTCGGCGAACCAGCCCCACCAGAAGATCTGCAGGCTGCCCTTGTCGGCCTTGTCCTGGAACCGGTTGTAGTCGGTCGCCCTCAGCTCGAGCTGCACGCCGAGCTTGGCGAACTGCTTGACCATCCAGTCGACCTCGGCCTTCAGCTCCGGCGTCAGCGTGCGCTGATAGTCGTAGTTCAGGACCAGCGGCCGGCCAGTGCGGGCGTCGCGTCCGTCGGGGTAGCCGGCCTCGGCCAGCAGCCGGCGCGCCTCGGCGAGCGGCTTGCGGCGCGGCTTGCCGTCGACCACGTCGTACACGCTGCGGTTGATCGCATCGGGCCGGAATGCGAACACGCCGGGAGGCACCGGACTCATCGCCGGCTCACCGGCCGCCTTGGCCTCGAACACGCGGACGAACTCCTCCCAGTCGATAGCGATCGACAGCGCCTGCCGCAGCTTGCGGTTACGTTCGTGCTGCTCGGGTGTGGCGCCGCGGCCGACCACCGGGTCCCACCAGTTGAAACCGAGGTACCAGTTGGAGATCTCCAGCGCGCGCGGCATCTGGATGCCGCGCTCGGCGAACAGTTGCGCCACCGCTTCGGCGTTGCGCACGTCGTAGTCCAGTTCCAGCAGCCAGTCGAAGCGCGACACCTCCGGGTTGTCGTAGTAGCCCTGCATGAACTTGGTCTTGTGCGGGATCTTTTCCTTCTCGATGGTGAACACCACGCGATCGACGAACGGCATGGTCTTGCCGCAGTCGGCCAGCAGGCCGGCCTCGCGATCGCCGGGCTCGCCTTCGCACGGGTAGGGCTCGCCGCGAAAGTTGAGGTTGCGGCTGAGCACGTGGCGGCGGTTCTCCTGGTACTCGGTCAGCATGAACGGGCCGGTACCGACCGGCCAGGTATTCAGGCTGAGGTTGCGCTCGGCCATGCCCGGCTGCGCGTAGAAGGCGTCGGCCTCCCACGGCACCGGCGAGAAGAAGCTCATCGTCAGCCAGTAGTTGAACTGCGGGTACTTGCTGTTCAGGCGGATGCGCAGCGTGTGGTCGTCGAGCGCCTCGGCCCCAGCGAACGGGAACGTGCGAAAGTCCAGGAACGGCAGGTTGCGGTCGGTCAGCGGCCGGCCGGCGCGCAGCGCCTCGTCGGCCTTGGCGATCGACTCGCCGTAGGCCTTCAGGCCCTTGATCTGCTCGGCCATCGGCGAGAACGACGGCGACTTGATGCGCGTGGTGGCCAGCCGTCGGATCGCATACACGTAGTCGTGCGCGGTCAGTTCGCGGCTGCCCTGCTGCGCAAAGTCGAAGGGCGTGCGCTTGTCTTGCAGGTCAGCCGCGGTCAGCGCGTGGTAGCGCAGCTGGCCCGCCTCGTCGCGTGCGAACGCAGGATGCGGCGCGAAGCGGATGCCGCGCTGGATGCGGATGTCGTAGACCGCTTCGGCCACCTGCTCGCCCGGCGCATCGGCCGGCAGCTCACGCCCGGCCTTGTCGTAGAACCGCGGCTGCGCCACCGCCTCGGCGGTGCGCGGCACCACCACGTACGGTCGCTTCAGGTAGTGAAAGCGGTACAGCGGTTCGTACACCGAGTACGTGTACGAGGTCTCGTCGACCGAGTACGAGGCGGTCGGGTCCAGGTACTTGGGCGAGCGTTCCTGAAAGCCGGTGAAGAAGGTGTTGGTCTTCTCGACACCGGTCTCGTGCGGACTGTTGATGACCTGGCCACAGCCCGCGACCAGCAAGGACAGGCTCAGGACAAGTGCATGAGCGCGCCGCGCCAGCCCGATACTTGCATTGGATCGGCCATCGGGTTGCACATCAGGTCGCGCATCACGTAGCGCATCAGGTCGCACAGCAGGTCGCGCCGGGTTTGCCGAATCGCTGCGCACCCTGCACCGCGACGCGCCCGATGCCGGCACCGAGCGGGCGGCGACGCCCCGCCCGCGCCCGGGCGCGTGCTCCGCCATCGTGACCGCTGCCTGATTCAAGGGCTGCCCGGATCTTCGTTGCCCAACGCGGCGGCGGTCCCGATGACCGCGCACAGCGCGCGAAGCGAAGCATTGTAGGTGTGCCGCACGGTGGACGCGCCCGGGAGCGATACACTCGTTGCCGATGGCAGACACCCCGTCTCACGCATCCGCCGCCGCGCCCGCGTTCGCGTGGCCGATCCGCGTCTACTACGAAGACACGGATGCCGGCGGCATCGTCTACTACGCGAACTACCTTAAATTTTTCGAACGCTGCCGCACCGAGTGGCTGCGCGCGCTCGGCATCGAGCAGGCCCGCCTGGTGGCCGACCACCGGCTCCAGTTCGTCGTGACCTCGCTTGCCTGCGACTACCGGCGTCCGGCCCGGCTCGATGACCACTTGCAGGTCGAGGCGCGGCTCGAACGCAGCGGCGGCGCCTCGCTGGTCTTCGCGCAGCGGATCGAGCGCGACGGGGAACTGCTGGCCAGCGGCCGGGTCAAGGTGGCATGCGTCGACGCGCAGACGCTGGCACCGGCCGCGCTGCCCCGCTTCCTGATCGATGCGCTGCGCAGCCCCGCCGCGCCGTGACCGATTTTCAAGGACTTCACCGATGAATGCCGCCGCCGATCTGTCGATCCTGATGCTGATCACCAAGGCCACGCTGGTCGTGCAACTGGTGATGGCGCTGCTGGTGGCGATCTCGCTGGCCTCGTGGACCGCGATCTTCTCCAAGGGCCTGGCGATCCGCCGCGCGCGCGCCGAGACCGCCGCCTTCGAGCAGCGCTTCTGGAGCGGCGCCGAGCTGGGTCAGCTGCACCAGCAGGCCACCCAGGGCCGGCGCAAGACCGGCGCGCTGGAACGCATCTTCGAGGGGGGCATGACCGAGTTCCTGAAGCTGCGCGGCCGTGGCGACGCCCAGGCCACGCTCGATGGCGCGCGCCGCGCGATGCGCGCCGCCTACCAGCGCGAGCTTGACGCGCTCGAGTCGCGGTTGAGCTTCCTGGCGTCGGCCGGCAGCGTCAGCCCGTACATCGGCCTGTTCGGCACCGTGTGGGGAATCATGCATGCCTTCACCGGGCTGGCCTCGCTGGAGCAGGCCACGCTGGCCAGCGTGGCGCCGGGCATCGCCGAGGCGCTGGTGGCTACCGCGATCGGCCTGTTCGCGTCGATTCCGGCGGTGGTCGCCTACAACCGCTTTGCGCACGACATCGACCGCCTGGCCAACCGCTTCGAGACCTTCATCGAGGAGTTCTCGAACATCCTGCAGCGCCAGCGCTAGGCCAGGGGACCCACGATGGCGATCCTCGCAAGACGCAACGGCAGCCGGCGCCGCATGCTGGCCGACATCAACGTGGTGCCGTACATCGACGTGATGCTGGTGCTGGTGGTGATCCTGATGGTCTCCGCACCGTTCGTGAACCCGGCGCTGGTGAACCTGCCGTCGGTAGCCAAGAGCTCGCGCGCGCCCGACCGGCCGCTCGAAGTGGTGATCCGCGCCAACGGCAGCCTGGTGCTGCGCGAGGGCAGCAAGGACCTGGCCGCCGACATGCCGGGCGCCATCGACGCGATCCGGCAGCGCCAGGCCGCGCGTAAGGACAACCCGGTGCCGGTGGTGATCGCCGCCGACAAGGACGTCAAGTACGAGCACGTGATGAAGGCCATGGACGCACTGCAGAAGGCAGGCGTGCAACGGGTCGGACTGATGGTGAAGCCGGCCACATCATGACCGCGCTGGCATTCGAGCGTCCGCGGCTGCCGCGTCCGCCCGAGGACCTGCCGCTGTCCTTCGGGCTGGCGCTGGCCATGCATGGGCTGCTGCTGGCGGGCCTGTTCCTTGCCGTGCAGTGGCGTACGCAGCCGGCCGCGCCGGTGGTGGCCGAGCTGTGGGCGGCCCTGCCCGCTGCAACGGCGCCCGCGCCGGCGCCCGAACCCGAACCCATCGTCACGCCACCGCCTGCACCCCCAGCACCTGAACCTGAACCTGCGCGCGCGCCCGATATCGCACTCGACGCGCCGAAGAAGGCGCCGCCCAAGGTGGCGCCGCCGGTCGAAAAGAGGCCTGAGCCGGTGCGCGAAACGAAGAAGCCCGAGCCGAAGAAGGTCGAGCCCCGGAAGGCGGAGCCGAAGAAGGCCGAGGTTCGCAAGGACGAACCCAGGAAGACGGAAACGCAACCACCGGAACCCGGCCCCCGCACCGACATGGAGCGCCTGATGGCGCAGGCGGCCGGCACGCCGGGCGGCGCGACCGCAGCGCCGGCAGCGAGCGGCGTGCGCGGCACCGATGCCAGTTACTCGGCGCGCGTGATCGGCTGCATCCAGCCGCATATCGTGTTCACGGTACCGCCCGGCACGCCGCCAAGCGTGTTTGCCGAGTTCCGGGTCGAACTTCTGCCCGATGCATCGGTCGCAGCAGTCAAGCTGTTGCGGGCCAGCGGGCTGCCCGGCTATGACGCCGCCGCCGAACGCGCGATCCGCCGCTGCGATCCGTTCCCGCGCAAGCGCGATGGCTCGATCGACCGCGTGATCGACGTGCGCATGCAACCGGTCGAGTCGCGTTGAAGCGCGGGGCAGGCTGTCATCCGCCCGCTGGTCTCGCGCGTGAAACCCTGGCGTGCTGTAATTTCCGCTCAATGACAATGACTGATCCCTGCCCCGCCCCGCCTCGACCCGCCCGCCGTCGCCTGCTCGTGCAGGCCGGGCACGCAGCCCTTGCGCTGGGCAGCGGCGGCGCGCTTGCGCTGGCCGCGGCCCCCAGCCGCGCGCAACTGCGGGTCGAGATCACCGGCGTGGGCTCGAGCCAGTTCCCGGTGGCCGTGGCCGCGTTTCAGCGCGAAGGCCAGGTGACAGAGGCGGTCGACGCCCTCATCCGCGCCAACCTGCAGCGCTCGGGCCTGTTCCGGCTGATCGATCCGGGCACGGCAGCGCTGTCCGAGACCGCCGCCATCAACCACGCCGACTGGAAAGGCCGTGGGGCTGACGCGCTGGTGGTGGGCTCGGTGGCCCGTCTGGCTGACGGTCGCCACGACCTGCGCTTCCGGCTGTGGGATACGGTCAAGCAGACCCAGCTCGACGGCGCCAGCTACGTGAGCAGCGCCGCCGACCTGCGCGTCAACGCGCACCGGATCTCCGACCGCATCTACGAAAAGCTCACCGGCGAACGCGGCGTGTTCGCGACCCGGATCGCCTACGTGGTGGCGCAGGGCAAGGGCAATTTCGAGCTGCAGGTGGCCGATGCCGACGGCGGCGGTGCGCAGTCTGCGCTGCGTTCGCGCGAGCCCATCATGTCGCCGGCCTGGTCGCCCGATGGCGGTCAGCTCGCCTACGTGAGCTTCGAGACCGGTAAACCGGTTGTCTATGTGCATGCGCTGGCCACCGGGCAGCGGCGCGCGGTGGCGAGCTTTCGCGGCTCCAACAGCGCGCCCGCCTGGTCACCCGATGGCCGCCAGCTCGCGGTCGCGCTCACGCTGACCGGCAACACGCAGATCTATGCGATCGACCTGCAGCAGCCGACCAATCCGCCGCGCCGCCTGAGCAATTCCGGCGGCATCGACACCGAGCCGGTGTGGTCGCCCGATGGCCGCCAGATCTACTTCACGTCCGACCGCGGCGGCGGCCCCCAGATCTACAGGATGCCGGCCGAGGGCGGCAACGCGCAGCGCGTGACCTTCAACGGTGACTACGCAGTCAGCCCGCGCCTCAGCCCCGACGGCCGCACGCTGGCCTTCGTGGCACGCCGCAGCGGCCGGTTTCAGGTCTACACGCTGGATCTGGCCACGGGCGCCGAACTGCTGATCACCGACACCGTGCTCGACGAGTCGCCCAGCTTCGCGCCCAATGGCCGCATGCTGCTGTACGCGACCGAAGTCAACCGGCGCGGCATACTGGCAACCGCCTCGACCGATGCACGGGTACGCGTGAGGCTGTCCGGCCCCGGCGGCGACGTACGCGAGCCGACCTGGGGCCCGTTCATCAAGTAGCAGACCGACACATGACAAGGGAGCACCGCATGAAGATCCTGCCGACCGCCCGACTGCTGAGCCTGGCCGCCGCTGCCGCGCTGCTGGCCGCCTGCGCCAGCACGCCGCTCGACACCAAGACCGACCCGGCGCCGATCCGTGACGGGTCGACCGCCGCGCAGGCCGGCGGTGGCACGACCTCCCCGACCACCGACCCGCGCGCCGTGCAGCCAGTCGATACCGCCGGCGGCCGGGGCGATCCGCTCAACGACCCCGGCGGCGCGCTGGCCAAGCGCAGCATCTTCTTCGACTTCGACCAGTTCGTCGTGCGCGCCGAAGACACACCCCTGATCGAAGCGCACGGCCGCTACCTGGCGGCGAACAAGAGCCGCAACGTCAAGCTTGAAGGCAATGCCGATGAACGCGGCAGCCGCGAATACAACCTGGCCTTAGGCCAGAAGCGCGCCGAGGCGGTCAGGAGCCGGCTGAAGCTGATGGGCGTGGCCGACAGCCAGATGGAGACCGTGAGCTTCGGCGAGGAAAAGCCGCGCGCCACCGGCCGTGATGAAGCCGCCTGGGCCGAGAACCGCCGCGTCGATATCGTCTATCGCTGACCGGCCCGTGCGGCGCGGGCGCCGGCCTCCGCGCCGCACGTGTTGAACGTCAGGTCGGCCATCGGGTCGGCCTCCTGTGCCTGTGCCGGCCGCCTGAACCGCTGCCTGCTCACTTGCCCCCGGCATGACTGCCGGTTATCAGCCTGTAACCCAGCTGTTCGCCGCCGATCCCGCACTTCTGCAACAATCCCGCCGCCATGCGACCGCTCCGCCGTCTGACCCCACTCCTGCTCGCTGCCGCGCTCGCGGCTGGCGGCAGTCTTGGCTCGCTCTCTGCCCAGGCTGCGCTGTTCGGCGACGACGAAGCACGCAAGGCGATTCTCGACCTGCGCGGACGACTGGCCGAGCAGGACAAGCGCGCGCAGGAAACGCAGGCCGCGCTCAACCAGCGGCTCGACGCTGCCCAGCGCAGCCAGCTCGAACTGGTCAACCAGATCGAGGCGCTGCGCCAGGAGATCGCCAAGCTGCGCGGTCAGAACGACACGCTGGCCAATGAACTGGCCAATCTGCAGAAGCGCAACCGCGATCTGTATGGCGATCTGGACACCCGGCTGAAGTCCCTCGAGCCGATCCAGGCGACGATCGACGGCAAGCAGGTCAACCTGGGCCGCGACGAACAGGGCGCCTACGACGCCGCGCTGGCGCTGTTCCGCAGCGGCGACTTCGCCGGCGCCGTGCGTAGCCTGCAGACTTTCCTGTTGCGCTACCCAACCTCCGCGCACGCCGCCAGCGCGCGCTACTGGACCGGCAGTGCGCTGTACGCACAAAAGGACTATCGCGCTGCAATCGCCGAGCAGCAGATCGTCGTTGAAAAATTTCCAAGTTCCAGCCGCGCGCCCGAGGCGCTGCTCAACATCGCCGCCAGCCAGGACGAACTCAAGCAACGCCCCGCTGCCCGCGCCACCCTGCAGAAGCTGATCAAGGACTACCCCGACAGCGAATCGGCCAAGCTGGCACGCGAGCGCCTGGCCGCACTCGGCGGCAAGTAAGGCGGGCGCCGCGATGCCGATCGACGCAGCCGCCCTGCCCGGCATGATCCACACGGTGCTGTGGGCCACGTTCGCGCTGGCTACCGTGTTCGGCTTCATCGCCAGCCGCACGCACTTCTGCACGATGGGCGCGGTGGCCGACCTCGTCAACTTCGGCGACGCATCACGCATGCGACAGTGGCTGCTGGCCATCGGCGTGGCGATCGTCGCCAGCGGCCTGCTGGCGGCTGCGGGCCTGATCGACCCGGCCAAGTCGATCTACACCGGCAAGCGGCTGCTGCTGGGCGGTTACGTGATCGGCGGGCTGCTGTTTGGCTTCGGCATGGTGCTCGCCGGTGGCTGCGGCAGCAAGACACTGGTGCGTGTGGGCACCGGTAACCTGAAGGCGGTGGTGGTGTTCGTGGTGCTGGGCGTGGCCTCGTACATCACGCTGCGCGGCGCGCTCGGCGTGCTGCGAGTGAATCTGATCGAGCCGCTGTCGGTCACGTTGCCCGCGGCGCAGGACCTGCCCTCGCTGCTGGCGGCCCTCAGCGGCGTTGGCCGTGCCACGCTGCAGTGGCTGCTGCCGCTCGGCATCGGCGGCGCACTGATCGCCTTCGCGCTGGCGCGGCGCGACTTCCTCACGGTCGAGAATCTGCTTGCGGGCGTTGGCATCGGCGGCGTCATTACGGCGGTCTGGTACGTGTCGGGCCACGTCGGCTACCTGACCGAGCACCCCGAGACGCTCGAGGAAGCGTTCCTTGCCACCAACACGGGCCGCATGGAGTCGCTGTCGTTCGTCGCTCCCATCGCCTATGTGCTGGACTGGCTGATGTTCTTCAGCGACAAGAGCAAGGTGCTCACGCTCGGCGTGGTGGCCGTGTTCGGCGTGATCGTCGGCTCGGCGGTGGCCGCGCTGCTGCGCGGCGAGTTCCGCTGGGAAGGCTTTCGTGACACCGAAGACACCGCCAACCATCTGGTGGGCGCGGTGCTGATGGGCTTCGGCGGCGTGACCGCGATGGGTTGCACGGTCGGCCAGGGCCTGAGCGGCGTCTCGCTGCTCGCGGTCGGCTCGTTCATCGCCTGGGGCGCGATCATCGCCGGCGCGGTGCTCGGCCTGCGCTATCAGACGTGGCGGATGGAGCGCATCGCCTGACAGCCGCGGCAAGCGCTGCAGCACTGTTCCACTGCGAGCCCCGAGGCCTCGCGCGCGCGTTTGACGCCTACCGACCCGTTCCGGATAATCCGCCGCTTCGCCGTTGCGTTGTTCCTCTCGGCGAAGTCCCCCGGGGTCGTTAGCTCAGTCGGTAGAGCAGCGGACTTTTAATCCGTTGGTCGAAGGTTCAAGTCCTTCACGACCCACCACTGCCGTGTCAGGCAATCCCCTCATCCTCGTGCGTGCTGCATGGGCGCATGATGGAATGCGCGACCCGCCGCGCACCGTGTCGTGTCGGTCAGGCGCCCGGACAATGTGACAATGCGCGCCTCGCAGCGCATCGCATCCCGACCGCAAAACATCCGATGACCACGCTCGATCAACTGCTTGCCCCACTGGGCCTCGACTCTGTCCGCCTCGGCACCGGGCCGCTTACCGTCCGCTCGCCGATCGATGGCAGCCAACTGGCGCGCATCGCGCCGCAGTCGGCCGACGATGCCCGCGCCGCGATCACCCGCGCGCATGACGCGTTCATCGCGTGGCGCGGGGTGCCGGCACCGCGCCGCGGCGAACTGGTGCGCCTGTTCGGCGAGGAACTGCGCACACACAAGGCCGCGCTCGGCGCGCTCGTCACGCTCGAAGTCGGCAAGATCGCCAGCGAAGGCGAAGGCGAAGTGCAGGAGATGATCGACATCTGCGACTTCGCGGTCGGCCTGTCGCGTCAGCTGCACGGCCTGACCATCGCCAGCGAGCGGCCTGGCCACCGGATGATGGAACAGTGGCATCCGCTGGGCGTGGTGGGCATCATCAGCGCGTTCAACTTTCCGGTGGCGGTGTGGAGCTGGAACAGCGCGCTGGCGCTGGTGTGCGGCAACCCGGTGATCTGGAAGCCGTCGGAGAAGACGCCGCTGACCGCACTGGCTACGCAGGCGCTGTTCGCGCGCGCCTGCGCCCGCTTTGCGGCGCAGGGCGGCAGCGTTCCCGAGGCGCTGTCGCAGGTGCTGATCGGCGGCGCGGAACTCGGCGAAGTGCTGGCCGACGATGCGCGCGTGGCGCTGCTGTCGGCCACCGGCAGCACGCGCATGGGCCGCGCGGTCGCGCCGCGCGTGGCAGCCCGCTTTGGCCGCTGCCTGCTGGAACTCGGCGGCAACAACGCGATCATCGTGGCGCCAAGCGCCGACCTCGACCTGGCGCTGCGCGGCATCGCCTTCGGTGCGGCGGGCACCGCCGGCCAGCGCTGCACCACCACGCGCCGGCTGATCGTCCACGAATCGGTGCACGACGCGCTGGTGGCGCGACTGGCCGCGGCCTACGCCAGCCTGCCGGTGGGCGATCCGCGCACGCCGGGAACGCTGGTCGGCCCGCTGATCGACCGCCGCGCCTTCGACGCGATGCAGGCGGCGCTGACGCAGGCGGTCGTCGAGGGCGGCACCGTTGTCGCCGGCGGCCAACGCGAACTGGCGCAGCACTGGCCCGACGCCTGGTACGCGCGCCCGGCGCTGGTCTCGATGCCGGCGCAGACGCCGGTGGTGTGCGAGGAGACTTTCGCGCCGATTCTCTACGTGTTGCGCTATCGCGATTTCGACGAGGCGCTGGCGCTGCAAAACGGCGTGACGCAGGGCCTGTCATCGGCGATCTTCACCAATGATTTGCGCGAGGCCGAGGTGTTCCTGTCGGCGCGCGGCTCCGACTGCGGCATCGCCAACGTGAACATCGGTACCTCGGGCGCCGAGATCGGCGGCGCCTTCGGCGGCGAGAAAGACACCGGCGGCGGCCGCGAGTCGGGCTCCGACGCCTGGCGCGCCTACATGCGGCGCGCCACCAACACCGTCAACTACTCGCGCGCGCTGCCGCTGGCGCAGGGCGTGAAGTTCGACCTCTGATCGACGCACGGCGCGCGCGCGGATGGATTTCGCCCTGACGGAAAGCACGGCCAGCGTGGTCGAGTGGACCGCGCTCGCGCTCGCGCTCGGCTACGTGCTGCTGTCGATCCGGCAGGCCGTGGCCGCCTGGCCGCTGATGATCGCCAGCAGCCTGCTCTACGGCCTGCTGTTCGTCAGCGCGCGCCTGTACGGGCAGACCGCGCTGCAGGTGATGTTCGTTGCCATCGCCGCCTGGGGCTGGTGGCAGTGGCGCTTCGGTCGCAAGGACGACGCGCCGCTGGCAGTGAGTTCGCTGTCGCCACGCGCGCGCGGATTACTGCTCGCGCTGTGGGCGGTTGCCACGCTGCTGGCCGCACCTGCGCTGGCACGCCTGACCGATGCCGCCGCGCCCTGGCTCGATGCCTTCACCACCGCCGGCAGCGTGCTGGCGCAGGTGCTGACTGCGCGCAAGTACCGCGAGGCCTGGCTCGGCTGGATTGCGATCAACGGCCTGAGCGTGCTGCTGTTCGCGCAGCAGGGCCTGTGGCCCACGGCGCTGCTCTATGCGGTATTCGCCGCGCTGTCGGTGGCGGGCTGGCGCGCGTGGCGAGCGAGTCCGCAGGCAGCTGCAGCGCCATCCATGGCCACCGCCCGCAGCAAGGACGCCGCATGAGCGCTGCGCGCCATCCCGGTCCGGAAACCATGATCGTGCAGGTGATGCCTTGACCGCTTTGCTGCCGCTGCGCGTGGCCGTGATCGGCGCCGAGTGCACCGGCAAGACCACGCTGTGCCAGGCGCTGGCGCAGGACGCCGCCGGCATCTGGATTCCGGAGTTGTTGCGCGAATTCGTGGAGACCAGCGGTCGCGTGCCGAGTCCGTCCGAGCAGCCGCTGCTGATCGAGGAGCAGGTCAGACGCGAGCACAAGGCGCTGGCCGAGGCGGCGCGACGTGGCGCCACGCGCGTGCTGATCGACTCCACGCCGCTCGTGACCGCGCTGTACAGCGCGATGTACTACGAGGACCGCACGCTGCTGGCGCTGGCCAGCGCGCATCAGCGCCGCTACGACATCACGCTGGTGACCGCGACCGACCTGCCCTGGGAGGCCGATGGCATCCAGCGCGACGGTCCGGCAGCCCGGGAGCGCTTTCACGCACTGCTCACGCATTGGCTGGTGGCCGAGAACATCCCCCACGCGCTGATCGAAGGCAACGGCGCCGCGCGCCTGGCTGCCGCACGCACGGCGCTCGACGGCACGCGCACGTCCTGACGCAGCGCTCCTGGCTGACGACCACCGATCTGCCGGCCTGCGCTGGTGCAAGCGACCGGGCCGCGTACAATTCACGTCACGCTAGGGGTCCCGGACAAATCCGCGCAGCGATGCGCGGTCCGATGCACGGTGGTCAGTCCACCGCGCGCCGGACGGGTGAGAAACAACCCTTTGAACCTGATCGAGTTAATACTTGCGCAGGGAAGCGTCGGCCCGGAGAGCCTCGGGCGCGCCGTCGGATCATCGAGGTTGCGCCACCACCGTCCCGCTCCTGTGCCACGCCCCTGCCATCGCACTGGAGCATCGACGATGGCTGACTGGTTGGACCTTCAATCCCGCTTTCGCTCCCACATTCATCCCCGCGTTGAGTTCCGCGCGCGGTCGCACGCGGGCTCGCCACGCAGCGCGCTTTCGCGCGTCGCCGCGGCCGTGCTGCTGGCACTTGGCGCCAGCCCGCTGGCGGCGCAGCAGACCGCGCTGCCGGCCGTCACGGTCTCGGGCCGCGCCGCGCCGCTCGATGAACCGGTGAGCTTCCCGGAGTTCGGCGGCCTGTCGGCGGGCGAACTGCCGGTGTCGATCACCTCGCTGCGCGCACGCGAGCTGCGCGACGAAGGCACCAGCAGCCTGTCGCAGGCGATCCGCCGCGATCCATCGGCCAGCGACGCCTACAACACGGTTGGCTACGTGGAGTCGATCCAGATCCGCGGCTTCCTGCTCGACGGCCTGCTCAACTATCGCCGCAACGGTCTGCCGGTATCGGCGTTCACGCCGTTCTCGCTGGTCACCAAGCAGCAGGTCGATGTGCAGAAGGGCCTCAATGGCGTGGTCACCGGCAGCAGCAGTCCGGGCGGCACCGTCAACTTCATCACCAAGCGGGCGACGATCGATGTCAGCGAAGCAGCGCTCGACATCGGCGAGCGCGGCACCTGGCTGGCCAGCGCCGACCTCGGGCGCCGCATCGGCGAGGACTTTGGATTCCGGCTGAACGTGGCCGCCGGCCAGCGCCGTCCGCATGCGCGCGATGCGGAAGGGACGCAGACCGTGGTCGGTGGCGCGATCGACTGGCGCGGCCCGGCCGGCATCCGCGCGGAAGCCGAGTTCGAGGTGCACAACTCGCGCCAGATCAGCGTGCCGGGCTTCGGCCTGCTCGATCGCGATGGCGACGGCGTGGCCGAGACGCTGCCGGCGCCGGTCGATCCGCGCCTGAACCTGAATAATCAGCCGTGGTCGCAGCCGTTCGACAACCGCTCGCGCGTCGGTACCGCCAAGCTGTCGGTGCCGGTCGCCGCGCAGTGGACGGTGACCGTCTCGGGCCTGCTGCAGAAGACGCTGACCAACGACCGGCTTGCGTTCCCCGATGGCTGCAGCAGCGGTCCGAACTACGTGTACCCGGGCCTGTGCGGCAACGGTGAGGTCGACATCTACGACTACCGCAGCAGCAACGAGCGGCGCAGCACGCGCGTGCTCGACGTGGCGCTCGACGGCCGCGTGACGCTGGGTGGCCTGACCCACCGGCTGCGGCTGGCGCCGCGCACCACCCGCTACAGCGAGCGGTTCGAGGACGCGCAGGCCTACAACTACGTGGGCACGATCAACGCGTTCGCACCGGTGCTGCTACCGGCCGATCCGAGCCTGACGTCGCTGAACACGCTGCGCGACCTGCGCATCGACGACATGCAGCTTTCCGACACCATCGACCTGAGCGACCGCTGGCGGCTGTTCGCCGGCACGCGACTGGTGCGGGTGGAGGCCGCCAGCTGGCGCAGCGACGGCGCGCGCGCGCTGCGCTTCACGCAGAACGCCGCCACGCCGTGGCTGGCGCTCGGCTACAGCTACGCGCCGGGCAACATGGTCTATGCGTCGATCAACCGCGGCTTCGAGGTCGAGGCCGTGCCAAACCGGCCGTCGCTGTTCGTCAACGCCGGCCAGTTACTGCCGGCGGCGCGCAGCACGCAGGCCGAGGCCGGCTGGCGCGGCGCGTTCGGCACAGGAAAGACAGCCAGCGTGGCGCTGTTCGAGATCCGCCGCCCGCTGTCCGACGATCGCGCGGTGGCGCCCAATGCCAGCGGCGCGGCGCTGGAGCGCGTGGCCGAGGGCCGCGAGGCGAAACATCGCGGCATCGAGATGGAAGGATCGTGGCAGCTCTCGCGCGCCTGGCGCCTCAACGCGCAGGCGATGGTGCTCGATGCGGTGCTCGACCGCAGCCTCGATCCGCAGCTGGAAGGAAAGCGCGCCACCAATGTGCCCAAGGTCGCCGGCTCGCTGCAGGCCGACTGGCGGCCGGCCGCACTGCCCGGCCTGCTGATCGGCAACCGGCTGTTCTACTCGGGCGAACGCGCGATCACGCGCGACAACAGCGCGATGCTGCCGTCGTGGTGGCAGTGGGACGCGTGGGCCACGCTGCCGCTGCGGGTCGGCGGCATCGACACGCAGTGGCGCGCCGGCGTGGAGAACGTGACAGATCGCCGGTACTGGCGCGAGGCCCCGACCCAGTACTGGGGCGGCACCTATCTGTTCCCGGCACAGCCGCGCACGTTCCGGCTCGGCGTCAGCGTGATGCTGTAGGTCTGCGACCGCATTGAACCCGCGTTGCACGCGCATCGCACGCGGGGATTGACCGGAGGGCGATCGCCGGGCTCGGCGAGTTCAGACGCGCATCGGACGCGAGCTCAGGCGCTGGGGCCGGTGTACGGGCGCTGACGGATCCACTTGGTGGCGATCCACTTCTCGCCGGCGCTCACCGGGCTGCCGCCGTGCAGCGAGCGGCGGTCGAGCTGACCTTCCTCGGTCGCGTAGGCGAAATACAGCGCATTGCCCTTGCGCGGCAGCACGTCGAGGCCAAGATCCGGAAACACGGTGGAGCCGCCGGCAGGCACATCGTTCAGGTACATGATCAGCGTGGCCATGCGCTGGCCACCCATCGCCAGCATCTTGTCGTTGCCCTCGTGCGCTGGATCGAAGTAGTCGAAATGCGGCTTGTATTCGGTGCCGGGTGTGTAGTGCAGCACCTGGATCGGTTCGCCATGTTCGACCGGGCTGCCGACGAGTTCGCTGATGCGGCGCTCGATCCGCCGCACCAGATCGGTCTCGCCGCGCTGGAAGTGGGTGCCGCTGCTGGTGCGGTCCGGATGCACGTCGTAGGCGCCAGTCTGCGCGTTGACGACCGTGGAGCGCTCCAGCTTCACGCTGGCCTGGCGCACCAGTTCGTCGCACTCGTCGTGCGACAGCAGGTCGCCGAACAGCACCACGCGCGGCGCGTTGAGCGCGAACAGCATGTGCACGCGGCGGTCCGCGGTCTCGATCGCGTTGCCGGCAGCGGCGATGATCTCGGAGGCGCTGGCCTCGGCACGCGGCGTGCCATCGGCGGGTTCGGCAGCCAGAACAGGCGTCGACGCAGCGGCAACCTGCTCGGCAGGTACGTTGGCGGGCACGCTGGCAGAAGCGCGGCGCTGCGAAGCCTCGCGTGCCAGCGCCAGCTCCACCGCCTGGCGCGCGAACTTTGGCTGGTAGCCGGCGGCGCGCAATGCCTGCACCAGCGCGTCGCGGTCGACGCCGCGGCCCATGTTGTCGGTCAACCAGCGTTTCAGGTCGGGTGCCAGGGAGTCGTACTGCATCGGCGAAGTCCTCTCGGCCAATGGGGTCCGGAATCGGGTTCCAGGAATCACGCGCATCGCTGCGCCGCCACGAGGATAACGGGATCGGGCTACCGCTACACCAAGGTTCAATGGCGGATCGGCGCGATCGGCCCGAGACTCGGCGGACCTTCGCCCGGTCCGGGCGCGGGCGCGTGACGTCGCGCTGCCTGCCACTTGGGCAACCCGCGCGATGCACGACGCACATGACCGTCTCTGGAGCCACCATGACCCCTGCGCTCGCCGCGCTGTTCCGCCCCCTTCGTCTCGCCATGCTGCTGCTGCTTGCGGCCACCGCCAGCGCCGCGCATGCCGTCAGCTGGCCGCAGGAGATCGATGCGGCCGAAGGCACGATCGTCGTCTACCAGCCGCAGCCGGAGACGCTGAAGGGCAACGTGCTGACCGGCCGGGCGGCAATGGCGCTACAGGTGAAAAATCGCAAGGACCCGATCTTTGGTGCGTTCTGGTTCACCGCCCGCGTCGATACCGACCGCGCCGCCGGCACTGCGCGCGTGCGCGACCTCAAGGTCACGCAGGTGCGCTGGCCCGACTCCAAGGATGCCGACGAGCAGCGCTTCACCAAGGCGGTCGAAGCAGCGATGCCCACGGCCGGCTTCGACATCTCGCTGGCGCGCCTGACCGCCAGCCTGGCCACCGCCGAGCGCGAGCAGCAGAGCGTCGAGGCGCTGAAGAACGATCCGCCGAAGATGGTGTTCAGCAACGCGCTCGCCGTGCTGCTCACCTTTGACGGCGCACCGCGCTTTGCCGCGGTGGAGAACAGCCGCTTCGAGCGCGCGCTGAATACGCCCTTCCTGGTGGTGCGCGACAAGGACGGCAAGAAGGCGTGGCTGAGCAGCGGCTCGCTGTGGTACGAGGCGGCCGATGCGCTCGGCCCGTGGACGCCAACGCAGTCGCCACCGGCCGACCTGGTCAAGATGCTGCCGCCGGCCGACGCGTCGTCGCCCGCGCCCAAGACGCCGCCGCGCATCGTCGTGGCCACCGAGCCGACCGAACTGATCGTCAGCGACGGCGCGCCGCGCTGGAAGAGCCTGCCCGGCGGCAAGCTGCTCTATGTGGAGAACACCGAGACCGCGTGGGTGCGCGAACTGGCCACTGGCTCGATGTACGTGCTGCTGTCGGGTCGCTGGTTCCGCGCCAAGGCCGAGGCGGGACCCTGGACCTTCGTGCGCGCCGACCAGTTGCCGGCGGCCTTCAAGGAAATCCCGGCCGGCTCGGACATCGGCGGCGTACGAGTCTCGGTCGCCGGCACCCCCGAGGCCGAGGAAGCAATCCTCGATGCGCAGATTCCGCAGACCGCGGCGATCAAGCGCAGCGAAGCGAAGCTCGACGTGCACTACGACGGCACGCCACGCTTCGAGCCGATCAGCGGCACCAGCGTGTCGTACGCGGTCAACACCGGCAGCCAGGTGCTGAAGATCGCCGAGCGCTACTACGCGGTGGACAACGGCGTGTGGTTCACCGCTGCCGCGCCCACCGGCCCGTGGGCGGTGGCCGACAGCATCCCGCAGGACGAGATCAAGAAGATCCCGCCCAGCTCGCCGGTGCACAACACCACCTACGTGACGATCTACGACTCGACCCCCGAGGTCGTCTATGTTGGCTACACGCCCGGTTACATGTGGTCGTTCCCGTATTACGGCGTACCGGTCTATGGCTCCGGCTGGTACTACCCGCCCTACGGCGGCCCGTTCTATTACCCGCGGCCGCCGACCTGGGGCTTCAACATCGGCTACAACCCGTGGACCGGCTGGACCTTCGGTCTGAGCTGGAGCGTGGGCTTCATGAACGTGGGCGTCAGCTGGGGGGGCGGCTGGGGCGGCGGCTACCGGCCGGGCGGCTGCTGCGGCGGCTGGTACGGCGGCGGCTGGAACCGTCCGCCGGTGATCATCAATACCGGCAACATCAACATCGGCAACAGCGTGAACATCGGTAACCGGACCAACATCGGCAACAAGATCGGCAAGGACAACAAGATCAACCTGTCACAGAGCAATCACAACATCTATCAGCGGCCGGAGGCGCGCAACCGGATGGCCGAGCCGGCGCTGGTCAAGAAGGACATGACCCAGGCCCGCGCATCGCGCGACAAGCAGAACAACGTATTTGCCGACAAGAACGGCAACGTGGCGCGCCGCAATGGCGATCAGTGGGAAGTGCGCGACAACGGCAAGTGGTCACCTGAGTCCGGCGGCAAGGACAACCGCCCGGCGGCCGCGGCGCGACCGGCCGAGCAGCGGCCGGCGTTGCCCAAGGCCGATGACCGGCCGGCTGTGGCGAAGGCCGAGAGCCGACCGGAGTTGCCCAAGGCAGACAGCCGGCCCACGCCAGCAGCCGCTACGGCGCGACCCGCGCCAGCAGCGCCCGCAGCCCGCCCGGCCGCTGCGCCGGCGCGTATTGATCGTGGCGATCTGGATCGCGCCAACAGCGCGCGCCAGACCGCGCAGACACGCGAGCGCGCGGCTGCACCGCGTCCCGCCGCGGGCGCGGCGCGTGGCGGCGGCGGTCTGCATCGCTGATCCGGCAGGCGGTGGGGCGTCTGGCGGCGCCCTGCGGTCCGCGTCAAACCGCAGGCGTGTTTCCACAGTCCAGACCGCGCAAGCCGGGAGAGTCAGCTCGGCCGCTTGCAGCGAACCATTCAGCAGCGCCGCCGGGGCGCTGAGTGACCTGCGCGTTACCCGTCGTGATACGCACCGCACGCAAGGCGGCGCGCCTCGCAGTCCCGCCGGTGTGACAGGTGACGGATCATTCTTCAGCGGCGTTTCATTGATCCATCCGCCGCGGCGCTCAGCGTCCGGACAAGTTGTCAACGCAGTCGGTAACGGCAAGCTCACGTGTCGGAACAATCACGCTTGCACTTCCGCCGACAACTCCCGGCGCGGCAAGCGCGCGGGAGGAAATCCCCACGCGCGCTCACTCCTTGCTAAGCACGGCGCGCCTGAATCACATTCACCAGAAAAACGATGATCGCGACGACCAACAGCACGTGGATAAAGCCGCCCATCGTGTACGAGGTGACAAGGCTCAGAAGCCAAAGTGCGATCAACACTGTTGCAATGATCCACAGCATGGTGCAACTCCTTATCAGATCAAACTGACGCTACGAAAGCCGGGATGTTCCTTCCCGGCTTGCATTGAAATGTAGGCGCGCTGTCGAATCAGGTCTGTGCGCAAGCGAACACTCGGCACACATCGACGCGGGGACAGTCATGCGGTGGCCACTGGCAGGCGATGGAACTCTCGATCGGACCACGCGCTGACGAAGGTCAGTCCAGCCGTAAAGGGTCCGGCGAACGGGATCACGTCGCTCGGCTCGACGCTCGCGCCACCACATAACCGCTGCATGGGATGGTGCTTCGTGCGGCGCCGAACAGACCCGTTGCCGCGGGGCGACTAAGTTGCGTATCAGGTTGAGATAGCGGCCCGAACCCGGGCTGCGTCACAGCAGGTTACGGAAAGCCCATGCGCCTGTTCGCCATCGATCACAGCCCCACACTCAATCGCATTGACTTCAACGTCGACGGCACGGCAGTGCTGCTGGCCGCAGCTCTCGTGTCCACGACTGCGCGTCAAGATGAGCTGGCAGCCATGGCCCTGATACTGACCGGGCTGGGCAGCTGGATCACGAAGCGCAAGCACTGGCGCACGTGTCACCACCCTAGCGACCAGGCGCCCGACGACGGCGTAACGAGCGCGCTAAAGGACCACGTCGTTCGCACAACGCATTCGTGCCCGCCGAGGATTGCAAATGGTTCTACGGAAGCGCCGTCCGCTGCCAGTGCCGGACAAGGCGGCACTGCCTTGCCGATGCACTTCGCTGGCCACAAAGCCATGCCGTGCGACGACTCGCTCGAGCTCGACGCGAGGATCGAGGCCAACCCGGTAGCCGAGTGGCAGGTCGTCGAGAACCGCACCCAAATCATCGCGCCGATCAGCGAGCAGGACTCATCGACCCGACGTCTGCTCGTGGACGTCCTGAGCGACGAGCAGGAGCACGCCGCAAAGCTGAAGGACTCGCTCGCCGACTGATGCGACTGGCCCTCGTTCACGCGGCACGCGGGTTCGAGGATTTTTCACTCACGTAAGGGAAATCAAATGAACTGGGACCGTATTGAAGGTAACTGGAAGCAAGTCACCGGCAGGGCCAAGGAACAATGGGGCAAGCTGACCGACGACGACCTTGACGTCATCGCCGGGCGCCGCGACCAGTTGGCAGGCAAGATCCAGGAGCGCTACGGCGTGGCCAAGGACGAGGCCGAAAAGCAGTTGGCGGCGTGGGAGCGTTCCGCGACCGACGCATGGTTCACGGTCGAAAAGAAGAAGCTCAACTGAGCCGCGGCTGCTGTTGACGACTGCGCGGGTCAGGCCGGCTGTCAGCCGCTGCCCCGCGCAGCGTTGTTCGTTCGACGAGCTGCGACAGGTCACCCTGTTGCAGCCGATCGCGCAAGTCGACGCACTGTCACTGCCACACCCGGCCGATGCTGTTCGAGGTGCGCGGGCTCGGGCTGCCGCTGCGCGAGCGACACCAGCCCGCATCAGGCTGCGACACGCCGAGCGAGCGCACAGGCGCACGCTGCCGGCACGCCGCACCAACTCACAGCCAGTACTGCCAGAGCCGGGCCGCCTGTTCCTTGATCCGCAGGTGCAGCGGACGGCGCTCCCACTGATCGAGCGTGATCGCATCCGACGCGGCGAGGTCCTTGTCGAACATCGCCTGCACCTGTGCGCCGAACTCCGCGCCGAGTACCACGGCATTGAGTTCATGGTTGTGCAGGAAGCTGCGCCAATCGAGGTTGGTCGAGCCGACAGTCGCCCAGACGCCATCGATCAACGCCGTCTTCGAGTGAAGGATCACGCCGCGTCGCTCGAAGATCCTGACGCCCGCGCGCAGCAGCTGCGTGTAGTAGCTGCGCCCGGCATGGAAGATCAGGGCCGAATCCGTGCGGCTGGGCAGGATCAGCTTCACGTCGACGCCGCGCTGGACCGCGGCCTCGAACGCAGCGAGCAGCTGCGGATCGGGCGCGAAGTAGGCGTTGGTCAGGTGCACGCTGGTTTCGGCACTGCCGATGGCCGACAGCAAGGTGGCATAGATCAGGCTGAACGGCTCGTCGGGCGAACTGGCGATGGCGCGCACGACCTGCCGCCCGACGTTCTCAGGCGGCGGGAAGTAGTTCCGGGGCGCCAGCGGTTCCCCCTTCTGGGCGGCCCACGCGGCAAGGAAGATCTTCTGCAGCTCGGCGACCACGGGCCCCCGCAGCTGCAGATCGGTATCGCGCCAGGCGGGGCCGCTGTCGGGCGCGTTGGTTGGTTTGCCGCGCGACCCCTGCCGGAACGAGCCGCCCGAGTAGACACTGCTGATGTTGATTCCGCCCAGGAATGCGATCCGCCCGTCGACGATCAAAAGCTTGCGGTGGTCGCGCTGGTTCAGCTCCCAGGTCTTGCGTGCCACCAGGGGGTTGATCGGGTTGAACTCCAGCACGCGGATGCCGCTATCGGCCAGACGCTCGAAGAACGCCGCGGATGTGCCGAGAGTGCCGACGCTGTCGCGGATCAGGTTGACCTGCACGCCCTGCTTCTGCTTGTCGATCAATGCCTGCGCAAAACGCTGGCCGACTTCGTCGTCGTCCAGGATGTAGGTTTCGAGGTTGATGTGGTCGCGCGCGCTGACAATGGCGGCGTACATTGCCCGGTACGTGGCCGGTCCGTCCTGCAGCAACACCACCTCGTTGCCGCTCGTCAACGGACTGCCGACGATGGCCTCCTCGAGTGCGAGATGGCGGTCGAAGATGCTGGTGTCCTGGCGACGGTTACGCAGGCCTTCGAGAATCGCCTTGCTCTGCGCGGCCGACAGCGGGCCTCGCGCCCCTTCGAGCTGAACCGGCGGACGCTTGTCGCGCGCCAGGTCGGGCACGATGGTCGGCAGGGAACTGCACGCGGCGAGCCCGATGAGACCCGCCACGCCGCACCCTGCAAGCGCAGCGACCCAGCGCAAGTCACGCTCGCGCAGCACCGAATACGCGCGTCTGAACATCCCCGCCCGCAGGCTCAGCTCTCGGCGATTGCGCACCCGGACTCGCTGCAGCTCGCACTGGCCGGCCTCGATAAAGAAAAGAAACCGTGCAGGCGTTCCGACGCAGCCCGGTAACGACTGATCACAAGCGGCCCATCAAGAGCAACACGATGATGATGATCAACACCACGCCCACCACGCCGCTTGGCGCGTAGCCCCAACTGCGGCTATGCGGCCACGTCGGGATGACGCCGAGCAGGATCAGGATCAGAACGATCAACAGGATTGTGCCCAGGCTCATGACTTCTCCTTCATGCTGTTTCCCGTGTTCGAACACGGTCCGAAATGCAGTCGGCGTAAACGCCCTCTTCTGCACCTCCAAGAAAAGGGTAGGCCCATGCACAGCAATGTTCTGTTCGCTGGCGAACACTGCTGAGGTGTCTGCGCGTCACGCACGTGACCCGCATCAACCGCGAGCGGATCGCTGCCCGGTGCCATCGGATTACCCGGGCGGATGACCCCCAGGCGGCGGATCGAACTGTTCGGCAACCTACCGTTCGGCAACCCACAGACGGCACTGCAGGATCGGCCTAGATTTCGTTTGTCTGGTGAGCGTCCGGTGCGCGATTGATCGTCGCTCGCCGGATCTGAATAGGCAGCTCGCCGGACCGATGCGATCGGCAGCGCGTTTGGGCCGGTCGATTGCCCTCGCCCTCCGGCCGTTCTCCATGGGTTGCCTTGCCGGGCGACCCGAGGAGGAGGCCGAACCAACCAGGAACCTTAATGAACACCCTGCGTGCACTTGCTGCTGCAACCACCTCACTGGCCTCACTGCTCGCCGCGGACGTCGCCATGGCGCGGAACGGACACATGATGAACTACGACACCTGGGGCCACGGCTGGACTGGCGGATACGTTGGCATCGGCATGCTGATCCTGCTCGTCGCGGTCGCTGGCCTCATCGCATGGATCGTCAAGTCGCGCACCAAATGATCGGATGCCCTGCGCGAGGCGCATCCTGAAATCGGTATGCGGCCGGTCACCGGCCTACGCCGTCTGATCTGCCGTTTCCGCCCGGCTTGCTCTGGCTGACGTTGCAGCGAGTGGCCTGCTGGGGGTGAGCAGCCGGTCGTACTCGTTCCTGACCACTGCGTAGCACTCGCAACTGCTCCGCTCGAGCCCTGCGCGGTCGAGCACCGTGATGTGCCCGCGCCTGTAACGGATCAAGCCGGCCCGCTGCAGCTTCAATGCGCCTTCGGTCACGCCTTCGCGGCGCACGCCGAGCATGTTGGCAATCAGTTCCTGCGTCATCGCGATTTCGTTGCCCGCGAGGCGATCGAGGCTGAGCAACAGAAAGCGGCACAGTTGCTGGTCGAGCGAGTGATGGCGGTTGCAGACGGCCGTTTGCGAGATCTGCGTGATCAGCGCCTGGGTGTAACGCAGAAGCACGTCCATCAACGGCCCGGCAAGATCGAATTCGTGCTTCAGAGCGTTCGCAGCCAACCGCAGGCCCTTGCCTGCGCTGTACGCGACGGCGCGGCTCGGTGTCGAGTCACCCCCCATGAACAGCGCCACGCCGACGACACCCTCGCGCCCGACGAGGGCAATCTCACCGGGCGCCCCGTCATCCATCTCATACAAGAGCGACACGAGGCCCGCTATCGGAAAGTAGGCATGACTCATCGTCCTACCCGACTCACAGATCACTTGGCCAAACGGCACGTCAACCGGTTCGAGACAGGGCAGCAGCCGCTGCACTTGCGCCGGCGGCAGCGCCGCCAGCAGGCTATTGCCTTGCACGTACGAAGCAAGATCCATCGCGCACCTCGTCAAACCCGCGTAGCTCCTCGCGGGTGCGTGATCAGCGTAGGGTCCTGGGGCGCCCGGGCCAATGATGAAACTCAGATGAACGCGAATTGGTATCCGACGCCTGATTCGGAACCGAGCGTGTTTGCCCTTGTTTGCCTGCCCAGGGCAACGCAAATCGAGGGCGAGATCTGAGGAAAGCTCGTGCCGGCTGTGCGGTCACGTCAGTCAGGCAGCGCGGGCCGAACCGATGCCATGACAGGTCCGGTGGCGCGCCGATGAGCCCCCGGGGCTGCGCCAAGGGGCAAATCCGTGAGCACAGCGCAACAGGTAGTCCACGAAGCCGGCCGAACCGCGCCCTGACTCGACCGCGTCGCGACGCATTCCAGGAGGCATCGGCGCAATGCGGACGCACGTCTCATCAGTGTGCGGCCGGACTGATGCCGGCGATCAGGACGGTCTCGACAGGATCCGGAGCATCCGCAATGCCAGCCACGATCAGGGCAAGCGGAACTTGCCGACGCTTGCCCTGACCTCTGCAAGGCAACTGGCCGTTGCGTCACCCGCGATGGCGTCACACGTCCCGGCGACCACCTCGTCGTCGGAATCTCGCCAGGTTGTTGCGGCGTCTGACCGGGCCTCGCCGATTTCCTTGCCCGTCATGGCGCTCGTCATCGCCGTCGCGCTGACGGCGGTGCGACAACAAATCGTGGCAACAGCCGCCCGACGCGAAGTCGGGCAGCGGCTGCCGTAGGGCCTCGGCTACTTGATCCGCAGATCGTTCTTGACCGACCTCACGCCACCGACCGCGCGGGTCACCTCGACCGACTTGTTGATCTCGGCCTGCGTCTTGACGAAGCCGCTCAGTTGAACCGTACCCTTGAAGGTCTCGACATTGATTTCCGCGACCTTCAGCGAAGGCTCGTTGAAAATGGCGGCCTTCACCTTGGCGGTGATGACCGAGTCGTCGACGTACTCACCGGTGCCTTCCTGCTGCGACGTCGACGCGCAGCCCCCCGTCATGACCAGCGCACTGCCAAGGAAGATTGCACAGACGATATTGTTCAGTTGTTTCATGATGACTCCAAGGTGTTGCGGTTAAGCGGAACTTCCCTGCTCCGGCATCCGCTCGTCCCGCGGTAGCCCTTGATCAGTGCGTCCGCTGGTAGCGGCGCAGCGCCCGTTGGGCTTCACCGGTGGGTCGAAAGGCAGCCGGTCGGAGGAGCACCGTTGCGTAAATCCCATCAGGCCTACACCCTAGCGAAGCGCTGTGGCCCTGTCGGTGCGCTAGCGCTCATTGATCCGCGCATCACGCATGTGAGTCAGTGCGCTACCGCACAAACACGGGCTCGCGAGCGCCCTATAGTGAGCGCATCAGTGCGGCGGTCCTGCGGTCATCCGCCAAGGCGTCTTCGCCCAGTGACATGGGAGTCCGAGCAATGAAGCTTCAACAGCCCAAGCACACCTCTCCAGCGCAGAATCATCTGCTGGCGGCACTGACTGCGCCTGAGCAGGAACGCCTGTTCCCGCAACTCGAGCTTGTGCCCATGCCGCTGGGCATGGTCGTGCACGAGTCGGGCAGCCGCCTCGGCCATGTGTACTTCCCCACCACCTGCATCGTTTCGCTGCTGTACGTGATGGAAGACGGCGCCTCGGCCGAGATCGCCGTCGTCGGTAACGAAGGGCTGGTCGGCGTCGCGCTGTTCATGGGCGGCGAGACGACACCGAGCCGGGCCGTCGTGCAAAGCGCGGGCTACGCCTACCGCCTCGCCGGCGCCCGCCTGAAGGAGGAGTTCGGTCGCAACGGCTCGATGCAACACCTGATGTTGCGCTACACGCAAGCGCTGCTGACGCAGATGGCGCAGACCGCAGTCTGCAACCGGCACCACTCGGTCGACCAGCAACTGTGCCGCTGGCTGCTGCTCAGTCTCGACCGCCTGCCGTCCAACGAACTGACGATGACCCAGGAGTTGATCGCCAACATGCTCGGTGTACGCCGCGAGGGCGTGACCCAGGCGGCCGGCCATCTGCAGGCCGCGGGACTCATCAAGTACAGCCGCGGGCGCATCACCGTGATCGACCGGCCCGGCCTCGAGCAGCGCGTTTGCGAATGCTATGCGGTCGTCAAGAAGGAGTTCGATCGACTGTTGCCCTACCTGCCGGTCCGCTGATCGCGTCTTTGCCACGACTGCGCCTCCCCGGCTCACCTGTTGCTCGAGGAGAGCCCGATGTCTGCCACCCGGCGCCTGGCGCCACTGAAACCACTGAACCGACTGCTCGCCGCGTTGCCTCGCACCGAAGCGCGCCGCCTGCTGGCGGGCTGCGACGAAGCCGAGCTGGCGTTCGGCGAGGTGTTGTACGAACCCGGCGCTCGCATCCGGCATGTCTATTTCCCGACCGGCGGCTTCGTCTCGCTGATGATTCCGGTTGACGGCACGACCAGCCTCGAGGTTGGACTGGTCGGCGATGAAGGGATGCTCGGCGTGCCCCTGATACTCGGCGTCGATGTATCGCCGCTGCGGGCTCTGGTGCAGGGCGCAGGACCAGCCTGGCGCATGCGCACGGAGGCGTTCACCACCGCTCTCGATCGCAGCCCGGCGCTGCGCCGCTTGCTGCTGCGCTACCTGCAGGTACGGATGACCCAGCTATCGCAGACAGCCGCGTGCACCCGCTTTCACGTAGTCGAGGAGCGGCTGGCGCGCTGGCTGCTGATGACGCAGGATCGCGCGCACTCCGATGCGTTCCGCGTGACGCACGCCTTCCTCGCCTACATGCTGGGGGTGCGGCGCGTGGGCGTGACCAAGGCGGCCAATGCACTGCAGACGCGCAAGCTGATCAGCTATCACCGCGGTGCCATCGTGATCCTCGATCGCGCCGGCATGGAAACCGCGGCCTGCGGCTGCTACCGGGCCGATCGGAGCGCCTATGAAAGCCTGTTAGCTGCCGCCTGAGCGCTCGTCTAGGCCAACGATGTGACCCAATCCCAGGATGCCGGATCGTCAGGGTGACCGAGTCGCTGTGACGGGTGACGCCCACCGCGATGCTGTTGTCAGCTGGGAAGAAGGCAGCCACCGCTGGCGTGGATCAGGCCTGGAAGGCTCGCACAACGTTGAGGCGACGGCGGACTCAGTCCCAGGTTCGTCAGAAGCCAGTCGACCACTGGCCGCGCCAGGATGGCACGATGCTCTTGAGCACCCCCGGCGACGAGCGGTGCAACGTTTCGACGGGCACTGGCAGGGCTCGACGCCCCAGGTGGCTGGCTTGCGCCGCCAAGGTCAGGACATTGCCGCCGACCGGGCGGCAGCCAGGGGCTCGCCGCCCGGCGGTGTGCCGTAAAGCGCTTATTCCCGGGGCGCGCGAACACCTTTCGGAGGAGCGACAGACGCCCCGAGCGATCAGCGCGACCTGCTGCCTGCGCAAGCCGCGCGCCTGACAACGATCATGCTGTTGTCGCCGAGCAGCGTGTCCGGCCGATGCAGCACCACATACTCGACGACGTAATCCCGACCCTGGAAGAACGACTTGAACTTGAGAAGATCCGCCAAGGTGACATCTTCGATCACATAGATGCCGGACGCGGAGAGTCGATCGATCGAGTGCAGAAAGAGCGTCGAGCCTGCCTCAAAGGTGTGAAGTCCGTCATCGATCATCAGATCGAAATCGGCTTCGCCGACCTCGCTCCAGAACGCCGTGATCGCTCGCGGGTCCAGCTGATCGACGTAGAACGTCTTGATCCTCTCCTCGCTGAAGAGGATGTCTCTGTCGATATCCGCCCCGTAAACCATCGCGTTCGGGAAGTAGTCTCTCCAGACCCGAAGCGAAGCGCCGGGCTTGCCCCGGGCGCCCATCGACGAAGGCAGATCCGGATTGTTCGTCCCCAGTCCGCACTCGAACACCTTTCGCACGTCCTGCCTGCAGTGCCGAAACAGGCGACTGTAGAGATCAGCGAAGGTGTGCGGATGCCAGTCGTACGCATGGCTGCCCGCGGATACCGATCCCTTGTCGGATCCGTGCAAGTCGCAGAGGACTGCGATCTCATCGTCGACATTCTTCGCGTAGAACGTCGTCATGCTGTAGCCGAGGCCATCGGCCAGCTTGTCCGCCCGCCGGGAAAGGCGCCGCCGGTCGGAATAGCGACGGATCGCCCCGCCGAAAATCAAGCTGTCGATCCTGTGGATCGGCTTTTCAAACATTACGACATGCCTCCAATCGCGAAAGCAGGGATCCTACCTGCACAGCGGTCAACCGGACCACGCCGACAGCGCCAATCGACCGTGCGGGCAGGCGGCGCAGGGCGCCTGCCGTATTTCGCGCTCCCATTCGTAGCGCGAGCACGACAACAAAGCAAATCTTCGCAAGACGGACCTCAGTCGATCCGGCAGGCCTCGTCGAACGACAGTCGCGGGCTGCGAGGAAAGAGCTTGCTCGCATCGCCATAGCCAAGATTGCACAGGAAATTCGAGCGAACCGACGTATCCGCGAAGAACTCGGCGTCGACCCGGGCGTTGTCGAAGCCGGACATCGGCCCGCAGTCCAGCCCGATCGAGCGCGCCGCCAGCATCAGGTAAGCACCCTGCAACGACCCGTTGAGCAGCGCCGCCCGGGCGCTGAACTCCGGCTTGCCAACGAACCACGACCGCGCGTCCGCATGGGGAAACAGCTGCGGCAGCTTCTCGTAGAACGCCATGTCGTGGCCGATGATGGCCGTGACCGGCGCGCTCATCGTCTTGTCGACGTTGCCGGGCGCAAGCGCCGGCCGCAGCCGCTCCTTGGCCTCCGGGCTGCGTACGAACACAATGCGGGCCGGCGAGCAGTTGGCGCTGGTCGGCGCCATTTTCATCAGGTCGTACAACGCGTGAAGCTGCGCATCGGAGACGGCACGCGGCAACCAGCCGTTATGGGTGCGCGCGGCGTTGAAAAGCTGGTCGAGGGCGGCGGAGTCGAGGGGTGCTGTCATCGGAGCGGAGAAGATCGGTCAGAGAAATAGAGCGGTCGATTGTAGTGAGCAAGCCGGTAACATCAGATCAGCGCCTGAAATCCGCGCATCAATCCTGACTGCCATTGGCCCGCAGGGCCGACGCTTCGATGTCTTCTCAGTCCCCGACGGTTTCGCCAGACAGCACGGCATCGGCCGGTACCGTGCTCGTCACCGGCGCAGCCGGCTACATCGGCACGCATACGCTGGTGGAACTGCTTGCAGCAGGCTACGACGCCGTCTGTGTCGACAACTTCTGTAACAGTTCGCCCACGGCGATCGAGCGCGTGCAGGAAATCAGCGGCCGCAAGGCCGTATTCGAGCAGCTCGATGTCCGCGACGGCGCAGCACTCGACCGGCTGCTGACCCGGCACCCGGTCGACAGCGTGATTCACTTCGCTGCGCTCAAGGCGGTGGGCGAGTCGGTCGCGCAGCCGCTGGCTTACTACGACAACAACGTGGGCGGCACGCTCAGCCTGCTGGGCGCCTGCCGCCGCGCCGGCGTGTCGAAGTTCGTGTTCAGTTCCACCGCCACCGTCTACGGAACGCCCGCAAGGCTGCCGCTGACCGAGGACATGCCCATCGCGCCGCTGCATCCGTATGCGACGAGCAAGGTCATGGCCGAGCAGATGCTGCGCGACCTGTGCGTGGCCGATCCGTCGATGGCTGCGATCTCGCTGCGCTACTTCAACCCGATCGGCGCGCATCCGTCGGGGCTGATCGGCGAAGACCCGCGCGACATTCCGAACAATCTCTTCCCGTTCATCACGCAGGTGGCCATCGGCAAGCGGCCGCGGCTGGCGATATTCGGTAACGACTGGCCTACGCCCGACGGCACCGGTGTGCGCGACTACCTGCACGTGGTCGATCTGGCGCGCGGCCACGTGGCGGCGCTGGCGCATGCGGCACGCCGGCCGGGCTTCGATGCAATCAACCTGGGGACCGGAGAAGGCACCAGCGTGCTGCAACTCGTGGCCGCGTTCGAGCAGGCGACCGGACAGTCGATTCCGCGCGAGGTCGTGGCACGCCGCCCCGGCGACATCGCCGCATTCTGGGCCGACGCGTCGAAGGCTCGGCGGCTGCTTGGGTGGAAAGCGGAGCTGTCAATCGCGCAGGCTTGCGCCAGCGGCTGGCACTGGCAGCAGCACAATCCCGACGGCTATCGCTGACGCCGCATCGGCCGCGGCCAACGCCAGACCGCCGGAAACAGCGGCGCAGGATCAGCGGCTGATGCCGTTGACCCCGCCGGCGCCGCCGAACAGGTAGTCGAGCTGCGATCCGGCAACCAGCGCACGCAGATCGGCCGTGGTCCCGGTGGTGGCAGCGGTCCAGGTCGATCCGTCATCGCTGACGAGCACGGTTCCGCCATCGCCGGCGGCAACCAGCCGCGTCGAATAAACGACCCGCCGCAGGGTACGCGGCGTTGGCGGCGTCTGCGCGGTCCAGCTCGCCAGGTCGGTGCTCGTGATGACCGTGCCGGCATCGCCGACCGCCACGTAACGGTTACTGTAGGCGACCGAACGCAGGTTGGCCGTGACGCCGGTTGTCCGAACCGTCCAGGTCAGACCGACATCCGACGACGACAACAGCGTGCCGCCGGCACCCACTGCCACCAGCGTGTTGTTGACGATCGCCACCGAGTAGAGGTCGACGGTCGTGCCGGAATTCACCGGGTTCCAGGTCACGGCATCCGTACTGCGCAGGATGGTGCCGTTATCGCCAACCGCGAGAAACGTGGCGAGTCCAGCTACGACACCATTCAAACGCGCGGTCGTGCCACTTGTTCGCGCAGTCCAGGTCTTGGCATCGGTGCTGGTCAGGATGACACCACCGTCGCCAACAGCAATGGTCACGCCGAGTGCCGCAGCAGCATTGAGAGCCGTTGTCACGCCCGAGGTGCCCGCGACCCAGGCCGCGCCAATCTTCGACTCCCGCGTGTACAGCAGGCCGCCTGCACCGACCGCCACGTAGCCGCCTGTGGCGAGGCTGATTGCGTTGATGTCGCCAGGCAGCGCAGCGCCCAGTGTCCAGGAGCCACCCGCAAGCCGCGGCACGGCCGCGATCGACGTCGTGGCGGGTCCGGCCGCGCTTCCGTTCTCAGTCGCGTTGATCAGGAAAGAATAGGTGGTGCCGTTGGTCAAGCCCGTGATCAACTGGGGCGAGGTGGCCGGCTGGGTGATCCGTGCGCTCGGAAAGTCGCGATAGTTGTCGCGCGTGATGCTGGGCGCGGCCGCACTGAAGACCCAGTAGGTGAGCCCCGGCTTCTGGTCCCAGGTGACAACAACCGATGTATCCCCGGGCTGCACGGTGAAGCCCGTCGGGACGCCCTGCGGCGCATTGTCCTCGTTGCCGCCGCATGAAAGCAGCAGGGTTGCCGCGGCGATGACGACAGCGCCTCTCAGAAACATGCGCACCGGAAATTCCTCTCTGGATCGCTGCAAAGACAAGACGACACGACTGGCTGGCGGCGCAGCTTTCCCGCTCGATGCCGACATGACGCTGGAGCGGGTGATGGGAATCGAACCCACGTATGCAGCTTGGGAAGCTGCCGTTCTACCATTGAACTACACCCGCCTCGCAATCGAGTTTAACTCAGCCGCCTCGCTCGACCGGCCATCGTTGAGAGCAAGCCGCGCACCAAGACCGCGGGGGCAGTACGCCTGATACCGCCCGCCTCGCGGCATGCCCGGCGGCGCGCCAGCGATACCCGCCTGCGAGGTGATCGCCCCTTGGGGGGGCTGATCGCTGACGGACGCGGCGGTATGCTCAACCGCTCTGTCCCCACTGTTTTCGCGGCACCCGTGTCCTTCCATCGCAATCGTTTTTGTTGGGCAGCCTGATGCCTTGCATGGCTGCTCGCTGGCTGACCTGGATCGTGCTGTTCGCGAGCTGCCTGTGCGCGGCCTCAGCGGCGGCGGCACGCGGCATGGCGCAGGTCGATGCGCTGCTCGCCGTGAATCCGGGAAAGACCGGCGTCTACGTTCTCGATGAACCGCAGGAAGCCCTGCTCGCACGGGCCTGGCTGGTTGAGCAGGCCGAGCACTCGATCGAGGTCCAGTACTTCATCTGGAGTACCGACAACATCGGCATCCTGGCGGCAGAGGCGCTGCTGCGCGCGGCGGATCGCGGCGTCCGCGTGCGCGTGCTGGTCGATGACCTGATGATCGACGCGCCCGACAAGTCCCTGCTGGCGCTGGCCAAGCATCCTGCGGTCGACATCCGCATCTACAACCCCCGGACCTCGGTCGGCGTGCCGCTGCTGACCCGCGCACTCAATGTGCTGACCGACTTTCGCGCGGTCAACCAGCGGATGCACGACAAGACGCTGATCGTCGACGGCAAGGTCGGCATCACCGGCGGGCGCAACATGGCTACCGAGTACTTCGACTACAACCAGCGTTACAACTTTCGCGATCGTGACGTGGTGCTGCTCGGCGGCGCGGTGCAGGCGATGGGGTCGAACTTCGAGGCGTTCTGGGCCAGCCCGTTGGCCGCCCGGGTGGAAGACCTGTATGACGGCGTCGGCCTGATGCAGAAGAACGTCAAGGTTTCCGACGCCGAGGTGCAACAGATCTACCGAGCGCTGGCCGACTATGCGCGTGCGCCGGAGAACTTTGCCCCCGAGGTCAGGCGTGCCATCGAGGCAACGCCGGGGTCATTTCCGCGTGTGGCGCGCAACATCACGTGGACCCGCGTGGAGTTCATCCACGACAAGCCAGGCAAGAACGATGGCGCCGCTGGCCTCGGCGGTGGCGGCGACAGTACCGCCGCCCTTGCGCGCCTGGTCGGTGCCGCGCAGCGCGACGTCGTGATCCAGACGCCGTATCTGGTGCTCTCGGATCGCGCGCTGGATCTGTTTCGCAGCCTCCGCGCGCGCGGCGTCCGCGTGCGGATCAGCACCAACTCGCTGGCCTCCACCGACAACCTGCCGGCATTCAGCGGCTACCGCCAGCAGCGGCGAAAGCTGCTCGCAATGGGCCTGGAGATCTACGAGTACCGCCCCGATGCGCAGGTACAGCGGCGCATGATGCAGCAGCGCGTCGTCACACCGCGCGATCCTCAGCCGATCTTTTCGCTGCATGCCAAGACGGTCGTGATCGACGGAAACATCGTCTGCATCGGTACCTATAACCTGGACCCGCGCTCCGAGAACCTGAACACCGAAGTCAGCGCCGTGATCCACGATGCCGGCGTGGCGCAAGCCGTGCAGGCGCTCATCGAAACAGACATGGCGCCTGGCAACAGCTGGAATGTCGCGCGCGATCCGGCCGATCCGATGGTCTCGTACTGGAAAAACGCCGCAGTCCGAGCACTGCAGTGGCTGCCGCTTCGGCCGCTGCTCTGACAGGTCGGCGCCCTCGCGGGCAACGCGACAGCCGCTACCATCGCGCCTTCGATTGTGAACGCACGTGCCTGAAACGATGAACGACACCCCTGCCACCCGCCCCCTGCTGCCCGACCGTCTCTCGACCGACGCCGCCAGCCCGCACTACAACGCTGCCATCCTCGAGCACGACATCGTGGTGCGGTTCAATGGTGCCGACCGGCATGACGTCGACGAGTACTGCCTGAGCGAAGGCTGGATCAAGGTAGCCGCCGGCAAGACCCTGGACCGGCGCGGCAAGCCGCTGCTGATCAAGCTCAAGGGCCACGTCGAGGTGCTGTACCGCGAGGCCTGACCCGATGGCCAACGACGACGGCGCCGCGGCCCCGACCGCCGGCGCGGATGACCTTCGCCGCCGCCACATCCGCAGCTTTGCGATGCGCCGCGGCCACGTGACCGCGGCACAGAAGCGCGCCTTCGACGAGGTCCTGCCGCGCGTGTCGGTTCCCTACGCCGCTGCGCCGCTCGACCTGGAGGCCGCCTTCAGCCGGCGCGCGCCGTGCGTGCTGGAGATCGGCTTCGGCATGGGCGACGCCACCGCGCGCATCGCCGCGAGCCGGCCGGATGTGAACTTCCTGGGCGTGGAGGTATTCGCAGCTGGCGTGGGCGCGCTATGCAAACGCATCGACGAGATGGCGCTCGCCAATATCCGGATCATCCAGCACGACGCGGTCGAGGTCGTGCGCGACATGCTGGCCGATGCCACGCTGGCCGGCGTGCACATCTACTTTCCTGACCCGTGGCCGAAGGCGCGTCATCACAAGCGCCGGCTGGTCAACCCGGAGTTCGTTTCGTTGATCGCGCCGCGAATTGCGCCCGGCGGCTACCTGCACTGCGCGACCGACTGGGAGCACTATGCGCAGCAGATGCTCGAGGTGCTCGGCGCGCAGCCGCTGCTGGCGAACCTGCATGCCGGTTTCGCGCCGGGTCAGTCCAATCCGCTGGTCGAGCGGCCCACCACCAAGTTCCACGCGCGCGGCGCGCGGCTCGGACACGGGGTGTGGGATCTGGTGTTCGCGCCGCGCTGAGTTCCGGCGGGATCAGCGCAGCGGTGTATCGGCGGCATCGGCCATCACCGCCCGATCGGCTGCCCAGTCGCGCAGCGCATCGATGCGCTCGGCCATGATCACCGACAGCGGCCGGGTACGCGTGATCTCGGACGCAATGGCCGCGCTGTCGAGCGGCTTGCCGGCCGCGCGGGTCTCGAACGACGCGCCGATGATGGCCTGCTCGATTTCCGCACCGGAAAAGCCCTCGGTCTGCGCCGCCAGCGCGGTCACGTCGAACGCAGCCGGATCGAGCCCGCGCTTGCGCAGATGGATCGTGACGATCTGCTCGCGCGCCGCCTGATTCGGAAAATCGACGAAGAAGATCTCATCGAAGCGGCCCTTGCGGATCAGCTCCGGCGGCAGCAGCGAAATGTCGTTGGCGGTGGCCACGATGAAGACCGGCCGCTTGCGCTCGGCCAGCCAGGTCAGCAGGCTGCCCAGCACGCGCCGCGACACGCCGCCATCCTGCTCGGAATCCCCGCTACCGGACACGCCCTTTTCGATCTCGTCGATCCACAGCACACAAGGGGCCATCCCCTCGGCCGCGGCAAAGGCCCGCCGCAGATTGCGCTCGGTCTCGCCGTAGAACTTGTTGTAAAGCGCGCCGAAGTCCAGCCGCATCAACGGCACGTTCCACTCGCCGGCGATGGCGCGCGCCGTCAGGCTCTTGCCGCCGCCCTGCACGCCCAGCAGCACGATGCCGCGCGGCCGGTCAACGGCGCCCTCGTCCATCGCTTCCATGAACGGCTCGCGTCGCAATGCAACCCAGCGCTTCAGATTGGCCAGGCCGCCCACGTGCTCGAACCGGACCGTACTGCTCTCGAAGCCCAGCGCATCGGTACCGCCCATCGCCTCATGTTTTGTCTGCTGCACGCGCCGCAGATCAGCCGCGTTGATCTCGCCGTCAGCACGCAGCGCCTGCCGGACCAGACGGCGCACGTCGTCGTGCTCCAGGCCGATCAGGTGCAGCACCAGCTGGTCGATGATGGCGCGGTCGGCGCGGGGCTTGTCGCCGGACTGCGCCCGATACTGCGACGCTTCATCGGACAGGATCGCGCGGATGTCATCCCGCGTGGGCAGATGCGGCCTGAAGTGCGCGGCCAGCCGCAGCAGTTCGGGCGGCATCTCGTCGAACACCGGACTGATGAACACCAGCGTGCGCGCAGTCCGGAAATGCTCGAGCGCAATCTCGCGTACCAGGCGGCTGTTGACCGGGTCTTTCATGCCCGGGTGGGCATCGCACAACACGTAGACGCCGTTTTGCAGCGTCTTGTCGATGTGCTTGAGCGCATCGATCAGGTTGTTGGTGTTGTAGATCGCGCCTTCCTCGGTCGAGCTGCGCGCCGGCCGCGTCAGACCATCAACGATGCTCCAGGTGAAAAGCGCCTGCTGCTCGAGGTTGGTCGCCTTCTGCAGCAGCTTGAGGATGCGCGGCTCTTCATGCGACTCGATCAGGATGATTGGCACCCGCGACCGCAGCAGCGCGCACAGTTCCCTGATTTCTTCGCTTTCGTTCATCGCCTGCCGCCTCCTTCTTGCGCAGCAGCCCGCCGCGGACCTGATCTGCAGCGCAGCCCGATCAGTGCTGCCATGAGATCAACCCGGTATACGAGGTCACGAGAATCACGCCACCGAAGACGATCCGGTACCACGCAAAGCCGATGAAATCGTGCGTGGCGATGTAGCGGATCAGCCAGCGGATGCACACCAGCGCCGAGATGAATGCGAACACCAGACCGACCGCGAACAGCGGCGCATCGCTCCAGCTCAGCGTGTCGCGCTGCTTGTAGACCGAGTAGGCGCCGGCGCCGATCAGCGTGGGGATCGCCAGGTAGAAGCTGAACTCGGTGGCGGCCTTGCGCGACAGCCCGAACAGCATGCCGCCGATGATGGTGGCGCCCGAACGGCTGGTGCCGGGAATCAGTGCCGCGCACTGCGCCAGTCCCACCTTGAGTGCATCGAGCGTGCTCATCGCGTCGACCGACTCGACCCGCGCCTGCCGACCACCCTGCAGATCGCGCTCGCCGTAAAGCCGCTTGTGACGCCGCTCGACCAGCAGGATCACGATGCCGCCGATGATGAATGCGGCCGCCACCGGCACGGGATGAAAAAGGTGCTCCTTGATCGCCCGTCCGAACACCAGCGCCAGCAGCACCGCGGGCGTGAAGGCCACCAGCACATTGAGCGTGAAGCGGCGCGCCGCCGGGTCGGTCGCCAGACCGGTCACCGTACCGAGCAGGCGCTGCCGGTACTCCCAGATCACCGCCACCATCGCGCCGGTCTGGATCGCGACTTCGAAGGTCTTGGCGTTCTCGCCGGTGAAGTCGAGCAGCGACGCGGCCACGATCAGATGGCCGGTCGATGAGATCGGAAGAAACTCGGTCAGGCCCTCGACGATGCCGAGGATCGCCGCTTTCAGATACAGCATCCAGTCCATGAAGGTCTCAGCGGGGTTCGATCCGAACCTCAAGCGCGCCGTAGCCAACCTCGACCGCGGTCGGACCGTAGGCGACATCAGCCACACGCAATTGTTGCGGGGTGAATTGATAAAGCGGCAGGTCAGGCAGCGCCGCACCCTTCTTGCCAGTCAGGCGGCCCAGGCCAAAATCGAGCATGCGCGGCAAGCCGATCATTCGTACATCATCGAGCCGCACATCCTTCAGGTCGATGCCGGTCCGCGTCTGATTCAGTTCCGGGCGGCCAGTCACGATGAAGGCCATGCCAATGCTGGTGCCGAACAGCGAGCCACCCTGGCTATCGGCTGGCACCGCGAGATTCCAGGCCAGTTCGACCCGACCCGACACCGGCATGAAGGCCACTTCAGGCCGACGCGTGCCGAGGCCACGCACGATCTCGATCAGGCTGCCCAGATCGACCTCGATCGAGCGCTCAATGTCCTCGCGCGTCACTGACAGCGTGCGGGGCCCGTGCACGGTCACGCAGCCCGCCGCGGTGGCCAGCAGCAGCGCGGCCAGCAGGGATCTTCTGAGCATGTCTGATTCCGTCCTCTCCGCAGGCTTGCCAGCGCGCGCCTGATCTGTGCTGCCGAACATCCGCCGAACGCCGGCCGGACACCGCGCCGATTGCCGATGCCAGCTACTCGTATCTGAGCGCCTCGATCGGCAGCAGCCGCGAGGCCTTGCGCGCCGGGTAGTAGCCAAAGAACACACCAACCGCGCCGGCAAAGCCCACCGCCAGCGCAATCGCCTGCGGCGTGATGTCGGTGTTCCAGTTTGCAAACTGCGCGATCAGCATCGACGCACCTACCCCGAGCGCGATACCCACCAGCCCGCCGATCAGCGACAGCACGATCGCCTCGACGAGAAACTGGCGCAGGATGTCGCCACCGCGCGCGCCGACCGCCATCCTAAGCCCGATCTCGCGCGTGCGCTCGGTGACGCTGACCAGCATGATGTTCATGATGCCAATGCCGCCGACCAGCAGCGAGACGCTGGCCACCGCGCCGAGCAGCAGCGTCAGCACCCGGCTGGCCGCCTCCTGCGCCTGCAGGATCTCGGTCAGGTTGCGGATCGTGAAGGGCTCGTCGGCGCCCGGTTGCACGCGCAGCCGCTGGCGCAGGATGTCGCGCATCCGCTCCTCGATCACCTTCATGTCGGCGCCGTCGGCGGTCTTCACCGAGATCGAGCCGATGCGCTTCTGCCGGCCCTGCGCCTGCCCCAGCACGCGGTTGCGCGCGGTGGAAATCGGCAGCAGCACGATGTCGTCCTGGTCCTGGCCGAGCGAGTTCTGGCCCTTGCGCTCCAGCACGCCGATGATGGTCAGCGGCACCTTGCGCACGCGGATCACCTGATCAACCGGATCGGCGCCCTCGCCGAACAGCTTCTCGGCGGTGGTCTGGCCGATGATCGCCACCTTGCCGGCACCGGAAAGCTCAGCCTCCTCGAACGGCCGGCCGGCACTCAGCGCCCAGTCGCGCGCGATCAGGTAGTCGTTGGTGGTGCCGAAGTACTGGGTCGACCAGTTCATGTTGCCAGCCACCACCTGCCCGGCGCCGCGCACGGTCGGCGCAGCCACCACCACGCCCTCGACCTCGCGCGCGATGGCGGCGGCATCTTCCTCGGTGAGCGTCTGCGCCGCGCCGGTGCCCAGCCGTACGCCGCTGGCGGTGGTGGAGCCCGGGAAGATCAGGATCAGGTTGGAGCCAAGGTTGCGGATCTGGTCGCGCACCCGCTCCTGCGCGCCGGTGCCGATCGCGATCATCGCGATCACGGCCGCCACGCCGATGATCATGCCCAGCATCGTCAGCGCCGAGCGCAGCTTGTTGACGCGCAGCGCCTTGAGCGCGATGCGCAGGATCGACAGCAGGTTCATGATGGGGCGCCCGTGGCTCAGTGCTCGGCCAGCGTGCCGGCATCGTAGGCCGCGAGGTCGGCCGCGGCATCGCGCGGCGCCTGCCGCACATCGCGCAGCACGCGGCCATCGCGAAAGGTGATCAGCCGCCCGGCAAAGGCGGCGACATCGTGCTCGTGCGTGACCAGCACGATCGTCATGCCCTGCGCGTTGAGCTGCTGCATCAGCGCCATGATTTCCAGCGAGGTGCGCGAGTCCAGCGCCCCGGTGGGCTCGTCGGCCAGGATCAGCGACGGGTCATTGACCAGCGCGCGGGCGATCGCCACGCGCTGCTGCTGACCGCCCGACAGCTGCGCCGGATGATGATCGGCACGGCTGCCCAGACCCACCTGCGCCAGCTTGGCGGCGGCGCGCCGCTGCCGCTCGGCCGGCTTGACGCCGGCATAGATCAGCGGCAGTTCCACGTTTTCCAGCGCCGAGGTCCGCGGCAGCAGGTTGAACTGCTGGAAAACGAAGCCGATCCGGCGATTGCGCACCGCGGCCAGCTGGTCGGGCGACATGCCGGCCACGTCGTCGCCTGCCAGCCGGTAGCCGCCGCTGCTGGGTCGATCCAGGCAGCCGATCATGTTCATGAAGGTCGACTTGCCCGAGCCCGACGGCCCCATCACGGCAACGAACTCGCCGGCCTCGATGCCGATGCTCACGCCGGCCAGCGCATGGACGACCGTGTCGCCCAGCGTGTAGTCCTTGCGCAGGTCGGTGGTCTCGATCAGCATCGCTGCAGTCATCCGGCGCGGAACTAGAAGAACATCCGCGGCGGGCCGCCCTTGGCCGGCGCGCCGCCGCCCGAGGGCTGCGCGCCCAGTGTGCCGCTAAGCACCTCCAGGCCTTCGGCAATGCCCTCGCCCGACACTTCAGTGGCGGTGCCATCGGTCAGGCCCAGGCGCACGTTCAGTGCCTTGGGCTTGCCGTTGTCCAGCACCCAGACGCGACCGCTGGCGGCGCCCCCGCTGCGACCCGCCTGCTCGGCCACGATCTCCGCGTAGCGCGCCTTCTGCTCGGGTCGAAGAATGTCTTCGATGCGGGCGCGCGACTCGGCACGGATCGCTGCGCCCATCTTGCCGCGCGCCTCCTCGGGCATCTCGCGCAGCGCCATGAACTTGTTGCGCATGTCGGCCAGGATCGGATCGAGCCGCGCCTGCTGGTCGGCGTCGAGCTTCAGTTCGCTGACCAGCCGCTCTCGGAACTGCGCGCCCTGGCCCGCCTGCCCGCCCGCCGCCGGCGCGCCCTTCGCATCGGCCGCCTTGCTGTCGCCGGCCTTGCCACCCTTGTCGGCTGCGGCTTCGCCGGGCGGTCGGAAACGCAATGCCGCGTTGGCGACCTTGAGCACCGATTCGCGGGTGTCGGTGACGATGCGCACGTTGGCGGTCATGCCCGGCATCAGTTGCCCTGACTCGTTGGCGGCCGTGATCAGCACCGTGTAGGTGACCACGTTCTGCACACTCTGCGCCGCCTTGCGCACCTGCTTGACCTCGCCGTTGAAGCTGCGGCCCGGGAACGAATCCACGGTGAAGCTGGCGCGCTGGCCGACGCGGATGCGGCCGATGTCAGCCTCGTCGATCGACGCGTCGACCTGCATGTCGCGCAGGTCACGGGCGATCACGAACAGCTCCGGTGCCTGCAGGCTCGCCGCCACGGTCTGACCCACGTCGACGCTGCGCTTGATCACCACGCCGTCGACCGGCGCGCGGATCTCGGTGCGGCCCAGATCGACCCGGGCCGAGGCCAGCGAGGCCTCGCGTTGCGCCACCACCGCCTGCGCGTTGCGCACATCGGCCTGCGCCAGGTCGAATGCGGACTGGCGCGCATCGAGCTCTGCAGGAGAGACGAAATTGCGGGCCACCAGTTCCTTGGTCCGGTTCAATTCGCGCTGCACGTTGATCAGGCTGACCTGCGCGCGCCCCAGCGCCGAACGCGCCGCCTCGGTGTCGGCCTGAGCCTGCCGCACCCGGTACTCGAAGGTCTCGGGGTCGATGCGGGCGACCAGCTGGCCCTTCTTCACCACCGAGTTGAAGTCGACGAACAGTTCCTTGATCTGGCCCGAGACCTGCGTGCCGACCTGCACCGAGGTCACCGGATTGAGCGTGCCGGTGGCCGACACGGTCGCCGTGATCGGCCCGCGCTCAACCTTCACCGTACGAAAGCGCGGCGCCTCGTCGGCCTTGCGGCTCTGCTGCCAGACGACGGCGCCCGCGATGGCGAGCGCCAGCACGAGGAGTGCGATCCTGGACACGCGTGATGACAGGAGTTTCATGGCTGGCCCGGAAACCGAATGGCGCGATTCTAAAAGGGGTCCCCGACCGTGCACGGATCACAATCGCGACGAAACGCCGAAACAAGCGGCCGAACTGCCTGCTGGGGGCGGTCCCGCGTTGCTAGACTTTGACCGCAACTTTCCGGACGGCGTCCACCCGTCGCGATGCCCTGTTGTCCGGACCGAGGAAAAGACCGCATGAACGCAGCCACCGTTGGCCTGGATGTCGAGCAGGCCCGTTTCAACATGATCGAACAGCAGATCCGGCCGTGGGACGTGCTGGATCAGTCGGTACTCGACCTGCTGACCGTGGTTCGGCGCGAGGAGTTCGTGCCGGCCGAGTTTCGCAGCCTGGCCTTCACCGACATGGAGATCCCGCTGCGGGTCGAGGGCGCGGACACCGGCGAGCGCATGTTTTCCCCCAGGATGGAAGCGCGTTTCCTGCAGGAGCTGGGCGTGCGCCCGCACGACCACGTGCTGGAGGTCGGCGCCGGCTCGGGCTACATGGCGGCACTGCTGGCGCACAAGGCGCAGCAGGTGCTGACCGTGGAGATCGACGAGCGGCTGGCCCGCTTTGCGCAGGCCAACCTGAAGCACAACGGCATCGGCAGCGTGACCGTGGCCGTGGGCGATGGCTGTCGGGGCTGGGCTGGCAAGGCACCCTATGACGTGATCATGATCAGCGGCTCGCTGCCGGTTCTGCCCGAGGGCTTGCTTGAACAGTTGAAGGTCGGTGGCCGGCTGGGCGTGATCGTTGGCGATTCGCCGGTGATGAGCGCGCAGGTGATCACCCGCGTGTCGGATTCCGCGTTCAACACGCTGCGCCTGTTTGAGACCGACGTGCCGCCGCTGCGTAACGCAGTGCGGCCCTCGACCTTCCGCTTCTAGCGCGCCGCCGCGACCAGGAATCGATGAAACAGCTCAGCGTCACCGAGCTTGCCCAGTGGCTGTCCGACCCGGCGCGGCCGCAGCCGCTGCTGCTCGATGTACGCGAGCCCTGGGAGCATCAGATCTGCCAGATCGAGGGTGCACAACTGGTGCCGATGCGGAGCATCCCGACGCAGGCCGCCAGTCTCGACCCGGCGCAGACCATCGTCTGCATCTGCCATCACGGCGGCCGCAGCGCCCAGGTGGCCATGTTCCTGATGCGGCACGGCTTCGGCGACGTCTACAACCTCGCCGGCGGCGTCGATGCCTGGGCACGACAGGTCGACCGCGCGATGGCCACCTATTGAGCAACGCGCATGACCGCCGTCATCGATCCGCCCTCGGCTTCGCTGCGCTTCGCGCGCAGCGCCGTGCATCCTTCATTGCCTCTTTAGGCCTGACCAGGCCGGGAAGACCCCATGCGAACCCCTCCCAAGACGCTGACCCGCGCGGTATCGACCGCGTTGCTGACGTTCGCGCCGCTGTTCACGATCAGCGCGTTTGCGCAGACACCCCTGGGCACACCGGCTGCGCGCAACGACCTGCTCGCCATCTACCGGCTCGCGCTCGCCAATGACCCGGTGTTCGCGTCCGCGCGCTTTGCCCGCCAGGCCTCGCAGGAGCGCGAACCGCAAGCGCGCGCCGCCACGCTGCCCAACGTGACCGCCAGCCTGGGCTACAACATCACGAACTTCGACTCGAAGACGCCGGATTTCAGCCGCACCTTCAACGCCTGGGGCCCGGCGATCCAGGCCACGGTGCCGATCTACCGGCCGCAGAACTGGAATGCGCTCGACCAGGCCAGGCTGCAGGTTCAGTCGGCCGACCTGACCTTCGCCCAGGCGCAGCAGGACCTGATCCTGCGCGTGGCGCAGGCCTACTTCGACGTGCTCGGCGCGCAGGACGACCTGACCGCGATCGAAGCCAGCAAGAAGGCCGTCTCCGAGCAGCTTGCGCAGGCACGCCGCGAGTTCGAGGTCGGCACCAAGACCATCGTCGATACCCACGAGGCGCAGGCGCGGTTCGACCAGATCGTCGCGCAGGAGCAGGTGGTACGCGGCACGCTGATCGTGCGGCAGAACACGCTGCGCTCGATCATCGGACGTGACCCGGGGGCGCTGGTGCCGCTGACCGACAAGCCGCAACTGAAGGCACCGCAACCACTCGACGTCGACTCCTGGGCGCGACAGGCCGAGGAAGGCAGCTTCCCGGTTCAGGTCGCGCGTCTGAACGGCGAAATCGCCAAGATCGGCACCAAGCTGGCGCGTAACGGCCACATGCCGACGGTCGATCTGGTGGCCTCGCTGAACCAGAACCGCTCCGATGGCAGCGCCAGCGCCGGCATTTCGAACACCACCCGCACCGGCGTACTTGGCGTGCAGCTGAATGTGCCGGTCTACAGCGGCGGACTGACCCAGAGCCGGATCCGCGAGGCGCTGGCGATCGAGGACCGCACGCAGCAGGATCTGGAAGCGGCGCGGCGCAATGCTTCGCAAAGCGCGAAGCAGGCCTACACCGGCGTCGACTTCGGCCTGGCGCAGGTGCGGGCACTGGAGTCGGCCGAGGTGTCGGCGCGCAGCCAGCTCGAATCGACCCGCCTTGGCTACCAGGTTGGCGTCCGCATCAACCTCGACGTGCTCAACGCGACCACGCAGCTGTTCGCCACGCAGCGTGACCTGAAGAAGTCGCGCTACGAGTTCCTGATCAACGGGCTGCGGCTGGAGTCGGCCACCGGCGGGCTCGACGAACAGGACGTGCAGGCCGTCAATACGCTGCTGGTGCGCTGATCGGCGGATCCTGAGCCGGCGCGCCGGGCGCAAGGCTCGCGCGTCGGGCAGGTCGCCGCGCCGCGCTCAGGCGCAGATCACGGCGGCGGTAGCAGGCTGATCAGGCGCTGCACACTGCGCTCGGTGGCGCCGCGGTGCGCCTGAGCAAACTGCGTTGCGCCGTCGGCCATCGTTCGCCGTGCAGCGGGGTCGGCGCTCAGACGCGTCAGCGCCGCGACTGCCTGCTGAATGCTTCCGACCTGAAGGGCCGCGCCCGCGCTGATTGCATCGGCCGCCGCTTGCGCGAAGTTGAAGACGCTCGGCCCCAGCACCACCGGCGTGCCTGCGGCACAGGACTCGATCAGGTTCTGCGAACCGAAAGGCAGCAGGCTGCCCCCCATCAGTGTCAGGTCGGCTGCGGCGTAGTACAGCGGCATCTCGCCCAGCGTGTCGCCGAGCAGAACGACGTCATCGGCCAGGACGGAGGCATCGCCGACCGCCGGCCACTGGCCGAGGCTGCGGCGCAGGCAGCGCCAACCGCGTGCCTCGATCAGCTTCGCCACCTCGTCGAAACGCTGCGGATGACGCGGCACCACGATCAGCCGGTGCGCAGGGCTCGGCGATGCGCGCGCCAGTTCATCGAGCAGCAGCGCCTCTTCGCCATCGCGGCTGGCGGCCAGCAGCCATACCGGGAGCGGATTCCGCGATTCCGGCGACGCGTCACTGTCGGGCGCAGCCTGGGCAGCGGGCAGCGGCGAAACAGCCGATCCACTCCGCTGGCCGATCGTGTGGTGCAGTTGCGCGCCGGCAGCGAGCAGCGCCGGATCGGGCCGAAGGTCGAACTTGAGATTGCCCATCACCTCGCATGGCCCCGGATAGAGGCGCCGCAGCCGCTGCGCATCGGCCGGCGCCTGCGCCAGCACCAGCGCAAAGCCGGTGGCCGCCTCTCGCATCAGGCCCTCAACCCGCAGCGCGCGTGCCAGCGACTTCTCCGACAGCCGCGCGTTGACCAGCGCCACCGGCAGCCCACGCCGACGGGCCGCGGCCAGCAGGTTGGGCCAGACCTCGGTTTCCATCACCACGCCGAGCACAGGCGCGGTCTCGCGAAAGAAGCGACCGAGCGCCCAAGGCAGCTCATAGGGCAGATAGCGCTGCACCAACCGGCCCGGCCAGCGGGCCGCCAGCTCGGCGCCGGCCGCGCGACCGGTGGGCGTCATGTGGGTGAGCACGAAATGCAGATCCGGCCGCGCCTGCGCCAGCGCATCGATCAGCGGCGCGGCGGCGCGCGTTTCGCCGAGCGACACTGCATGGATCCACACGACCGGGCCGCCCGCGGGCCGTGTGCCTCGGCCCAGAAATCGCTCGCCCCAATGCTGCCGATAGTCGGGCTGGCGCAGGCTGCGCCGCAGCAGGTACAGCGCGACCGCCGGCAGCGCAGCGATCCACGCCAGTGTGTACAGCAGGCGGCGGGCGCTCATCGGCCGCCTGCGTCGTCCATGACGCGCGCGGCGGCGGCGATCACCGCGTCGGCCGACGGTGCCTGATTCACGCCGCCGAGGCTCTCGCACCGCGCATCGCCGATCAGCCCGACCAGGGCCGGGTCGTAGTCGCAGTAGATGCCCACTGTCGGCGCGCCGGCCGCAGCCGCCAGGTGCGACAGGCCGGTGTCGAGCCCGATCACCACGCGGGCGCGCGCCAGCACCGCCGCCGCGGCATCGAGCGCGAGCCGTGGCAGTACCGTGGCATCGCGCATCCGCGCCGCGCGGGCGCGGGTGGCGTCCTGCTCGGGCGTGCTGCCCCAGAACAGCAGCGAGGCCAGTCCGCGCTTCGCCAGCCACGCCTCGACTGCCTGCCAGCGTTCGTCGGGCCACAGCTTGGTCGCGCGGCTGGCATTGGTGAGCAGCACCGCATAGCCGGGAGCGGCCGAGTCATTGGACTGGGACTCGATCAGCCCGGCCGGCAGGTCGGGAACGCGCAGCGCGAACCGCGGCTTCGCATCGGGCGCGTAGCCAAATGCCGCCGCACCCAGCGCGCGATTGCGAGCGACCGCATGCTGGCTGCGCGGCACACTGACTTTCTGGTCGTAGAACCACGCCGCCAGCGGCTCGCGCGCCGACGCGCGGTCCAGCCCGGTGCGCGGCCCCCGCGCCCAGTGCGCGACCCACGCACTCTTGGCCAGGCCCTGGCAGTCGATGATGCGGTCGTACGGCTGGGCGCGCAGTTCGGCGCGCGCGGCGCGCAGTTCGCTCCACGTGTCGGCGGCCAACGGCTGCTTGCGCCAGCGCCGCAGCGCCACCGTGTGCACGCGCGCGACCGCCGGATGCAGCCGCGCGATCGGCGCAAAGCCCTCTTCCAGCACCCACTCGATGTGCGCGCCGGGCACATGCGTCGCCAGGTCGGACACCAGCGGCAGCGCATGCACGATGTCGCCCATCGACGAGGTCTTGACGATCAGGATGCGCGGACTGGACATGACTCGGCCCGTACGGCCCACCGGGCCGCGGCGGCGCTAGAACGGCAGCGCGGCGTCGGGCTTGACCGCCAGCAGCGCGCGCCGGAAGTCGGCCTGGATGCGCGCCAGCGCGGCATCGTTGTCGGCCTCGAAGCGCAGCACCACGACCGGCGTGGTGTTCGACGGCCGCGCCAGG
>CAZTUT010000004.1:0-6501 GCA_964616395.1 uncultured Burkholderiaceae bacterium
GAAGAAAGTGGCGGAAGAGTATGGGAGTCGAACCCACCAGGGACTGCTGGCAGCCCCTACCAGATTTGAAGTCTGGCCGATGCACCGGCACGCGACACTCTTCCTTGTTGGTTGATGACGGACCTGTCTCGTCTCTCGTAGTTTACGCAGCGGGGGCCCCGTGCGGCGCGGGCTCGCGCCAGGGGTTGGGCCGGCGCAGCAGGTGGTCGTCGCGCACGCGGCGGGTGTAGCCCACGCGGTCGTAGAACTCCAGGATCAGGATGGCGACCTTGCGGCCGGTGCCAATGCGGTCGCGAAACTCGGCGGCGCGGGCAGCGCCGTGCGCGGCCACCAGCTCGCTCACCATGTCGGCCATGCGGGCCACCGCGTCGGTGAGGAAGAAGTGGTCGTGCGCGACCAGCGTGACCTCGCCCACGCGCGCCACGCGCTTGAGCAGCACGCGCACGGCGGCCTCGGGCAGCGCGGCGGCGCGCGCCAGGTCGCGCACGCGCGGCGGGTCGTACGGCTGCTCCATCAGCAGCGGCTTGAGCTTTTCCCATTGCACGCGCTCGTCGCGCGCGAGCTCGGCCTTGTGCGCGGGCAGCGCGAGAAAGGCGCCGCGCCGCACCGCGCTGCCGGCGGCGAGCAGCTCGTCGATCAGCTCGGCCATCACGTCGGCCGACAGCGCCGGCGCCACGATGCGGCGCAGCCGGTTCTGTTCGAGGCCGGGCATCTCGGGCTCGCGCGCGTGGGCGGCGGCCAGCGCCTCCAGCGTGCGCTCGCGCAGCGCGGCCCAGCGCGGCGGCGCGAACGCGAGGCCGGCGGCCACGCGCGCCTGCACGCGGCCGAGCGCGGCCTGTGCTTCGTCGGCGCGCAGGTTCCAGTCGCTGGCCAGGCGCGCCACCGGCACCGGCTCGGCGGCCAGCCAGTCGCCCAGCGCGGCGGTGCCGGGGCGCTGGTGCAGCGCGTTAAGCAGTGCCAGCCGCTCGGGCCGGCGCTTGCCGCGCACCGGCGGCGCGATGTCGAGCAGCACGCCGCCGCCCAGCGTGCGGCGGGCCGAGGCGTCGCGCAGCACAAAGCGGTCGCCGCGGCAGGCGGCCAGCGGGGTGTCGAGCGTGATGGAGACGAGCCGCTCCTCGCCGGGCTCGATGCGCTCGGCGTCGAGCACGGCCACGCGGGCCAGCAGGTCGCGCGTGCCGTGGTGCAGATGCACGTGGCTCCACTGCGCCAGGGCCTTGGCCTCACGCGAGGAAAGACGCAGCATCGCGTCGAAGCGGGTGCTCACATTGGTGAGCGCGGCGGCCTGCACCCAGTCGCCGCGCTGCACGTCTTCACGCGACAGGCCGGCCAGGTTCAGCGCGCAGCGCTGGCCGGCGCGGCCCTGCTCGGCGGGGCGGTCCTGCGCGTGCAGCGAGCGCACGCGGGCGCGGCGGCCGGCGGGCTGAACGATCACTTCATCGCCCACGCGCACGCGGCCGGCGTGCACGGTGCCGGTGACCACGGTGCCCACGCCGCCGAGCGTGAACACGCGGTCCACGGCGAGGCGGAACTCGCCGTCGCTGGCACGCTCGGCCTGTTGTTCGGCCTGCTGTGCGGCCTGCTCGCGCAGCCAGTGGTCGAGCGCCTCGACGCCCTCGCCGCTGACGTTTGAAAGCGGAAATACCGGCCAGCCGCTGGCCGGGGCGCCAAGCGCGGCGGCCAGGCCGGCGCGCACCTCGGCCAGCCGCTCGGGGGCCACGGCGTCGATCTTGGTGAGCGCGATCGCGCCCTCGGCCACGCCGAGCAGGCGCAGGATGTCGAGGTGCTCTTCGGTCTGCGGCATCACGCCGTCATCGGCGGCCACCACCAGCAGCGCGCGGTCGATGCCGGTGGCGCCGGCGAGCATCGTGTGCACGAACTTCTCGTGGCCGGGCACGTCGATGAAGCCGAGCACCGGCGCCTCGGCGCCCGCGCCCAGCGGCACGTAGGCGTAGCCGAGCTCGATGGAGATGCCGCGCTTCTGTTCTTCGGGCAGGCGGTCGGTGTTGCGGCCGGTGAGGCGGCCGATCAGCGAGGTCTTGCCGTGGTCGATGTGGCCGGCGGTGCCGATCAGCATGGCTCAGCCTTGCGCGGTTTCGGCGGCGGCCGGCGCGAGTTGTTGCGCGAGCGTGGCTTCATCGGCGGCGAGCAGCGTGCGGGCGTCGAGCCACAGCGCGTTGTCGCTGATGCGGCCGATCACCGGCACCGGCAGCGCGCGCAGCCGCTGCGCCAGCGCTTCCACCGCGCGGCCGGCGCCGCGCGCGGCCACCGGCGCCAGCACCACGGCGGCGGAAGCGAGCCGCTCCACCGGCAGGCTGCCGGAGCCGATCTGACTGGCGCAGCGCTCGATGCGCGCGGCAAAGCCGGCGCCGGCATAACGCGCGAAGGCCGGCAGCACGCGCTCGCAGGCGGCGCGGATGTCGGCCTCGCTGCGGGTGAGCAGTGCGAGCACCGGCAGCCGCTCGGGCAGCCGGTGCGCGGAGGCGTAGATGCGCAGCGTGGCTTCGAGCGCGGCCAGCGTGAGCTTGGAGCAGCGCAGCGCGCGCTTGAGCGGATGCTTCTTGATGCGGCCGATGGCCTCGCGCGTGCCGATCAGGATGCCGCATTGCGGGCCGCCGAGCAGCTTGTCGCCGGAGAAGGTGACCACGTCGGCGCCAGCGGCGAGCGACTCCTGCGGCAGCGGCTCGCGCGGCAGGCCGTAGCGCGAGAGATCGATCAGCGCGCCGGCGCCGAGGTCGACCATGTAGGGCACGCCATGCCGATGCGCGATCTGCGCGAGCGTGGCGTCATCCACGGCGGCGGTGAAGCCGGTGATCGCGTAGTTGGACCAGTGCGCCTTGACCACCAGGCCGGCGCGCGCGCCGCATTCTTCGAGCGCGGTCTCGAAGTCGCGCGGGTGGGTGCGGTTGGTGGTGCCCACTTCGACCAGCCGGCAGCCGGCGGTCTTCATGATGTCGGGCATGCGGAAGGCGCCGCCGATCTCGATCAGCTCGCCGCGCGAGATGAGCACATCTTTGCGGGCGGCGAGCGCGGCCAGCCCCAGCACCACGGCGGCGGCGTTGTTGTTGACGATGGTGACCGCCTCGGCGCCGGTGAGGTCGAGCAGCAGTTGCTCGACCACCTGGTCGCGGTCGCCACGGCTGCCGCCGCCCAGATCGAACTCGAGCGCGCTGTAGCCGCGCATGGCGGCGGCCACGGCGTCGATCGCTTCGTCGGCCAGCAGCGCGCGGCCGAGGTTGGTGTGGATCACGGTGCCGGTGCAGTTGATCACGCGGCGCAGACGCGGCGCGGCGAGCGCCTCGACGCGGGTGGCGATGGCGGCGGCCAGTGTGTCGCTTGAAGGCAGTGCGGGCGGTGATACAGCGGGCTTTGATGCAGCGGGCTGTGTTGCCGCCGACTTCAGCCGCGCGCGCCAGGCGGCCAGTTCATCCTGCGCGGCGCGCTTGACCAGCGCGGTGCCGCGCTCGGCGGCCAGCACGGCCAGCGCGGGGAGATTGAGCAGGCGGTCCACCGAGGGAAGCTGAGCGAGCGCGGCGGTTGCGCGCTTGCCGCTTGCCTCGCCCGGACCGGGCAGAGTCAAGTCGTGGGTCATGGAAGTCTCGGTGGGGTGGCGGGTGCGGCTACTCGGAACCGGGGTGGAACAGCAGGTTGGGGCCGGAGCGGGCGAAGCCCTGCTCGTCGACCAGCATGTCGAGCGCGAGCGAAGCGAGGTCGTCGGCCATGGGTTCGACCAGCGCGTCCTTGTCCTGGTAGAAGATCTTCAGGTAGGACTTGCATTCGTCGCAGGTCTCGGCGCGGCGGGCCGAGGCAATGGCGGCCTGCGCGTCGGTGCTGGTGGCGTTGTCTTCGGCGCCGGCCTGCAGCGACAGGTAGTGCACGCCCTTGTCGGCCTCGCAGGCGCTGCACTTGATGCGCGCCATGTTCCACTCGGTGCTGCACAGCGCGCACACCAGGTAGCGCAGGTTGTTGCGCACGCCGCCGAGGCGCACCACGCTGGCCACCGGCCGCGTGGCGCACACCGGGCAGACGGTGGCCACGTCGAAGTTCTTCAGCATCTCGGCGTCGATGCTGATGGCCCGACGCGTGAAGTAGACCTGCAGCGCAGCGCCGACCAGCGGCACGGCGGCGGCATCGGCATCGAGCGTGGTGCCGCCCAGGATGCGATCGGCCAGCGCCTCGCGCGAAACATCGTCGAGCGCAGCCACGGCGTCGAGCATCGCGCGGGCGGCGGGCCGCGCGGCAAGCTGCGCGGAAAGGTCGGCCAGGTCTTGCAGCCACTGCGGGTCGCGCGCGTGCGCCAGCGCCGACAGCGGCGGCATGCCGTAGTCGCGGCTCTGCGCCAGCGCGCCCTCGGGCACGGCGGGCGCGGCGCGGCGGCCAAGCACCTCGTGCTGGGCCTGCGCGAGCGCGCCCATCAGCGACAGGTAGTCGGACATCGGGTGACCGCTGGCCAGTTGCAGGAAGCGCGCGGCGCGGTCGGCGAAGACGGCGGCAGGTTCGGGCAGCACGACCCGCGGCGCATTGGCCACGCGGTCGAGACTGCCGTCGGTGATGATGGGGGTGGCCAAGGCGGAGTCTCGTCGGGTGTCGGCGCCCTCGTCCGCAGGGCGCTCGACAGCAGATTGCAGGGAGTGGCAGCTTAGCCGACCCGCGCCCGCCCGGCGCGCTTACTGGGGTTTGCGCCGGGGGGCCGGGCCGGGCCCGCGGACCCCGGCTTGCCTTCGAGCAGCGCCTCCAGCCGCCTGGCGGTGGCGAGCAGGTGTTCGATGGTCTCGGCGGTCATGTCGACGAAGTCGTCGCCGACGCTGGGCGTGAGGAACAGGTAGCCGTTGCCAGCGCGCTGCACGTAGCCGCGCTCGATCAGCGTGACGACCTTGCGCCGCACGGTCTCGCGCGGCAGGCCGCAGGCCTCGGCGATCGACAGCGCGTTGCAGGGCCGCAGCAGCGCCATCCGCTGCGCGGGGTCGTACAGCGCGGCCTCGGGGTTATCGGCCTCGGCCAGCCAGGCCTCGACGTTGCGATGCGCGATCTCGCCGAGCACGATTGCGCACACCATGTCGCCCTGGAAGGCGCGATAGGTCCGCATCAGCAGCGGTACCGTGAACTGCGACAGCGTCACCGAGATGCGGGCGCTGTTGACCTCGAAGCCCGGACTGGACTTGACCATCGGCACGAACTCCCGTGGGGCCGGCGGCGCACTGCCGGCGCGTTGATGATCGGCCTGCTGCAGCGGCTTGTCATGACACCCTGCCTATGCGGTACCCATTGTAGGCAGGCCGCGCATGGGCGCGATACGCGGTCGGCGCGCCGGTCTGGTCAAATTGCCGCGCCTGTCATCCGGACCCAGGAGCCGTCGTGTTCACACCTTCATTTCTCGCTCGCTGCGCGATCGCGCTGGCAACCTTTGCCTGGGGTGCGACCGCGCAGGCGCAGCAGGCGCGCGGCGTGAACCCGGCCGACATCGACAGCCGCATCGATGTGATCGCCAAGCAGATCAATCTCGATCCGGACGGCACCTCGCGCAGCCTGACCTTCAAGTACGACTACAAGCTCGGCAGCGAGTGGGGCCTGAACTTCGAGCTGCCGGCCTACAGCCGGCTGGCGCTGCCGGGCCTGACGCGTACCGGCAACGGCGACCTGTTCGCGCGGGCGCGCTGGATCGTGCCGCACGGCGCGTGGACCACCGGCGCATCGTTCGAGACCGTGCTGCCGGTGGCCAGCAAGGACGAGCTGGGCACGGGCCGCTACCAGTTCAACGTGGGCGCGCTGGCGGTGCGCGCGTTCTCGCCAAGCTTCATCGCGGCCGGCGTGGTCAAGCAGAGCACGTCGTTCGGCGGCGACAGCGCGCGCCCGAAGATCAGCAATACCGAGGTGCGGCTGGTGCCGGTGTTCATCCTGCCGGCGGGCTGGGCGGTAACCGGCGAGCTGCGCCAGACCTGGGAGCACGAGACGAGCTTCCGCTGGCAGCGCACCGAGGCCACAGTGAACAAGCAGTTCGACCTGCACTGGGCCGGCTCGCTGTCGCTGAGCCGCGACTACGGCGACCGCCCCGATCGCGGCGCGGTGTCGGTGGCGCTGAAGTATTTCTTCTGAACGGCTGAGGTGAGCTGAGGCGCGCCGGCGCGCGTGATCAGCCGGCAGCGGTCTCGACGATCAGGACATCGGCGGGAATTCCAAGGCTTCGGTGCAGCCTTCGGATCATCGCCAGGGTCAGCGGGCGCTTGCGGTTGAGCACTTCGTAGACGCGATTGCTGCGGCCGATGATGGGCTCGAGGTCCTTGACCGTCAGCCCACTCTGTTCCATCCGGAACTTGATTGCTTCTACCGGATCGGGCGCGCCGATAGGAATGTGCCGAGCCTCGTAGGCCTGCACCAGTGTCGTCAGGATGTCGAGGCGATCGCCTTTCGCCGTTCCCGGCGCGGGATCGGAGGTCATCAGCGCCGAAATCTTCCGCAGCGCCGCCTTGTAGTCAGCCTCGGTGCGGATCGGTTGGATATCCATGG
>CAZTUT010000004.1:6601-50319 GCA_964616395.1 uncultured Burkholderiaceae bacterium
GCCCGCAGCGCCTGCCCGGCGCGCGCCAGCCCGGCAGCGATGCCCGCGATGTGCGCGTCATCCACCGCCGGCCAGTCAGTGCCGGGCGCGTGCAGGCGGGCCACGGCGGCGGGGCCGAGCAGGGTCTCGCGCAGGAACTCGACCTGCACGGCGCCGACGCGCGGCTGACCCAGCGCGCGCAGCCGCGCGCCGTAGTGCACGGTCTCGTAGGCGCCTTTGTACGGGCGGTTGAGCAGGATCTGTTCGTCGCGCGCCGCGCCCTGCAGACCGAAGCCATCGGCCCAGGCGGCGGCGATGCGGCGCAGCTCGGCGCCGTCGAGCGTGATGGGATCCTCCTGCGCGTTGCCTTGCGCGTCGCCCTTGTTGCCGAGGTTGGCCCACAGCGGCAGCCGGTCGGCCGGCGCGCGCTCGACGACGATGGCGCCGTCGGCGCGCATCTTGGTGTTCATCGTGTCGTGCAGGCTGAACACGCGCAGCGGCGCGTTGGCCGGTCGCCGTTCGAGCACGGTGCGCAGCACCTCGTCGCAGCAGGCGCGGTAGGCCGCGACCGTGCGCGCGGCCACATCGGCCAGCGTGGTCGCGAGCGTCTGCCAGGCCGCTGGCGAGCCCGGCTCGGCCAGCACGTCTTCGCCGCCGAAGGTGATCGGGCGTACCGCATCCACGCCGCCGAAGCTGACCGACTCGCCGGCACGCTGCCGCGCCAGCCGCTGGTAGAACTCGCGCAGGCCGGCAATCGGATCGGCCGGCGGCGCGCGATTGGGATCGAGCACCAGACGCGATACCGGGTTCTCAACGTAGACGACGCGCGGATCAGCCGCGACCCACGCACGCCCGAGGCTGGCGGTGATGATGTCGGAGAAGTCGCACTGCTTGCGCCGCGTGAGCCCGGGGGCAATGAACGGGCGCAGCTCGACCGGGAAGGCGGCGCTGGCATGCGGGCCGAGCACGATGGTGTCGATGGCGCCGGCCGCCTCGGCAAACGGCCGCTGGCGGTCGTGCCGGAACACCAGGTCATCGAAGCCGAAGCGCCGGCCGGCGTCGATCCACAGCAGGTCGGAGGTCATGGCGGCTACCTGAGCGAGGCGAGCAGCAGGCCCACGCCGACCGAGACGACGGAGTACACGATCACCGGCAGCAGGAACGAGTGGTTGATGACGGCGGCGCCGATGCGCGTGGAGCCGGTGCCGTCCATCTCCACGGTGGCGATCTGCGCGCCGTTGGTGGGCAGGAAGAACACGCCGACCACGGCGGGCCACATGGCGGCGAGCGCGGCCGGCGACAGGCCGAGCGCGATGCCGATGGGGATGATCGAGAACGTGGCGCTGGACTGGCTGGTGGTGATCGCGGCCACCGCGAACAGCGCGAAGGCGATCATGATCGGCGCCTGCTTGGCCAGCTCGCCAAGGCCGCCAACCACGGTCGCCTCGTTGGCGGCGATGAAGGTGTTGGCCATCCACGCCACGCCGAACAGCGCGACCACGGCCACCATGCCGGAGTCGAACAGCGGACTCTTGACGATGTCGCCGGCCTTGATCTTGCACAGCGCGGTGATGGCCGCGGCGACCGTGAACATGGTGATCTGAATGAGCTGCGACAGGTCGATCTCGACCGACTTGCCCTTGGACATCACGTGAGGACGCAGCTCCTCGAAGATGCCGGCGCAGACGATGAAGGCCACCCCGGCGAGGAAGATCAGCGCCGAGCGCTTGCCGGCCGGCGTGACAGTCTTGCCCTCGGGGTTGGGGTCGGGCGCGGCGAGCTCGCCGGCGGCGAGGCGGCGCTGGAACTCGGGATCGTCTTCGAGTTCCTTGCCGCGCCGGTTCATGATGAATGCGCCAACGACGATCGCGGCGATCGAGGCCGGCACCGTGATCATCAGGATGTCGGTGATCTTGAAGCCGAGCGGCGCCAGCAGGCCGACCATCGCGGCAGTGGCCGCGGAGACCGGGCTGGAGGTGATGGCGAGCTGGCCGGCGGTGGCCGACAGCGCCAGCGGCCGCTCGGGGCGCACCTTGTTGGCGTAGGCAACCTCGTAGATGACCGGCATCAGCGAGTAGTAGATGTTGCCGGTGCCGGCGCCGGCGCAGAAGCCGTAGGTGGTCAGCGGCGCCACGTAGGTGATCTGGCGCGGGAAGCGGCGGATCACCTTCTGCGCGAGGCTGACCAGGTAGTCGATGCCGCCGGCCAGCTGCATCGCGCCGGCGGCGGTGACCACGGTCATGATGATCAGCATCGCGCTGATGGGCACGCTGCCCGGCGCGATGCCGAAGAACAGCACGAACGCCAGCACGCCGACCGCGCCGAACAGGCCGATGGCCATGCCCTTGTAGTGCACGCCCACGGCGATCAGCCCGATCACCATCAGGCCCTGTATCACGATCATCAGCACGTCCATCGGCTTCTCCACGGTCTTATTGTGTTTGTCGCCGGGCGCGCAACTGCTTCCGCGAAACCGCCCCCGGGGGCCCGACGACCCGGAAGCCGCGGCATGGCTACATCGGCGGCCGCGCCGGCGCCTTGTGCCAGTCGGCCCGCGGCACCAGCACCGCCTGCGCTGGCTGGCCGAGAAAGTGCGGCGACATGATCTGCACGCCGTACTCGTTGAACACGTCCTGGATCGCTGCGTGCAGCGCCGACTGGATGGGTACGCGCTCCATCGCCTTCTCGACGCTGACGAACAGCTCGTACTCGACGTAGAAGTCCGACAGCGCGCGCTGGTACACGTAGGGTGCCGGCTCGACGCACACGCGCGGCACGCGATAGGCGGCTTCCTCGAGCATCGCGTGCACCTGGCGCCACGGCGCGTCGTAGCCGATCGTGACCTTGACCGTGAGCAGCGTGCCGCGCGTGTCGGCGAGCTTCGAGTAGTTGTGAATGGGCGCGGACAGCAGCACCGAGTTGGGGACCGTGATTTCCTCGTTGCGGATGTTGACCATCTTCACCGCCAGCGAACCGACCTCGGAAACCACGCCCTGCGTGCCGTTGACATCGATGAAATCGCCGCGGCGCAGCGAGCGCGAGTAGATGACGACCAGCCCGCTCATCGCCTGCGTCACCAGTCCGGCGGAGCCGAGCGTGATCATCAGGCCGGCGAGCACGGACAGGCCCTTGAAGGCCTCGCTGTCGGCGCCGGGCAGATACGGATACGCAGCGGCAATGCCGAGGCCCCACACCAGCACGAGGACGATGCGACGCGTGGCGCTGATGGTGTCCTGGTGCAGGAACGGAAGCTGCAGGCGGCCCTGCTGCACGGCATTGAAGAGGTAGGTCAGCACATCGGCCAGCGCGCGCGTGACCAGCAGCACGATGATCACGGTCGCCAGACCGGGCATGGCCTCGATCGCGCCCGCGGCAACCCAGGCGAGCTTGCCGATGAACCAGCCATCCATCGCCTCGGCCAACGGGCGCGTGGCCACGAAGCTGGCGAGCACCGCGCGCAGCCACGCGTAGCCCAGCAGCAGCATGAGCAGCCACTGCACGAGGTTGATCGTGCCGATGACCAGGCGAGCCAGCAGTTCTCGCCAGTCGATCCCGGTCGTGCGCGCGGCGAGGCGGTCGCGCACCGCCTCGAGCCAGCGCACGGTACGACGCGTGGCCGCCAGCGTGCCCCAGACCAGCAGCGCAAGGGCGGCTGTGGCCAGGGCCGCCAGCGCCAGGCCGCGCAGCAGCAACGGACCATCGCGCGACGCATGCCAGGCGCGACGCGCGTCTTCCAGACGATCGACCGTCTGCTTGGCCAGCGCATCGAGCGTCTGCCCGCTGTCGGCGTCGATGTCGGTCTGGTGGACCGCGAACAGGTTGACGTCGCCGACCGAAAACTGCACGCCCGTGATGCGATCGAACTCGAAGCGCGTGGTCTTCAGCGGCTGGTCCATCGCGGTCTCGGGCAGCGCGCGGATTCGCTCGAGCGCCTGCTCGACCCGGCGCGCCGGCACGGCCCCGGCCACGGTGGCGCGGAACGTGACGATGTCGCGATTGAGAAGACGCAGCGTGGCCGGCGCGACTGCCTGCGCGGCGGCTGGCGACGCTGGCGATTGCGCCAGCACGGCCGGGCCGGGCAGCAGGGCGCTGCCGGCGATGCCCAGGCAGCCCAGCAGCCGCGCCGCCGTGCGCGCGGCACGGCGCAAGCGCAACATGCAGATCGAGGCGAACCGTTGCCGCATGGCCGATGCTCCGAGGTCGATGTCAGTATGCACGCGTAAGCGCCTCATGGATGCAACGTCGGCAAGGTGTCGGACACGCGCACCGCCGCGGCGGTGCGCCGCAGACGGCGCACCGCCCGCAGCAGCGTGTCGCCATTCCAGCCAGCCGAAGGCGCGTTGGCAAGCGCGTGTTCAGGTCCGAAGCGGTGCCGGCCCAGCGCGACGCAGGCCTGCGCGAACGCGCTGTCGTGCAGCCAGTGCACGCGCGTCGGTGCGTCGAGTGAAGCCAGCAGATCGCGCAGCGCGCTGTCGGCAGCCACGGCGTCGCCGCGCCGGCAGGCGCGCCGCAATCGCCGCCATGCCTGCGACTCACGCTGCGCGGGCGTCAGGCTGCGGGTGCTGCCCGCCCGGCGCTGCCACAGCGCCACGCCGGCCGCGAGCGCGCCGGTAGCCAGCAGCGCAGCCAATGCGACGCCGCCCGCCGCCGAGGTGGCAGGTGCAGCGCTGGCCGTTGCCGGCGCGGGCGCGGGCGCGACGGCAAACGGATCAGCGCGCTGCACGGCGGGCAGCACCTGAAGCGTGAGGCCGTCGAGCCGGCTGACGCGGCGGCGGCGCTGCGTCAGATCCCACCACACGAACTCGACCGGCGGCAGCGTGACCGCGCCGGCCGCCTGTAGCGTGTAGACGGCCTGCTGGCTGCGCGTCAGCGTGGCGGTGGCCGCGGCGTTGACGCGCTGCTCGCTGGATGCGGCGGCCTGCACGCGCACGCTGGCGCCGGCGGGCGTGCCGAAGTCGGGCGCGGGCAGCAACGGCGAGGCGCTGTCGGTGACGAGCACGATCTCGCGCCGGATCAGATCGCCGACGCGGGCCGGTGCCTCGGTGGGAAACGCCTCGGGCGACCAGCGCTGGCGCAGGTCGAGCCGGCGCGCGGCCACGAACGGCTGAATGTCCTCAGCGCCAGCTGGCACGCTCACGGTCAGCCGCAGCGGGGCCGGCGGCGCCAGCCGCTGCAGCGAGCCGCCGCCCGGCAGCACCGGCAGCGGCTCGGTCAGCGCAACGCGCAGCTCGCCCGGCTGTGCCGGCAGCAGCCGGTAGCGGCGCACCAGGCCGGTCCAGCGCTGGCCGTCGAACTGCTCGAACCGCGAATCGGGCGAGCCGCCGACCGCTTCGACCAGCGCGCCCTCCGCGGCGAGCGTGGCGGGAAAGTCCACTGCCGCCTGGAACCAGGTGCTGACCCAGACTTCGAGCCGAACGACGATGGCGTCACCGACTTCGAGCCGGCGCCCATCGCCATCGAGCACGAGGCGCAGCCGCGCAGCAGATGCCGGCGCCGGCTGCGCGCGCAGCGGCGCGCGCGCGCCGGACAGGATCAGCGCAACGGCCAGCGCCAGCGCGCGGCGACGCGACGGCGGGCTCATCGCGGCGCCTGCGGACGGACCGGCGCAGCCGCCGGCGTGGCGCGTTGCGCCTGCAGCGCGAACTTGCGCTGCAGGAAGCCGGCGGGACTGGTGTCGAGGCGCTGCAGCCACAGCTCGGCAAGCTCGGCCTCGGTGAGCGGACGCGGCGGACCGCTGCGGCGCGGCCGGCGCTGACCGCGCTCGGTGCTGTCGCCCTCGCCGGGCTGCAGGTCGCCGTCGGCGCGGTCGGCCGGCAGCGGCGGAATCAGCGCGCGCACGCGCTCGCGATCGGCAAGCGCCTCGGGCCAGCCGGGCAACCGCAGCAGCGCCTGATCGTAGGCGGCCACCGCATCGCTGTAGCGGCCGAGCCGCGCCAGCATCTGCGCCTGGTTGAACCACGCGGCCGGCGAGTCGACGCGCGCGAAGGCGTCGGCCGCCGCCTGCCACTGGCCGGCGCGCGCGTGCGCGAGGCCGCGCCACATCGGATCGGCGAAGTGGCGCGCGGCGCGCGGCGGGTCGCCGCGCTCGAGCCACCAGCGGCCGCGCTGGTCGGGCGTGAGCCACAGCGCGGCGAAGCGCTCGCCCAGCGTGACGGCCGCGGATGCAGGGGCTGCGGCAACAACAGCCGTGGGGGCCTTGGCGGTGGCGGTGGTGGCGCTGGCGATGGTCGCGCTTCGTGTCGTACCGGTCGCGGCGGGCGGCGCAGCGGCGGGAGCGCCCTCGCGCGCGCGCGCCGGTGCCGGTGACATGCCCAACGACAGCGTTGCAGCGAGCGACAGCAGCACGCCGGCGGCGTGCCAGCGCAGCACCCAGCCACGCCGCAGCGACAGCAGCAGCGCCAGCAGGCCAGGCCAGATGAACAGCGGGCCGCGGTCATGCCAGCGCTGCGTCGGGTCCTGCTCGGCGGCTTCGATCCGGTGGCGCGCGATCAGCGCCTGCACGCGCGCCAGGTCGCCGTCGTCGGACGTGACCGCGACCAGCGCGGCGCCGGTGCGCGCGCGCAGCGCGTCGAGGCCGGCGACATCGAGCCGCGCGCTGCGCGAGCGGCCCTGCGCGTCGGTCCGCAGGCGGCCGTCGGCGTCGCGCAGCGGCCCGCCCTCGCGCGTGCCGATGGCCCACACCGCCAGCCGCTGGCGTGAGCCGCGCAGCAGGGTGTCGGCGCGATCGAGATCGGCGGCCGGCCACTCGGCGGTCAGGAACAGCACGGTGCCGGGCACCGGCGCGCGGCTGAGCCATTGCAGCGCGAGCGCGAGCGCCTCGGCCGGGGCGTTGCCGGGCTGCGGCATCAGCGCGGTGCCGAGCGCATCGAGGTAGGTGGCCAGCACCTCGCGGTCGCGGGTCGGCGGCAGCACCAGGTGCGCGCTGCCGGCGTAGACGATCAGTCCGGTGGGTGCATCGGCGCGCTGCTCGACCAGCCGCTGCAGCTTGGCGCGCGCATGGTCGAGCCGGCTCGGCGGCAGGTCGGCCGCGTCCATCGACTCGGACAGGTCGAGCACCAGCATCAGCGGTGCGGCCTCCAGCGCCAGCGGCGACGCTTCGCGCTGCCAGGCCGGACCGGCGAGCGCGACACTGAAGCAGGCCAGCGCCACCGCCAGCGTGTCGGCCGGCCGCAGCCGCGCCGGCGGCCCGCCGCGCACCAGCAGATGCGGCAGCAGCTGCGCGTCGATCACGCCGGGCGGCACCGCGCCGTCGTCGGGCCGACGCCGCCACAGCAGCAACGCCAGCGCCGGCAGCAGGCCGAGCAGCGCCCAAGGCCGCAGCCAGTGCAGCGGCAGCAGCGCGTCGAGCGCCGCGAGCGACTCAGGCATCGGCAACCTCCGGCGGCGCGGCACGCAGCGGCCGGCGGGCGGCCACCGCGGCCGCACCGGTCACCGCCAGGTGCAGGCCGAGCAGCGCCAGCGCGAGCCCGAGTGGCCACTGGAACAGCGGCCGACGCGGCCGCGCCGACTGGGTCTCGACGGTGCGCAGCTCGATGGCGTCGAGTTCGCGGTAGATCTGCTGCAGGCCGGCGCGGTCGGTGGCGCGGAACGCGCGCCCGCCGGTGGCCTCGGCCCAGGCGCGCAGTCCGGTCAGATCGGCCTCCTCGCCGGCGCGCGCGGCGGCGGTGCCGATGGCCACCGTGTGCATGCGCACGCCGCGCTGCGCGGCGATCTCGGCCGCCTTGGCCGGTGGCACGCGGCTGCCGGTGTCGCGGCCGTCGGTCAGCAGCACCAGCGTGCGCTGCGGCGCATCGGAGGCGTCGAACACGCGCACCGCCAGCCCGATCGCATCGCCGATCATCGTGCGGGTGCCGGCCATGCCGATGCGCGCCTCGGCCAGCAGCGCGCGCACGGCGCCGTGGTCGAGCGTGAACGGCACCTGCACGAACGGCTGCTGACCGAACACCAGCAGGCCGATGCGGTCGTCGGCACGGCGCGCGAGGAATTCGTCGAGCACCTCGCGCACGACGGTGAGCCGATCGACGGGGCGGCCGGCGGCATCGCGGAAGTCTGCGGTCTGCATCGACGGCGACAGGTCCACCGCGAGCAGCCAGTCGCGCGTGGGCTGCGTGCGCGTGATCGGCGGTTCGACCCACTGCGGCTGCATCGCGGCGAGCACGGCGGCGGTCCAGGCCAGCCCGAGCAGCAGCCAGTGCACCACGCCGTGCGGCAGCACCACGGCGCCAGCGCGCGGCCGCTCGCCGCTGCCCTGCACCGCGAGCGCGAAGAACGGCACCCGCAGCGCGCTGCGGCGGCTGCGGTACGGCGGCAGCAGCGGCATCAGCAGCGCCAGCGGTATCAGCAGCGCGGCCCAGGGCTGCGCCCATTCGACCTGCGCCAGCAGCGCGAGGACCTCGCTCCAGCCGGATCCGGACAGCGCGCTCACGCCCGCTCCTGCGCAAGACGGTGATGGCGGATCCAGCGCTCCAGCAACGTCAGAAGCGCGTCGAGTTCGTCCCACGGCAGCGCCGCGTCGGGCCGGTAGGCCCAGCCGCTCAGGTGCCGCCCGGGACCGCGCGTGAATGGCCGCTCGGCATCGCCAAGGCTGCGGTCGAGCCAGGCACTCCAGGCCTCGCCCTGCAGCGGCGCCACCTCGCTGCGCGGCGCATGCGCGAGCGCGAGCCGGCGCACGAGCTCGGGCAGTTGCCGCGCCGCCTGCAGGCGGCGGGCGGGCAGCACCGTGCCGGCGTTCAGTTCCGAGCGCAGGCGACGCAGTTCGGCGAGCGCGTGCCGGCGGTGGCGATTGGCATGCCAGCGCCGCAGCCCGCGCCACAGCAGCGCGGCCAGCGCGAGCGCGACCAGCACCGCCAGCACGCCCCATGCCGGCGTCTGCGGCAACCACGACGGCGGCGCCGGCAGCAGCAGCGGGTGCAGTTGGTCGAGCACCGCGCGCGCCGCGGCATCCGGAGCGCTGGCTGCCGCTGCCTGTGCCGTTGCCATCGCGGGGCCTGCGCGGGTCAGCGGCGGCGCGCGCCGGCGGGCGCGCTGTCCATGCCGCGCGCCAGTTGCAGCAGCGCCGGCTCGGTGGTGAGCAGCGGCATCACCGCGCAGCCGAGTTCGGCGCGCAGCGCGAGCAGCCGCGTCATGCGCGCGTGCGCGATGGCGGCGAGCCGGTCGGCCACGCCACGGTCGGCATGGTCGATTGGCAGTTGCAGGCGGCCATCGCTGACCACCAGCCGCGCGCCGGGCGTGGTGGTGCGCGGGTCGTCCCACACCGGCAGCAGCACGAGATCGTTGTGGCGCGCCAGCGCGAACAGCCGCTCGCGCGTGGCGTCACCCAGACCGTCGAAGTCGGAGAACAGCGCGATCACCGCCTCGCGCGGCGCGTGCCGCGCCAGCACGGCGAGCGCGGCATCGAGCTGCGCCGGCGCGGCCGGCAGCGTGCTGTCGGCGCGCAGCGCGCGGTTGCGCGCGGCCAGCCGTTCGAGGAAGTGCAGCATCGAGCGGCGGCCGCGGCGCGGCGGCACTTCGTCGAGTCCGTCGTCGCCGAACACCAGGCCGCCAACGCGATCGCCGCCCGACAACGCACGCCAGCCCCAGACGGCGGCGGCTTCGGCGGCCACCACCGAGCCGAGCGCGCCGCGACGCGCGAAGAACATCGACAGCCGCTGATCGACCAGCAGCCAGGTGGGCCGGTCGCGCTCTTCGGCGTAGACGCGCACCTGCATGCGGCCGGCACGCAGGCTGGCGCGCCAGTCGATGGCGCGCGTGTCGTCGCCCGACAGGTAGTGACGCAGCTCGATGAAATCGAGCCCGCGGCCACGCACGCGCGAGCGGTGCCGGCCGGCGAGCAAGCTGCGCGCGGAGGCGGTCTGCGGCGGCCAGCGCACGCGGCGCGCGCCGTACTCGAGCGCGAGCAGGTGCTCCCATTGCACGTAGACGCCGGGGGCTTCGGTGGCGGCCGATGCAGCAGCGCGGCGCTGCCAGGGCCAGGCCCAGCGGCGACCGGTGGCGGGGAGCGTGGCGCTGTTCACGGCGCGACGGCGTTCAGCGCTGCGGTGGGTTGAGGTCAGGGAGCGGCGACGGCCGCGGCAATGCGGTCGACGACCTGGTCGGCGGCGACGCCAGCGGCCAGCGCCTCGTGGCTGAGCAGCAGCCGGTGCCGCAGGCAGGCGTGCAGCACGGCCCGGACATCGTCGGGACCGACGAAGTCGCGGCCCTGCAGCCACGCATGCGCGCGCGAACAGCGATCGAGCGCGATGCTGCCGCGCGGGCTGGCGCCGACCTCGATCCAGCGCGCGACGTCTTCGCCGACGCTGGCCGGCTCGCGCGTGGCCTGCACCAGATCGACGATGTAGCGCTCGACCGCAGGCGCGACATGCAGCGCGTGGACCGCACGGCGCGCTTCGGTCAGGCGCGCGAGCGCGTCGGCCGGGTCGGCATCGCTTGCGCGTTCGGCGGGCACAGGCGCGGCTGCGGGGGCAGGCGACAGCGCAGGCGAAGGCGCTTCGGCTGCCGCGCCGAGCTTCTGCCCTTCCTCGTGGCGCACCAGACGCACGATGTCGAGCTCGGCGGCGCGGCCGGCGTAGCCGATCACGACCTTCATCAGGAAGCGGTCGGTCTGCGCTTCGGGCAGCGGATAGGTGCCTTCCTGCTCGATGGGGTTCTGCGTGGCCATCACGAGAAACGGCTGCGGCAGCACGTGGGTCTGGCCGGCCACCGTGACCTGGCGCTCCTCCATCGCTTCGAGCAGCGCCGACTGCACCTTGGCGGGCGCGCGGTTGATCTCGTCGGCCAGCACCAGCGGCGCGAAGATGGGCCCGGGCTGGAACACGAAGCGCGCCTCGTCGGCGCCGCCCTGGCGGTAGATCTCGGCGCCGATCAGGTCGGACGGCAGCAGATCGGGCGTGAACTGCACCCGCGCCAGCCGCGTGCGCAGCGCGCGGCCGAGGGCCTTGATGGCGCGCGTCTTGGCCAGACCGGGCAGGCCTTCGAGCAGCACGTGGCCGTCGGCCAGCAACGCGATCAGCAGCGCCTCGATCACGGCGGGCTGGCCGATCACGGCCTCGCCCATCCGGTTGCGCAGCGCCGCGAAGGACGCCAGCGCGGCGGCGCTCACTGCCCGCCCATCCGCAGGCTGCCGCCGGCCTGGCGCGGCTTGCATTCCTGGAACGTGGCCATGTGCGCATTGACCGCGTCCTGGATCTGGCCGCCGAAGGCCACGCCCATCCTGTTGGCCAGGTCGTTGCTCTTCTGGCCGCCGTGGCGCTCGTACGGGTCCATGCGCAGATTGAAGATCAGCGAGCTGGGCTTGTGATAGTCGAAGAAGCCCTCGCGGGTCATGAAGTGCGACTTCCACGGACCGATGCGCACCGCGGTGAACTTGGTCTCGTCGTAGTAGTAGACGACGTTGCGCGCCGAGGGCGCGTTGCCGGTCCAGTGCGCGAGGTTGTCGACGCCGTCGATGCAGACCTTGTCGCGCGCCTTGAGCTTGGCGCGCACGTCGCCGTAGCCGGCGGCGGCGGCCAGCGTGGTGAACATGTCCTCGTGGGTCTGGATGCCGTTGGAGATCTTTCCCTTGGGGATCCTGGCGGGCCAGCGCACCAGCATGGGCACGCGCACGCCGCCCTCCCAGGTGCTGGCCTTCTCGCCGCGGAACGGCGTGGAGCCGGCATCCGGCCACCACGAGACCATGGCGCCGTTGTCGGTGGTGTAGACGACGATGGTGTTGTCGGCGATCTTCAGGTCATCGAGCAGCTTGAGCAGCTGGCCGACATGGCCGTCGTGCTCCATCAGGCCGCTGCCATAGACGTCGAACTCGCTGGAGATGTCGCTGGCGAGGTTCTTCGACGCCGGCTTCAGGTGCGTGTACAGATGCATCCGGCTCGGGTTGAACCAGGCGAGGAACGGCTGTCGGGCCTGCGCCGCGCCGGTGATGAACTTCTTGGTGCGGTCGAGGAATTCCTCGTCGACGGTTTCCATGCGCTTGGTGGTCAGCGGGCCGGTGTCGCGCACCTTCTGCTTACCCACCTTGCCGAAGCGCGGATCGACGGTGGCGTCGTCTTCCTGCGTGGCCACGGAGTCGAGCACGCCGCGCGGCCGGTAGCGGGCGTTGAAGCCCGGGTCCTTGCTCCACATGCGCAGCTCGGGCTCTTCCTCGGCGTTCAGGTGGTACAGGTTGCCGTAGAACTCATCGAAGCCGTTGACCGTGGGCAGGTGCTCGTTGCGGTCGCCCAGATGGTTCTTGCCGAACTGCGCCGTGCGATAGCCGAGTTCCTTGAGGATCTTGCCGAGCGTGGGGTCGCGCTGGTCGATACCCACCGGCGAGCCGGGCAGGCCCACGGTGGTCATGCCGGTGCGGATCGGCAACTGGCCGGTGATGAAGCCAGCACGGCCCGCGGTGGAGCTGGGATGGCCGTAGTGATCGGTGAACAGGATGCCTTCACGGCCAATGCGGTCGATGTTGGGCGTGGGCACCATCATGCCGTGGCTGTAGATGCCGACGTTGGCGTAGCCGATGTCGTCGGCCATGATGACGAGGATGTTGGGGCGCTGCGCAGGCTGTGCCTGCGCGGGCGCGGACGCGAGGCCGGCCAGCGCGGCTGCAACGGCAGCGGACAGCGCCAGCGGGCGCATGCGGGGGCGGATCGGGGTCATCAGGCTTCTCCTGGGGTCTGGCGGTGTGCTGCGTTATGGCATCGAAGATCGCGTCGGGGCGTCATCGTCCCAGACGTTGTCGGATCACTGGCATGTCGTGCTGGACCTGAGCGTAGAAACGCTTCAGGCCTTCGCACAGGTAATTGAGGCCGGGCTCGCCGTCGGGCGTGGCGAGCAGCCGGTTCTTCGGGCACTCGCCCCAGCACAGCGCAAGCTGCGCGCAGCCGCGGCAGTAGGCGGGCAGCGTGTCGCGTTTGGCCAGGCCGAAGGCGATCTGCTTTGGCGAGAACGCCAGGTCGCCCTCGTGCGTGTCGCGGATGTTGCCGAGCTTGTACTCGGGGTAGACGAAGTGATCGCAGCTGTACAGGCTGCCGTCGTGCTCCAGCGCGAGCGCCTTGCCGCAGATCGGCGCCGCGGTGCACATCTGCGCCGGCAGGCCGAGCGACTGCGCCACCGCGCTTTCGAACACGTTGACATGCACGCGGCCGAAGCCGTTGGCGAGCCACTCGCGCCAGATCGTGCAGAGGAACTCGCCGTAGTCGCGCGCATCGACCGACCAGTCGGTGACGATCGACAGCGGATGCTCGGGCCGCGTGCGCGCGCTGCCGAGCGGCGGCGCGGCCGCATCTTTCAGCGCCGGGCCCTGCTGCTTGAACGCACGCGGCTCCACGCAGGGCGTGAACTGCACGCGGTAGGTGCCGGGCACGCCGGTGAGCACGCGCCAGACATCGAGCGGCCGGCGCGCCACCTCGCGGTTGACCACGCACAGCAGCGCGAACGGCACCTCGTGGCGCGCCAGCAGCGCAGCGGCCTGCATTACCTTGTCCCAGGTTGGCGTGCCGCCCTTGGTCGGCCGGAACCTGTCGTGCAGGTCCTGCGGGCCGTCGAGACTCAGGCCGACATGGAAGCCCTGCGCCTTGAGGAAACGCGCCCAGTCCTCGTCGAGCAGCACGCCGTTGGTCTGCAGGTCGTTCTCGATGCGCTGGCCGGGCTTGCGGTAGCGGTCCTGCAGTGCAACCACCTTCTCGAAGAACGGCAGCCCCATCACGGTGGGCTCGCCGCCCTGCCAGGAGAACACGACCTCGTCGCCGGTCTGCGCCTCGATGTACTGGCGGATGTGCTGCTCGAGCAGGTCGGCCGCGATGCGCGCGTTGGGCTGATGGCCAAGCAGCTCGGTCTTGTGCAGGTAGAAGCAGTACGGGCAGTCGAGATTGCACAGCGCGCCGGCCGGCTTGATCATCGTGTGGAAGCGGTACTGCCGACCGGGCGGCAGCGCCGGCAGACGACTGACCGGCTGGGCGATGACGGCGCTCATCGGGCGTGCCGCCAGGCGATGCCCGTGCCTGTGCCGGCTGCTGCGCGCAGCACGGTGCAGCGGCGCGCGGCAGACTGAATGGCAAGGCGGTGCAGGACCATCGGATGCCGGCGCTCAGAAGTTCGCGGTCAGGCCGACGCCGACGGTGGTCCACGTCTTCACGCCCTGCGGGGCGTTGGCCTTCAGACCATCGCCGGGCACGTTGCGCGACACGAACGCGATCCCGACCAGCGCCGGCGAGATCACGCGGGCGTACTGCGCGTAGTACTCGTCCGACAGGTGCGCGGTGGGCACGCCAACCAGCAGCCCGCTGCTGGTGAACTGCACGCCCTGACCGTACTGGATCGCGCTGTTGAGCTGATCGGCCGAGGTGCGCACGAACTGGAACTGCACGATGTCCCTGGACGACGCGTAGGCGTCGACGATCGCGCGCCTGGCGCGCACGTTGGCATTGAGCCACGCGTAGGCGCCGTTCGCGCCGAACCACCAGTTGTCGAGGCCGTTACCCCAGAACATCGGGTCGAAGCGCTCGTAGGTGGCGGTGCCCGGCTTGTCGCCGGAGAAGCGCGCCACGTGGTACGAGAAGCGCGGCGCGAACCACCAGGTCTGCGCCCAGTAGCTGACGCCGAGCAGCCAGGCCTCGGCGCGCATCGGGTCGCGCTTGCCGCCCACCCGCGTGATGTCGTTGCGCTGCTGCGCATACTCGGCGCGCAGGCCCAGGCCAGGGGCGCCCGGCACCACGCCGGTCAGGTCGAGCCAGGCCTGCCAGGTGTCGAGGCCTTCGCGGCCGCGCTCGATGAACGACAGCGGCGCCAGATCGCCGGGGTAGATCGCGGTGGAGCGCGGCACCGTGATCCAGGCCAGACCCGCCTTGCCGAGCTTGTCGCGCTTCCATTCGAGCGATGCGCCCTGCACGCGGGTGTCGGTGCGCGCTTCGGGCGCCTCCGACGGTTCGAGCTGGAAGCCCTGCACGCTGAAGTCGCCGTACGAGAGACGGCCGATTGCGGTGCGCGCCCAGGCCTTGCGCGGCGTGGAGGCGCCGCCGCCCCACGAGAAGCCGTTGGCGGAACCCGCGGTCAACAGCATGCCGGAGCCGAGCGTGAACGACTGCCGGCCGAGCGACAGGTCGTAGCGCCAGCCGTCGGCGAACTCGCCACGCACGCCGGCGAAGGCGTTCTCGAAGCGCGCTGCGCCTTCATCGCGATAGTCGAAGGCGTCGGCGCCGATGTTCTGCGTGATGCCCACCGACAGCTTGCCGTAGGCGACTGTCTTCGGGGCCAGTTGGTAGTCGGCCGACAGCTGCGGGTGCAGCCACAGCTCGGTGAACGTGCGCTCGGTGTCGAACGTGGGCGCCGAAGACGCGGCAAGGTTCCACCACGTGCCGCGCATCGAATAGAGCTGCGCGTGCGCGCTGACATTGCCGCGCAGCGTCAGGTTGTCGGACGTCCAGGTCCACAGCGCGGGCTGCTGCGCGCGGGCGGAAGCGGCAATGAAGAACAATCCGCAAAGAGTCAGGACAGCGCGCAGGCGAGAACGAGTCATGTATTGCATCGAGTGTGTTCAACACCCCGATCGCGTGCGACCGGGGACATCAACGAAAGCCGAGACCGACGCTGGCGCGAACCCGCGCTGACGATGTGCGGCCGCAATGCTCAACGACATGCCGCCCTCCGACAAGGACCGCGCTGACGATCAATACGGAATCAGTCTACGTAACCGGCATTCGCCACGACTACCGCGCTTCCGTTACCGCTACCCAGAACGGGTAAGTCGGTCTGGCTGCGACACAACAATGCGGCCCGTTCTGCGTTTGCCGGCGTGGGTCCGCGACCCCGGGCTGCGTACTCGCGTCTACTGACTGCGTCGCATGATGCGGGCGCGCAGCGCCTGATATTCGCTGTCGCTGAGCGCGCCGAGTTCGCGCGCCTTCAGCAGATCCGTAAGTTCCTGTCCCTTGGTGATGCGGGTCGATTCCTCGACCTTGAGGTTGGTCGTGCTGCCGCAGGCGGCCAGCGCAAGGCAGGCTGCGACAAGGCCGAAGGAAGCGGTGCGCCGAAGATCGAAGCGGGTCATGGTCGGGCCTCCTAGCGAACCGAGTCGATCAGCCGCTTGCGCTGGCGATCGTATTCGTCGGCGGTCAGCGCGCCGGCATCGCGCGCCTTTTTCAGGTCGATCAGCTGCTGGCCGACGGTGACATCGACCCGCGCGCGCACGACATCGTTGCTCGCGCAGCCTGCAAGAAGTGCCAAGGCCATGGCACCGGCAATCGTCAGGGAACGCACATCAGTCTCCAGTGGGGTCGAGAGGAACGCCACGACAGCAGGTTCACCATACCCCCGAGACCGGGACCTCGGCAAGCCTGCGCCGACGCAGGGCCGCCGGAAATGAAAACGGCGGGGACATGCCCCGCCGTTGGCTCCGCGAACGCGCAGCGCGCGTTACTTGTTGCCGGTGATCCGCCGGTACCACAGCGGATGGTGATGCTTGGCCCAGGCGTGCGTGACGGTGCCGCGGGTCATCGCGCGCAGACTGCCCTTGACCCAGAAGATCGCCGAGTAGATGTGCACGATGATGCCGAGGATCAGCACGAACGACGCCGCAGCGTGAACCACCGCCGAGATGCGAACCACGGTGACCGGGAACGCAAATACGGTGTCGCGCCACAGCACCACGCCGGAAACCAGCAGCAGCCCCATGGTGGCGACCATCACCCAGAACAACTGCTTCTGGCCGATGTTGTACTTGTCGATCTCGGGCAGGTTGTCGTCACGGTTGTTGATGACGTCCGACAGCCGCTTGCCCCACTCCCGGTCATACGACTTGATGACGTTTTCCTTCCAGTACTTCACGGCCATGACCGCGAAGAAGGCAAACATCACCAGGCCGATGAACGGGTGCAGGATGCGCGACCAGGTGCCGCCACCGAGCAGGCTGGTGAGGAACCAGAACGCCGGGTGGAAGAACGCCAGGCCGGAGGCCGCCAGCAGGATGAAGGTGATCGCCACAGTCCAGTGAATGACGCGCTCACTGGCGTTGTAGCGAGGTACCTCGCCGCTTTTCATAACGATGCTCATGTCTGTTCCTTCCCTGTTCTTCTAGTGGGAGCCCGGATCCTCTTCCTTCGGTCCACGCGTGACGTAGTGGAAGAAGGCACCCAGGACGGCCAGACCGATACCGATTGAAAGCAGCGGCTTGGTGACACCCTTCCAGAGACTGACCCAGGGGCTGATCTTGGGATCGAGCGGCAGGTCGTTGTACAGGTTGGGCTTGTCGGCATGCTGCAGCACGTACATCACATGCGTGCCGCCCACGCCTGCCGGGTTGTACAGACCGGCCTGCTGGTAGCCGCGCTCCTTCAGGTCACCCACGCGCTTCTCGCCGCGCTTGACCATGTCGGTCTTGGCGCCGAACTGGATGGCGCCCGTAGGACAGGTCTTGACGCAGGCGGGCTCGAGGCCAACAGCGACCCGGTCAGAGCACAGCGTGCACTTGTAGGCCTTGTTGTCCTTCTGGCTGATGCGCGGGATGTTGAACGGGCAGCCAGCCACGCAGTAGCCGCAGCCGATGCAGTTGGCCGAGTTGAAGTCGACGATGCCATTGCCGTACTTGACGATGGCACCGGGCGACGGACAGGCCTTCAGGCAGCCGGGATCCTCGCAGTGCATGCAGCCGTCCTTGCGGATCAGCCACTCGAGCTTGCCTTCGGGGCTCTTGTACTCGGCAAAGCGCATCACCGTCCACGACTGGTCGGTCAGGTCGACCGGGTTGTCGTAGATGCCGGTGGTGGTGCCCACCTCGTCGCGCAGGTCGTTCCACTGCATGCACGCGACCTGGCAGGCCTTGCAGCCGATGCACTTGGAGATGTCGATCAGCTTCGCCACGGGTTCCGCGGCAATGCGCACCGAGGGCGGCGTGGTGGTCGTGGCCGACCGACGCTCGACAGAGAGTGATTGCATGGTCATGTCGTCGTCTCCTTATGCCTTCTCGATGTTGACGAGGACCGCCTTGTATTCCGGCGTCTGCGAGTTGGCATCGGCAACGTACGGCGTCAGGTTGTTGGCGAGGAAGCCGTCCTTGGCGACCCCCACGAAGCCCCAGTGAATCGGGATACCGACGGTATGCACCTTCTTGCCGTCGCACTCGAGCACCGACATCCGCTTGGTGACCACCGCCGCGGCCTTGACCTCGCCGCGGTTGGAGCGCACCTTGACCATGTCGCCGTTCTTGATGCCCTTTTCCTTGGCGAGTTCATCGCTGATCTCGACGAAGGGCGAGGGCTGCACGATCGCATTCGACTGGACGTTCTTGGTCCAGAAGTGGAAGTGCTCGGTCAGGCGGTAGGTGGTGGCGGCGTACGGGAACTCGGTGTTCTTGCCGAACGAGGCCATGTCGCCCTTGAACACGCGAGCGGCCGGATTGCTGACCACCTTCGGGTTGTTGGGGTGCATGGGGTTGCGGCCCACCGGGGTCTCGAACGGCTCGTAGTGCTCGGGGAACGGCCCTTCGGCCATGCCACCCAGCGAGAACAGCCGGCCCACACCTTCGGCCACCATGATGAACGGACCGGCGCCCGAATCCGGCCCGAGGTCGGGACGGATATCGGGAATATCGACACCGGCCCAGGCCGTGCCGTTCCAGCGGATGCCGCCGCGGCGGGCATCCCAGGGCTGGCCCGTCTTCGGGTCGGTGTTGGCGCGGTTGTACAGCACGCGCCGGTTGGCCGGCCACGCGTAGCCCCAGGTGAGGTTGTTGCCGAGATTGCCGGGGTCGGCGGTGTCACGACGCAGCGACAGGTTGCCGGCCTGCGACCACACGCCCGAGTAGATCCAGTTGCCGCACGAGGTGGAGCCGTCGTCCTGCAGTTGGCCGAAGCCGGCGACCTGCTGACCGGCGGCGACCAGCACCTTGGTCTTGTCCTTCGGGTCCATCACGTCGGTGATGGCGCGGCCGGAGATCTCGCGCAGTACTTCCTCGGGCGAGGGGTTGGACGGCGTGGCATAACCCCAGGTGAGGTTGAGGATCGCGTCGGGGAACTTGCCGCCGTCCTTGCGATACATGTCGCGCAGCTTGGTGAACAGCGTGCCGATGATCTCGCGGTCGGTCTTGGCATCGCCCGGCGGCTCGGTCGCGGCCCAGTGCCACTGGATCACGCGGCCGGAGCTGGTGAACGTGCCGGCGTCCTCGGCGAAGCTCGACGAGGGCAGGCGGAACACCTCGGTCTGGATCTCTTCCGGCTTGACGTTGTTCAGTTCGCCGTAGTGCTTCCAGAACTCACCGGTCTCGGTGCGCAGCGGGTCGATGATGACCAGGTACTTCAGCTTGGACATCGCGGCGCCGACCTTCTTCTTGTTCGGCAGCGCGGCCAGCGGGTTGAAGCCCTGCGAGATGAAGCCGTTGACCTTGCCCTGGTGCATGCGCTCGAAGATCGCCAGCACGTCATAGGCACCGTCGCGCTTGGGCAGCCAGTCGAAGGCGAAGTCGTTTTCCTTCGTCGCGGCATTGCCGAACCACGCCTTCTGCTGACTGGTATGCCACTTGGCGAAGTTCTGCGCGAAGTTCATCTGGTTCGGGCGCAGCGGCTTGGGCGTGCGCACGGTGATGTACTTCTCGCGGGTGTCGTCGGCGTCGGTGGGCGCCGACAGGTAGCCCGGCAGCACTTCGCTGTAGGCGCACTGGTCGGTGATGCCCTGCACGTTGGCGTGGCCGCGCAGCGCGTTCACGCCGCCGCCCGGACGGCCGATGTTGCCCAGCAGCAGCTGGATCATGGCCATCGTGCGGATGTTCTGCGAGCCGTGCGAATGCTGGGTCCAGCCAAGCGCGTAGCAGATCGTCATCACCTTGTCGGGCGTGGACGTGCCGCCGATCATCTCGGCCACCTTCAGGAACTGATCCTTGGGCGTGCCGCAGACCTTCTGCACCATCTCGGGCGTGTAGCGGCTGAAGTGCTTCTTCATCAGCTGGTACACGCAGCGCGGGTTCTCGAGGGTCTCGTCGACCATCGCGTACCCGTCCTTGTCGAGCTGGTAGGCCCAGGTGGTGCGGTCGTAGCTGCGCTTCTCCTCGTTGTAGCCGGAGAACAGCCCGTCCTCGAAATTGAAGTCCTCGCGGATCAGGAACGGCGCGTTGGTGTACGCCTTCACGTAATCCATGTGGATCTTGTTGTTGGCGAGCATGTAGTTGATGACGCCGCCGAGGAAGGCGATGTCAGTACCGACACGGATCGGCGCGTAGTAATCGGCCACCGCGGCCGAACGCGTGAACCGCGGGTCGACGACGACGAGCTTGGCCTTGCGGTGCTCGATCGCCTCGGTCACCCACTTGAAGCCGCAGGGATGCGCTTCGGCGGCATTGCCGCCCATGATCAGGATGAGGTCGGCATTGCGGATGTCGACCCAGCCATTGGTCATTGCACCGCGCCCAAACGTCGGGGCCAGACTGGCCACCGTCGGGGCGTGTCAGATGCGCGCTTGCGTATCGAGTGCGACCATCCCCAGCGAGCGCGCCATCTTCACAGTGAGATAGCCAGACTCGTTGGAGGTGGTGCTGGACACCAGCATGCCGAGGGTGTTCCAGCGGTTGACCGTGGTGCCCTTGTCGTTCTTCTCGATGAAGTTGGCGTCGCGATCGGCCTTCATGTGCTTGGCGATGCGGGTCATCGCCTCGTCCCAGGAGATCTTCTTCCACTCCTTGGAACCGGGCTCGCGCACCTCGGGGCTCGTCAGCCGGTTGGGCGAATGCACCATGTCGAGCAGGCCAGCGCCCTTCGGGCACAGCGTGCCGCGATTGACCGGATGGTCGGCGTCGCCCTCGATGTGAATGATGCGGCTCTTGACGTTCTTCGCCTTGTCGCCGAGCGTGTACATGACCACGCCGCAGCTGACTGAGCAATACGGACAGGTGCTGCGTGTTTCCGTCGTGCGGGAGAGCTTGAAGGCGCGGACTTCGGCAAGTGCGGCGCCCGGCGACATGCCGAGACCGACCACCGACGAACCGGCCATGCCCGCCGCACTGATCCGGAAGAACTGCCTCCGGTTCATGGGTGCGTTCATGAGATTCCCCAATGAATTGATATTCCGCCGGAAGCCGGCGGGACCCCTCGTAAAACGTTTGCTTGTTGTTATTCGCGCCACGCGTATGGCCTCCCTGAAAGGCATCGCGCAGCGTCTTGCAACCTAGGGTAGTCGCTTGCACCGACAACAACAATTTGCAGTGCAGCAAAGCGGTCGCCCATTTGGTCGGGGATAAGCCCACAATTCGAGATGCCGCGCGCTTACCTTGCGCCGCAGCAGGCGCCACGCCCTGTCTTACACAGCGAAACAGCAACGTCCGCCGACCATGACAGCCATTGACCCTGAAGCGGTTGTGCCTTTTCCCTCCCGATCGGGCACTGTCGCTTCCACCGCACAGTCGAGCCGGCCGACCGAGGTCGACACGGTGGCGGTGCGCGCGCTGGTTTTCGGCGCCAGCGGCTACATCGGCGCGAACCTGGTGCCGCGGCTGATTGCCGAGGGCTGGCAGGTGCGCGCCGCCGCGCGCGACCCGCGCGTGCTTGAGGCGCGCAACTGGCCTGTGGAGCGGGTGGCCGCCGACGCCCTCAAGCCGGAGACGCTTGCCGCGGCGCTGGAAGGCATCGAGATCGCGTACTACCTGGTGCACTCGATGGCGAGCGGGCGCAACTTCGGCAAGCTCGATGTCGAGGCGGCTGGCAACTTCGCGCGCGCTGCCGAAGCGGCGGGCGTGCGACGCATCGTCTACCTGGGCGGGCTGGTGCCGCCGGATGCCGACAGCGAGCATTTGGTGTCGCGCAAGCTGACCGGCGACGTGCTGCGCGCCGGCCGCGTGCCGGTCACTGAAATCCGCGCCGGGATCATCGTCGGCGCCGGATCGGCCGCCTACGAGGTGATCCGCGACCTGGTGAACAACCTGCCGCTGATGGTGACGCCGCGCTGGGTGCAGTCGCGCTCGAGCCCGATTGCGCTGTCCAATCTGCTCGAGTACATGGTGCGGGTGGCGCGGCTGCCGCAGGCCGAGGGCGCGGTCTTCGACGCGGGCGGCCCGGACTACATGACGTACGAAGACCTGATGCGGCAGTACGGCGAAGTGGTCGGCAAGCGCCCGCTGATCCTGCGCGTGCCGCTGCTGACGCCGAACCTGTCGGCGTGGTGGCTGGCCCTGATCACGACGGTGCCCGCGCCGATCGCGCGGGCGCTGATTGGCGGGCTCAAGCACGACATCCCGGCCCAGGACGCCGCGCTGCGCGCGCTGGTGCCGCAGCGGCTGCTGCACTTCAAGGACAGCGTGCAGGCCGCGCTCGATGCCGAGCGCGCCCACACCGTTGCGGCGCGCTGGACCGAGGGCATGCTGATGTTCCGCGGCGGCCGCCACGACTATGCGTTCTACGCCAAGCGCGCCAGCGGCAGCGCGGTCGCGCAGGCCTCGCCGCACGACCTGTGGAACGTGGTCACCACGCTGGGCGGCAAGGTCGGCTACTTCTACGGCGGACTGCTGTGGGTCATGCGCGCGTGGCTGGACTGGCTGGTGGGCGGCCCGGGCCTGACCAAGGGCCGGCGTCATCCGACCGAGCTGCGCATCGGCGACACGATCGACTACTGGACGGTGCTGGGTCTCGAACCGGAGCGGCGCCTGACGCTGAACTTCGGCATGAAGGCGCCGGGCAATGGCGTGCTGGAGTTCGAGATCGAGCCGCTGGACGCCACGCATTCGCGCGTGACCGTGACCGCCTACTGGCATCCGGCCGGCGTGTGGGGCCTGTCGTACTGGTGGGTGCTGGTGCCGGCGCACCTGTTCATCTTCAAGGGCATGACGCGCGAGATCGCGAAGCGGGCGCAGCAGCTTCGAGCAGCGGCAGGGGCCAACGCACCATAACTGCAGCGAAACTCGCGGCACGGCCGCAGTGCGCACGCAAACGCGCCCACGATCCGGTTGATCGGTGGCTGACCGGACGGCAAACCCCGCGCGCCGCTCGACACCGCTGCGTGAGCCCGCCACACTACGGCCTGGCCTTGGATACGGTTGCCGGATGCCCGGCACCCGGACGCCGCGACCGAGCGGCCATCGGAGCCGCCGGCTCGACGCGAACCGGCCGCACCACGCGTGGAGAGCCGAGCACGGTGAGCACGACCATCGCCATACCGTTGTGGCTGGCGCTGCTGGCGGCAGCCCTCGCCTTCTGGGCGCTGCTCGACCGGCTGCTGCTGCCGACGGTGCGCTGGATGCTCCGCAACCGCGCCAACAAGGTGCTCGACGAAGTGGGCACGCGGCTGCGCATACAGATCCGGCCGTTCCAGCAGACCAGCCGGCGCGCACTGATCGACCGCCTGGTGTTCGACGACAAGGTGCAGCAGGCAGCGCGCGAGTTCGCCGAGGCACAGAAGATGCCGCGCGAGGTCGTGCAGCACATCGTCGAGCGCTATGCGCGCGAGATCGTGCCGGCATTCAATGCCTATTTCTATTTCCGCATCGGCTACTGGCTCGGCAAGCGCGTCAGCCGCCTGCTGTACCGGGTGCGCATCGGCTACTCCGACGAGGCCGGCCTGGCGGCGGTGCCAGCCCAGGCCACGGTGGTGTTCGTGATGAACCACCGCAGCAACATGGATTACGTGCTGGCCGCCTACCTGGCCGCCGAGAAGGCTGCGCTGTCGTACGCGGTGGGCGAGTGGGCGCGTGTGTGGCCGTTGCAGCAGGTCATTCGCTCGATGGGCGCGTACTTCGTGCGGCGCGGCTCGGGCGATGCGCTGTACCGGCGCGTGCTGGAGCGCTACATCGCGATGGCGACCGAGGCCGGCGTCACCCAGGCCGTGTATCCGGAGGGCGGCCTGACGCGCGACGGCGCACTGCGGGAGCCACGCTTCGGTGTGCTCGACTACATGCTGCGCGGCTACTCGGCGCAGGGCGAGCGCGACCTGGTGTTCATTCCGCTGGGCCTGAACTACGACCGCGTGCTCGAAGACCGCACGCAACTGCTGGCTGGCCAGACTGAGCGCCAGCGCACCGGCGCGCTGGCGGCGGCGTGGACCACGCTGCGCTTCGTCGGCACGCAGCTCGGCCTGGCGCTGCGCAGCCGCTGGTACCGCTTCGGCTATGCGTGCGTGAACTTCGGCACGCCGGTCTCGGTCAGCGCGTATTGCGCCGAGCGCGGCATCGACTTTCGCACGCTGTCGCGGGAAGACCGCATGCGCGAGGTGACCGCACTGGGCAACCACCTGATGCAGGCGGTGGGCCGGCTGATTCCGGTGCTGCCGGTACCGCTGGTGGCGCGCGTGCTGCTGGCTGCCGACGGCCAGACGCTGAGCGAGCTGGAGATCAAGTCGCGCGTCGGCGCCGAGGTCGAGCGGCTGACCGCGCGTGGCGCACAGGTCTACGTGCCGCGCAGCGACTGGGACTATGCGGTCGGCGCTGGCCTGCGCATGCTGACGCTGCGTCATCTGGTCGACGACACCGACGGTCTGTACCGCGCACGGCCCGACGAGAAGCAGCTGCTCTCATACTACGCACGCTCGATCGAGCATCTCTAGTCTCTGGTCGCGCGGCGGCACGCCGCCCGCGCAGCGAACGTAGCCTGCAAGACCAGGCCGCCTGGCTGTCAGTCCGAGCGCTGCGCCGGCTGCCGGTCGAGTGCGACCGCGCCGCCGGCTGGGCGCCGCCAGCGCGCCGCCCAGCCGTCGAGATACGAGTAGATCACCGGCACCACCACCAACGTCAGCAGCGTGGACGTGATCACGCCGCCGATGATGGCGCGGCCCATTGGTGCCTGCTGCTCGGCGCCCTCGCCCAGGCCGAGCGCCAGCGGCAGCATGCCGAAGATCATCGCCGCGGTGGTCATCAGGATCGGCCGCAAACGCACCTGCCCGGCCGCCAGCAGCGCCTCGGTGCGACCCATGCCCTGGCGCTGGCCCTGGTTGGCGAAGTCCACCAGCAGGATCGCGTTCTTGGTCACCAGCCCCATCAGGAACACGATGCCGATCATCGTGTACACGTTCTGCGTGGTGCCGGTGACGAGCAGCGCCAGCACCGCGCCGACAATCGCCAGCGGCAACGAGACCATGATGGCCAGCGGCTGGATGAAGCTGCCGAACTGCGACGCCAGCACGATGTAGATGAAGATCACCGCCAGCACCAGCGCACCCGCGATGGACCCGAACACTTCCTGCTGCTCGCGGATCTGGCCACCCACGTCGAAGCGCAGCCCGGGCGGCAGCGCGTAGCTGTCGACCAGTTGCTTGACCTCGCGACCGACATCGCCGGCTGGACGGCCCTGCACGTCGGCGAACAGCGCCACGCGGCGCGTCAGGTCCTGGCGGCGGATGTTCTGCGGATTGAAGGTCGGCTCCACGGTGGCGATCGCGCGCAGCGGCACCACCTCGGCCGAGCCGTCGGGCAGTGTGCGTCCGGTGGCGATGTTCAGCCCGGCGATATCGTCGGCCGCGGTCCGGCTGGCGCGCGGCACCTGCGTGATGACTTCGTAATTCTGTCCATCGGGCGCCAGCCAGTAGCCGGACGGCTCGCCGCCGAACAGCGCACGCAGCGTGGCGCCGATGCGGGCGTGCGTGATGCCGTACTCGGCGGCCAGTTCAGGCTTCAGACGCACCGACAGTGCGGGGGTGCCTTCCTTGACCGAGATCTCGATGTCGGTGACGCCACGGATCTTCGCCAACCGGTTCTTCAGGTCAGTCATCACGCGGTTCATCTCGGCATCGTCGTTGCCCAGCAGCGCCACGTAGATCGGCCCGCCCCAACCGACCCGCAGGTCAACACCGGGAATACGGGCCACACGCTCGCGGATCGCCGCTTCGACCTGTTGCTGTGAGCGCGCGCGCTGCGGCGGCGGCACCAGGCGCAGGCTGAGGCGTGCGATGTTGCGGCCATCGCCGCCGCCGATCACCGTGTCCATCGACGCGATTTCGGGAAACTCCGTCAGCGCCTGCTCGACCCGGCGTACGCGTTCATCGGCGTACTGCAGGCTCGAGCCGACCGGCATCGTCAACTGCACCGAGGTGTAGCTCTCGTCGACCCGGGGCATCAACTCGGTGCCGAGCAGGCCGGCCAACGGAATGCTGACTGCAAAGCTGGCCACGGCCGCCAGCAGCGTGACGCCGCGCGTGGTCAACCGCCACAGCACCCGCCGCCCCGACAGCACCCAGCCAAGCAGCAGGCCGTACCAGACGTGCCAGCGCTCGACCCAGCGGTCGAAGCCGCGCAGCACCGGGCCGACCAGCGGCAGCGTGCGGGCCCCGTCCGGCGGGTCCTTCCACACCGACGACAGCATCGGATCGAGCGTGAAGCTGACGAACAGGGACACCAGCACCGCCACCGCGACGGTGACGCCGAACGCGTGGAAGTACCGGCCGACCATACCGTCCATGAAGGCGATCGGTACGAACACCGCAACCACCGAGAACGTGGTGGCCAGCACCGCCAGCCCGATCTCGTCGGTGCCCTCGCGCGCCGCGCGCACGTGGTCCTTGCCCATGTGCAGATGGCGGACGATGTTTTCGCGTACCACGATAGCGTCGTCGATCAGCAGTCCGATGCACAGCGACAGCGCCATCAGCGTCATGTAGTTGAGCGAAAAGCCAAAGGCATGCAGCGCGATGAAGGTGGCAATCACCGCGATCGGCAGCGTGAGGCCAGTGATCACGGTGCTGCGCCAGCTGCCAAGGAACAGGAACACGATGAGGACCGTCAGCAGCGCGCCTTCGATAATGGTGCGCTTGACGCTGTTGACCGTCCGCTCGACGAAGTCGGCCGAAGTCCAGAGCATCTTGAGCTGGGCGCCCGCCGCAAGCTGCGGCGTCAGATCGGCAGCGGCCTGCTTGAGCGCCTTGCCGACCTCGATCAGGTTGGCGTCCTGCGTCTTGTAGACCCAGAACGTGATCGCCGGCTTGCCGTCGACGCGCGAGATCGAGTCGTGCTCCTTCTCGCCGTCCAGCACGCGCGCCAATTGCGACAGGTACACCGGCGCGCCGGCCTTGCGCACGACGATGATGCGCTCGAAATCGGCTGGCGTGGCCATGCGCCCATCGACACGCACGATCGCATCGGCGGTGGGCGAGCTGATATTGCCCACCGGCACGCTGACGTTGGCGTTGCGCAGCGCCTGCACCACCTGCTCGACGCTGACGCCGAAAGCTGCCAGCTTGGCTGGCTCTACCTGCACCAGGATCTGCCGGCTGACGGTGCCGCCGACATCGACGCGGCCCACGCCGCTGACGCGCTCGAACCCTTTCTGCACCACCTGCTCGGCCAGCAGCGTGAGCTGACGCGGCGACAACGCCTCGGCGGTCAGCGCGAACGAGGCGACCGGCTGCTCGCCCTCGCCGCCGGAGCGTTGCACCACCGGGTCGCGCGCGTCACGCGGAAAGCCGGCGCGGATCTGCGCCAGCTTGTCGCGCGTTTCCTGCAGCACGCGCGCGGTGTCGACATCGAGCCGGAACTCGATCCAGGTCAGCGAACGGCCCTCCTCGGAGCGGCTCAGGATGCGCTTGACGCCGGTCACCGTGTTGACGGCGTTCTCGATCGGCTTGGTGATGTCGTTTTCCACCTGCTCCGGCGAGGCACCGGGATAGCTGACCCAGACCTGCACCTGCGGCGCCTGCACGTCGGGCATGGCCTCCACGCGCAGCTGCCGGTACGACAGCACGCCCAACACCAGCAGGCTCACCATCACCATGGTCGCGAAGACCGGGTGCTGGATCGAAACGCGGGTCATCCACATAGGTACCTCGCGTTCAGCCGCGCGGCGGTCGCACGCCGGGCTTGTCGGCATCCGGCGCCGCGCTGCCAGCGCCTGACGTGCTCTCCACCAGCCGCACCGGTTGCCCGTCGCGCAGGCCGTCGAAGCGGCTCGCCAGCACGCGCTCGCCGAGCGCCAGGCCGCTGGTCACCTGAACCAGCCGTGCACGCTCGTCGCGCCGGCCCAGCGTCACCGGCTGGCGCCGCAGACGGTCGCCGGCCAGTACCCAGACGAAGTCGAGCCCGGCATCGCTGCGGATCGCTGCCAGCGGCAGCGCCGGCACCGGCTCGGCGCCGCCCACCCGCAGGAAGACCGTCGCGAACATGCCCACACGCAACAGCCCGCCCTGATCGGGCAGCGAGACGAAGAAGTTGATCGAGCGGGTGCCCGGCTCCGCGCCCGGGTTGATGCGCTCGACCCGGCCGTCGAAGCGCCGCTCGCCGATGCCTTCGACCACCACCTGCGCCGGCGCACCCAGCGCGATCCGCGCGACATCGGATACCGCTGCCTGCGTCTGCACTTCGAGCCGCGACAGGTCGACGATGCTCACCAGCGGCGCGTCCACGCCGGCCTTCTCCCCCGGCTGCACGTGCCGGCGCGAAACATGGCCGCCGATCGGCGCACGCACCACGGCGTCATCGAGCGTCAGCTGCGTCTGCGCCAGTTGCGCCTGCGCCACATCGACCGCAGCAGCCTGCGCGCGCAGCGCGGCATCGGCGTTGTCGAACGCGTTCTGCGAAATGAAGTTTTTCTCGACCAGTTGCGCGTTGACCTGACGCGTGCGCTGCGCCTGCGCCAGATTGGCGCGCGCCGACGCCAGCGTGGCGCTGCGCTCCGCCAGCTGCGCCTTCAGCGCAGCGGTGTCGAACTCGACCAGCACCTGCCCCTGCCGTACCCGATCGCCGTCGCGTACATGCACAGCGCGGACCTCGGCCGGAACCTTGGCCCGTACCGTGGCCTGCGACAGCGCCTGCACCGAGCCGGGCATCGCCAGTTCGACCACCACCGGCCGTGCCGTCAGCGCCACCACGTCGGCAGCGGTGAACTCGAGCGGCGGCGCTGCGCTGTTCGACGGACTGTCTTGTGGCTTTGTGCTGCGCAGGGCCAGCGCGGTCGCCGCAGCCAGCGCGACCATCGCCAGGACTACCCCGACCAGCCGCTTTGTTCGCTTCATGTCTTCTCCGCCAATTGCAAGCCACCTCACGGCCGGCTCTGCTGCCTTACTGCGCGGCGCAGTCTGACCTTGGCGGTCACCGGCAGCCAGTCATATGCGACGAGAGGCGATCGGCGCCGACAGACTGCAGTGCGGGCTGCCTGTGCGAGGAACACCGGCGCGACGCACGTGTGGCGTCACTGTCTACATCTGCTTGAACAGGTGCAGAAAGCTGCGGCTGACCGGCAGCACGTCGCGCCGGTTCCTCAGGTGGATGTCGGCAGTTTCGTTGTCGCCGCGCGTGATGTGGCTGATCGACTTCAGGTTAACCACCACCGAGCGATGCACCTGCACGAACTGCCCCCCATCCAGTTGCGCGACCAGGTCCTTCAGCGGCGTGCGGATCAGCGCCTCGGAGGCCGCGCCGCCATCGCCGCGCCAGGCGATCAGCGTGTACTTCTCGTCGGAGCGCAGGAAGTCGACGTCGTCGACTGCGATCAGCCGAAGCGTCGGCCCGACCGAGGCGCGCAGCCAGCGCAGCGGCTCGGGTCCAGGCAGGGCGCGGCGCTGCAATTGCTCCGCCAGTTCGCGCAGCAGCGCCTCGGTGGCGGCCGGCTGCGCGCTGCGCAGGCGTTCCTGCACGCGCGCCACGGTGTCGGCCAGACGCGCCGGCTCCACCGGCTTGACCAGGTAGTCGAGTGCGCCCGTCTCGAAGGCCTTGAGCGCGTAGTGATCGAATGCGGTCACGAACACCAGGTGCGCACGCCGGTCGATCCGCTGCGCCGCGTCCACGCCCGACAGCCCCGGCATCTGCACATCGAGGAAGCAGACATCGGGCCGCAGCGCCTCGAACTGCTCGACCGCCTCGCGCCCGTTGCGCGCCTCGGCCACCACGCGCAGTTGCGGCCAGACCTGTGTCAGCGCGCGCGCCAGTTCGGTCCGCAGCAGCGGCTCGTCATCGGCGATCAGGGCGGTCGGAGGAACGTGGCTCATTTCTGATCCGGCGATACCGGGTAGTCGATCTCGGCGCATACGCCGCGCGGCGCGACTTCGCTCAGCCGCAACTGGGCCGCCTCGCCCCAGGCCAGCCGCAGCCGCTCGCGCAGGTTGGCCAGTCCGGTGCCGCCACTGCCGCTGCCGGCCGCCAGACCGACGCCGCTGTCGGCCACGCGCAGCAGGCAACGGCCATCGCGGACCCGGGCGCTGACCTCGATGCGCCCGCCTTGCTCGGCGGGATCGATGCCGTGGCGGACCGCATTCTCCACCAGTGTCAGCAGCGACAGTGGCAGGCAACGGACGATCAGCGCAGCCTCGTCGGCGTCAATCGAATACTGCAACCGGTCGGGCATGCGCAGCTGCATCAGCTCCAGGTAGGCGCGCACCAGTTTCAGCTCGTCGCCGACGGTGGCGGCGGGCTCGTCCAGCCTGGGCACGGCGGCGCGCAGGTAGGCAATCAGACTATCGAGAACCGCCGGCGCCTGCGGCGAGCCGGCGCCGACCAGCGCCCGCACGTTGGCCAACGTGTTGAACAGGAAGTGCGGTTGCACCTGCGCCTGCAGCAGCCGAAGCCGCGCGTCCAGCGCCTGCCGCTCCAGTTGGCTACGCTCGAGTGCGAAGGCGAGCGCCTGCTCGTGGGCCAGCGCATCGCGCGCCCGCACCATCGCGGCCAACGCGATCCACGGCGCGAAAAGCACCCCGGCAAAGGTCAACGCGAGCAGGCCGCCCAGCCGGTTCGGATTGTCTGCCAGAAAGAAGAACTGCCCCGTGGTGACCCAGTAGGCCGCGTACGCCGTCAGAGGCACCGCGACGACGATGCCCAGCAGTTGAAAGACCCAGCGCGCCAGCCACGGCGGCAGGCTGCGCGGCCAGCGCTCGAAGACGACATAGGCAACGACCGCGCCGAAGCCGACCAGCCACGCGCGCACCATCCAGATACTCAGCGGAACGGGTGACGACGACCCGCAGCAGTCACGGCTGATGTAGAACGCGAACGGTAACGCCGCCAGCAGCGGCAGGCCGACGCGCCAGCCGAGCCGGTACGCAGGCCGTGCGCGCTGGACGGCTGACGGCGGCACAGGCTGGCCCGGGGGCGGGCCCGGTTGCATGTTTGGAGTACTCACGTTGACGATTGATCGCGGGCGAGCCGAAGCATGCCCGCGCACGCCTGCCGACGAAAGCCCCGTTGCGACCAGCCACGATCCGCGCGGCGCGAGCGGCGGTGGAGGCCGACCGACGACGAACTGACGGCACGCTGCGCATCGGCGACATGATCAAAAGCCGAAGCGTGCTGGGTCTCGAACCGACCCGACGGCTGACGTTCGACGTCGGCTTGAAGGCGCGGGCTCACGGCAAGATGGCGGCCGCACGCGAAACGCGGGCCGCAGCGGGCGCTGCGTGTAGGCTGCACGGCGTTCCAGTTTGGGGAGAGGACGCCACCATGAGACATTTTTTTCCTGCGACAGTCATCGTGATTGCCGGACTTCTATCGGCAGCGCCCGGCCAGGCGCAGACCGGCGCTGTGCCGTCGAAGGAGGATCGCGTGATGTTCCGCGACAAGGATGGCGTGAGCCTGATCGTCACCCGCGCTGGCGCCGAGCAACGTGACCTGCATCTCGAGATCAAGGGCGGCGCCTTCAACTTCAACCAGACCCGGCTCGAAGGCGCCGAGGCCCGGCGTTTCGTCGCCGGTCTGCAGAAGGGTGAGTACCAACTCTCGCGGACTCTGGCGGATGGAACGCTCGAGTTCGTGACGGCACAGGCGGGGAGTGCAGCCGCCAAGGACCGAACGGAGTGCGTGGTGTCGATCAAGTCGTCGAGCGCAGGCAGCCTGCGGCTCGGAACGTTTCGCTGCGACTCGCTCGACGACATCGCACGGCGCGTCGCCGCGCTGATGCCTGCGCAGCCGTAATCAGAGCCGCGTCCTCGGATAGCGCGGGCGTTTGCGCCGCGCCGGGTCAGTCGCCGCCGATGCCCTGGCGCGCCATCGCGCGGCGCATGTAGGCGATCTGCGTGGCCAGCGGCAGGTCTTTCGGGCACACGTCGTGGCAGGCCAGCAGGCTCATGCAGCCGAACACGCCGTCGTCGTCGCCGATCAGCTCGTAGTAATCGGCATCGGTGCGAGTGTCGCGCGGGTCGATCCTGAAGCGCGCCACCTTGTTAAGGGCGACCGCGCCGACGAAGTCGGGCCGCATGCGCGCGGTACCGCAGGCGGCCACGCAACAGCCGCATTCGATGCAGCGGTCGAGCTCGTAGATCTTCTCGGCAAGGTCCGGGTCCATGCGCGCCTCGATGCGGGTCAGGTCGAGGTCGCTCGACTGCATGTGGACCCAGGCCTCGATGCGTTCGCTCATCTGGCGCATCCACTTGCCGGTGTTGACCGACAGGTCGCCGATCAGCTCGAAGAACGGCAGCGGCGCCAGCGAGAACTCGGCATCGAGGTTGCGCGTGAGCGTGCGGCAGGCCAGCGTGGGCTTGCCGTTGACCAGCATCGCGCACGAGCCGCAGATGCCGGCGCGGCACACGAAATCGAACTGCAGCGACGGATCGAGCGTCTCGCGGATCTCGGTCAGCGCCATGAACAGCGTCATGCCGTCAGCCTCCTCCAGCGTGTACTGCTGGACATGCGGCCGGCTGTCCGGATCCTGCGGGTTGTAGCGCAGCACGTTGATGCGCAGCGTGCGATGCGCGCGCGGTGCGCCGTCGTCGCTGCCGCGCGCGTTGGCCGGCTTCACCAGCGTGCTGCAGCCGCAGGCGCAGGGCGCGCTGGCCGGGCCGCTTTCAGCGGCGGCGATCCTGATCGTGGGGGCGTTCATCGCGGGGCGGTCCTCGGTCGGTTCGATGGGGCGCGGCGGCGCAGGGCGCTGTCGATGGTCCAGCTCAGCGGCGGGCGGCGGCACCCGTTGCCGCGGGTGCTGCCGCCGGCAGCGGCTCGTCGATGCGCTCGTTGCGGCCGCGCAGCCGCTCGGGCAGCAGGTGGTCGTAGGGCATCAGCGCCGCCTGTCGCGCGAAGCGGTCGGGGATCTTCTCCTTGAGCGCCTCGACCTCGGCGATGCGCGCTGCCGTATCGGGGTGATCGACGTAGTCGCGCGCGCCGTAGCCGCGCCAGCCGGGCGGCAGCTCCATCCGCCGCACGTCGAGCGGCTCGTAGGTCAGCGTGGGCAGCGTGTCGCCTTCGTTCTTCCACCAGGCCAGCGTGCGCTTGAGCCAGTCGGCGTCGTTGCGGCGCGGATGGTCCTGGCGGAAGTGCGCGCCGCGGCTCTCGGTGCGGGTGAGCGCGCCGTAGGCGATGGTGAGCGCGACCTTGATCATCTTCTGCGTGCGGTAGGCGGCCACCAGCTCGGGGTTGGCGCCAGACGCCTTGTAGGGCACGCCGATGTTTCGGCTGCGGATCAGCAGCTGCTGCAGTTCGTCGACCGCCTGCGCCAGCATGTCGCCGCTGCGGAAGATGCCGACCTTGTCGGTCATGAGCGTTTGCATCGCCACCCGCAGCGCAGAGGCGCGCTCAGTGCCGCCGCCGTGCATCAGCACGTCGAGCCGCGCGCGCTCGCGCTCCAGCGTCTCGCGCACCAGGCCGAGCGGGATGGTGAGCTCCTCGCGGTCGCAGAAGTCGGCGATCTTCTCGCCGACGATCATGCCGGCGACCACGGTCTCGGCCACCGAGTTGCCGCCGAGCCGGTTGAAGCCGTGCATATCCCAGCATGCGTTCTCGCCAGCCGAGAACAGTCCCTTCAGCGTGGGGCTCTCGCCCGAGGGCCGGGTGCGCACGCCGCCCATCGTGTAGTGCTGCGCCGGTCGCACCGGAATCCACTCGCGCACCGGGTCCACGCCGAGGAAGTAGTGGCAGATCTCGTAGACCTCGCGCAGGTTGTGCTTGATGTGCTGCTCGCCGAGCAGCGTGATGTCGAGCCACAGGTGCTCGCCGAAGCGGCTCTTCGCACCAAGGCCCTGGGCGATGTGCTGCTCCATGCGCCGGCTGACCACGTCGCGGCTGGCGAGCTCCTTCTTCTCGGGCTCGTAGTCGGGCATGAAGCGGTGACCGTTGATGTCGCGCAGCAGGCCGCCGTCGCCGCGACAGCCCTCGGTCACGAGGATGCCGGCCGGGAAGATGCCGGTCGGGTGGAACTGCACCGCCTCCATGTTGCCGAGCGCGGCCGCGCCGGTTTCGAGCGCCAGCGCGTGGCCGATGCCCTCGCAGATCGTGGCGTTCGTGGTGACCCGGTACACACGGCCGGCGCCGCCGGCGGCCAGCGCGGTCGCCTTGGCCACGTAGGCGCTCAGTTCGCCGGTGATCAGGTTGCGCACGATCGCGCCATAGCAGCGGGCGCCGTCGTGTATCAGCGCCAGTGCCTCGCAGCGCTCGTGCACGGCGATGCCGTCGCCGATCGCCTGGTCGCCCACCGCCTGCAGCATCGCGTGGCCGGTGCCGTCAGCCACGTAGCAGGTGCGCCATTTCTTGGTGCCGCCGAAGTCGCGCTGCGCGACCGTGCCGTGCGCGGCGGCGCGCTCGGTGATCGTGACCTTCTGGCCGTTGATGACGACCTGGCGATCGCCCTCGCGCACGCGGCTCCACGGCACGCCCCAGGCGGCCAGCTCGCGCACCGCCTTGGGCGCGGTGTTGACGAACATCCGCACCACGTCCTGATCGGCGCCCCAGTCGGAACCGCGCACCGTGTCCTCGAAGTGCACGTCCTCGTTGTCGCCCTCGCCCTTGGCCACGTTGCCAAGCGACGCCTGCATGCCGCCCTGCGCGGCCTTCGAGTGCGAGCGCTTGGGCGGCACCAGCGACAGCACAATCGCCTCGTGGCCGCGGCGGCGCGCGGCAATCGCCAGCCGCAGTCCGGCCAGCCCGCCGCCGACCACCAGCACATCGGTGTAGATCACGTTCATCGCGTTCTTCCCTTCGGTGGACGTCCATGCTTCGCGGCCGCCCTGTGATCGCCGCGCGCGCAGGCGGCGCCTAGTGGTGTCGGTACGGACCGCTCAGATGACCCGGCCACCACGCAGGCGCCGGTGCGGTCGGCGGATCGGCCAGCCAGCCCGGCACATAGCTCGGCTGCGCGCGCGCCGGCAGTTGCGTGCCGATCCGGTAATAGGCGGCCAGCGTCAGCAGTCCGAGCGCCAGAAAGAACACGGTGATCGCCCACTTGGCGGCACGCAGCCGGCGACGCGTCTGCGCCGGATCGCGGCCCTCGAACCCGCCCCACTTGACCGCCAGCCGATACAGGCCGATGCCGCCGTGCAGTTCGACCGCGAACAGCAGCACCAGGTACAGCGGCCACCAGCCGCCGGCGACCCGCGCGCCCGACTCGTACGGGCCGATGGCGCCCGGATGCATCAGCATCTGGTACAGGTGCGCGGCCGCCAGGAAAAACAGCGCGAAGCCGGTGACCGCCTGCACCCACCACAGCGTGGTGTCCTCGTGCGCCAGCAGTCGCCGATGGGCGACGAAGGTCTGCGCCTGCCGATAGCTGATCGGGAACTTGCGCATTGCCAGCAGCGCGTGCAGCACCAGCAGCGCGAACACCAGCGCGACGATCACGCCGACGATCTGCGGGAACGTGCGTCCGAAGAAGAAGTAGCCCTCGAAGGCGCGCGTGACCATCCACATGAAATCGGGGCTGATCAGGATCGAAGACACGAAGACCATGTGGCCCCACATGAACAGCCCGAGCACGAGCCCGGAACCACTCTGCGCGACATCGAGCCGGGCCGGCCAGCGGCTCTTGCGCGGGCGATCGGCCAGGCCGGCGCCAGCCACGAGACGGCGTTCGGCGGACACTTGAACGGACATGAGCGGGGCTCCCTGAAGCTCGCTGCGGCTGCTCCGTGTTGTGGGGTCCGGATACGGGCGCGGCGTCGAGCCGCCATTCTTTGCCCTCGGGCGGCGCCTGGGTTGACAGGTGTCAAGCGGTTATTCCGGGCGCGATCAGGCGGGCACTTGCCTGAGCCGCGCTACGCTTCCGCCTCCGGGTCGTTCCTGCCCGCTGCTTCCCGCCGCATGCCCTCGACGAATACCGGCGGCGCCGTGCAGCGCATCGCCGATGCGCTGCGGCACCGCTTCACGCTCCCAAGCAACGATCTGCTGCGCGACCGCGCCTACCGGCGCCTGTGGTCGTCGATCCTGCTCAGCTCGTTCGGCAACCAGATCTCGATGCTGGCGTTGCCGCTGGCCGCCGCGCTGCTGCTCAACGCCACGCCAACGCAGATGGGCATCCTGACCGCGATGGAGATCGCGCCGTTCGTGCTGCTGTCGCTGCCGGGCGGCGTGTGGCTCGACCGCGTGCGCAAGCTGCCGGTGTACGTGGCTGGCGAGCTGCTGCTGGCGGCGGCATTGCTGACGGTTCCGGTGGCGTGGTGGCTGGGCATGCTGTCGATGACCTGGCTGTACGTGGTCGGCTTCGCGCTGGGCACCGTGCACACGATCGCCGGCAGCGCAGCGCAGATCGTGCTCACGCAGATCGTGCCGCGCGAGCGGCTGGTGGAGGCGCACGCGCGCAACGCGCTGGCCAGCTCCAGCGCCGAGGTCGCCGGCCCCGGCCTGGCCGGCGCGCTGATCAAGCTGCTGGGCGCACCAGTGGCGCTGGTGGCCGACGTGCTGCTGCTGGTGTTCTCGGCCGCGATCCTGCGCGGCCTGCGCGTGACCGAGACGGCGCGCGCGGCGCGCGCCGACTTCTGGCCAGCGCTGCGCCAGGGGCTGCACTTCGTGACCACGCACCGGCTGCTGATGACGATGGCGGTAACCGTGGGCATCTGGCAGATGGCGCACTACGCGGCGCTGACCGTGCAGATCCTGTATGCGACGCGCGTGCTGAAGCTGGGTGAAGGCGCGGTCGGCGCCTGCTTCATCGCGCTTGGCGCCGGCACGATCCTGACCAGCCTGGTCGGCAGCCGCATCAGCCAGCGCATCGGCCCCGGGCCGACGATGGTGCTGGGCTTCGCGATCACCGGCAGCGGCTGGACACTGGCGGCGCTGGCACCGGCGAGCGCGCTCGGCGTGGCCGTGTTCGCGGCCATGCTGATGCTGTTCGGCATCGGCGCGGTGCTGATCTTCATCGCCTTCCTGGCGCTGCGCCAGGCCGTGACGCCAGAGCCGCTGCTGGGTCGGATGACCAGCACGATGCGCTGGCTCACGCTGCTGCCGGCCGGGCCCGGTGCGTTGCTCAGCGGCTGGCTCGGCGAGCATCTGGGCCTGCGCTGGGCGCTGGGCTTTGCCGGCGTCAGCGCGTTGCTGCTGGCGGTGGCGGCGTGGCGCTACACGATCATCCGCCGCACCGTCGTGCTGCCCACCCCACCCGACGCGCACCCGCTGGCCACCGCCGATGTGGCGCTGAACGCGGCGCGGCCGCTCGACGATCCGGCACCGGGGCGGTGACCGCACCGCCGTGCCACCGAGTGCCGCGGTGCCGCGCGCACTCGGGCCCACGCCCGGCACGCGACACGCGTGCACCTGTACAAGGCATCGCGCACCGTTCGCGGGCAGCGGGCCGAGGCGGCGGCGAATTCGGCGTTGCTCATTGGACGCAGCGCATGACGGCAGCGACACGCACGCTCTAAGCTCGCGTCCTCGCCACTCGTGCAAGAGCGCGCCATGCCCCGCAGCAACGCCCTGTATGCCCAGTCCGGCGGCGTCACCGCCGTCATCAACGCCAGCGCTGCCGGCGTGATCGCGGCATGGCGGCGTGCCGCCGCGCGTAACGCGCAACTCGGCCGGCTCTACGCCGGCCGCAACGGCATCGTCGGCGTGCTGGCCGAAGACCTGATCGACACCACGCGCGAGGCCGATGCCGAGATCGCCGCGCTGCGCCACACGCCCGGCGGCGCGTTCGGCTCGTGCCGCTTCAAGCTCGGCAATCCCGACAAGCCGGAAGGCGAAGGCGCGGCGCAGTTCGATCGGCTGCTTGCGGTGTTCGCCGCGCACGACATCCGCTACTTCTTCTACAACGGCGGCGGTGATTCGGCCGACACCTGCCTGAAGGTGGCGCGACTGGCGCAGGCGCGCGGCTATCCGCTGCAGGCGATCCACGTGCCCAAGACGATCGACAACGACCTGCCGCTGACCGACACCTGCCCCGGCTTCGGCTCGGTAGCCAAGTACGTGGCGGTCAGCACGCGCGAGGCCACGCTCGACGTGGCCTCGATGGCCTCCACCTCCACGCGCGTGTTCGTGCTCGAGGTGATGGGCCGGCATGCCGGCTGGATCGCGGCGGCCGCCGGGCTGGCCGACACGCGCGAGCGCCCGCTGCCGCTGCTGATCCTGCTGCCCGAGGTGCCGTTCGACGAAGCGCGCTTCCTGGCCGCGGTGCGCGCGAAGGTCGAGCGCTTCGGCTACTGCACGGTGGTGGCCTCGGAAGGCGCGCAGAACGCCGATGGCAAGTTCCTGTCCGATCAGGGGCTGCGCGATGCCTTCGGCCACGCGCAGCTCGGCGGCGTGGCGCCGCTGCTGGCTGACCTGGTGAAGAAGCAGACCGGCTACAAGGTGCACTGGGGTGTGTCGGACTACCTGCAGCGCTCGGCGCGGCACGTGGCCTCGGCCACCGATCTGGCGCAGGCGGTGGCGGTGGGCCGCAGCGCGGTGGCGCTGGCGCTGAAGGGCGGCAACCGGCTGATGGCAGCGATCGAGCGCACAGCGCAGGCGCCGTATGCGTGGCGCGTGGGCGCGGTGCCGCTGGACCACGTGGCCAACGTCGAGCGCAAGATGCCGGCCGACTTCATCGGCGCCGACGGCTTCTCGATCACCGCCAAGGCGCGCCGCTATCTGGCGCCGCTGATCCAGGGCGAGGCGGTCACGCCGTACCGCGATGGCCTGCCGGTGTACGCGCGGCTGAAGCTGGCGCCGGTCAAGCGCAAGCTGCCGCCGTTCGCGGTGAAGAAGGGCTGAGCGCCAGACCGTTGCACCCGGCAGCCGATCTGGCGATGCCGGGCCGGCCGGGCGCACCGACCTGCGTACCCGGAGCGTTTGCGCAGCACGCGTTTCGGCGTACGGACCTCGGGGCCGGCGGCGCATGCGCCCCCGTCAATTGCGGTAGCCTCGCCGCCGCTTGAACACCTTTCTCACCCATCTTTCGCTGGCCGCGCCGCTGTTCGTGCTGGTGCTGGCCGGCTATCTGATCGCCCGCAGCGGCCGCTTTCCGGCCTCGATGGCCGAGGCGCTGAACCGCTTCGTCTTCACGATCGCGCTGCCGGCGCTGCTGTTCCGGATGATGGCCGACCTGTCGTCGCTGCCGCCCGTCGACGCGCGGCTGCTCGCGGCGTTCTTCGGCGGCTGCCTGATCGTGTTCGTGCTCGGACGGCTGGCCGGCTGGGCGCTGTTCCGGCTCGATGGTGTGCAGCAGTCGGTGTTCGCGCTCGGCGGCATCTTCTCCAACAACGTGCTGCTGGGCATTCCGATTGCCAAGCTCACGCTGGGCGAGGCGGCGCTGCCGGCGGTGGCGCTGGTGCTGGTGTTCAACGCGCTGGTGCTGTGGACACTGGTCACCGTGTCGGTCGAGTGGGCGCGTCATGGTGAGTTCTCCGCGCGCGGCTTCGGTCGCACCGCGGTCAGCGTGATCACCAATCCGATCGTGGCGGCGATCGTCGGCGGCACGCTGTTCGGCCTGACCGGGCTGTCGCTACCCGTGCTGGTCGACGAGCCGCTGAAGCTGGTCGGTCAGGCCGCCGCGCCGATGGCGCTGCTGGTGCTGGGCATGGGGCTGGCGCAGTACGGCGTGCGCGACGGCTGGCGCGTGGCCAGCGCGATCTCGGCACTGAAGCTGGCGGTGCAGCCGGCGGTGGTGTGGCTGCTGGCGCGGCTGCTCGGCCTGCCGCCGCTGGAGACGCAGGTGGCGGTGCTGCTGGCCTCGCTGGCGGTTGGCGTCAACGTCTATCTGATGGCCAAGGAATTTGGCGCGCTGCAGGGGCCGGTGGCGGCCAGCCTGGTGATCTCCACGCTGTTCGGCGCGCTCACCACGCCGCTGGCGCTGGCGCTGGTCGGCGCGGCCACCGGACCGCTGCCGCGCTAGGCGCGCACCCGCAACGAATCAGGACGATTGCGCGGGCTGCGCCGGCGCCGCGGGCCCGCTGCGCATCGGCCCGGCGCGATCGATCACCTGCTGCCGCAGCGCTGGCGACAGGCCGAGCGCGAACGCGGTCTCGGCCACCAGGAACAGCGGGCCGATCAGCAGGCCGACGAGGTCATCGACGAAGGCTGGCTTGCGGCCCTCGAACGCGTGGCCGATGAACTGGATCACCCAGCCCACGGCGAACAGCCCGATGCCCCAGGCCAGCCAGGCCCCGGTCGATAGCGGCGCGGTCAGATGCGCGGCCCACAGCGCGGCGCCCAGCACCGCCGCCATCGCCAGCGCATAGGTAGCGCTCAGTCGCAGGTAGAACACCAGCGTCGCGGCCACCACCAGCCACGCGGGGCTGAGCGTCAGGCCGCCGATCTCGAACACGGGGCGCGACAGCAGGATCGCCACCGCCGCCACGATCATCGGCACGCCGACGAAATGGGTGGCGAGGTTGCGGCGGTCGCGGTGATAGGCCGCGTAGTTGGACAGGTGGTCGGCGAGCGTGCGCATGGCGGAGTCCGTGAAGTGGCCGGCGATGGCGGGCGGCGTGGCGCGGCGGCGTGAACGTGCGATCGACGTGCGTGAACGTGCAACGAGTGCGCACGCTACCCGACAACGCGGCCGGCGTGAATGCCGATGCGGGCCACCCCGGCGCCTGCCCCCATGCCAGCAGAGCAGGCGCCGGGCGGCTCACAGGCGCGTGACGTCGGGCAGCCAGCCGACCAGCCGGCCGTCTTCGTAGACGGCCAGGCCGGCGCGATCGTGCAGCGCCATCGCAAACGCTTCGCGCGTGGGTGCAGCGGGCGTGGCCTGCTGCTGCAGCCGCTCGGCCCAGCGCGCCAGCAGCGCGCTGGCGAGCAACAGGGTGGTGGCGGTCAAGCGGGTCAATCTGCCGGCGGGGGCGCCGGCCCAGGGTCTGAGGGTGCGGACCATGGCGAAATCCTTTCCATTCGGCGCGCGCGTCAGCCGCGGCGCGGGTCGGTGGTCATGTCTGTCGGTGTCGTTCGCGGGCGGCGGCGGCCAGTTCGCAGCGCAACGCCTGCTGTGCCTGCTGGCGTTGCGCCTTGCCGCTGGCGCCATGCGCGCCGGCGTGGCGAAAGCGGGCGGCGGCCACCAGCGGATTGCGCGGCGCCACGCGCACGGCGCGGCCCTGGCCGAGACCAATTCGGGTGCTCGATGTCTTCATCACAACCTCCTTCGATGGCGCCGCCTCGGGCTCGAGAGCGGCAGAAAAAACAAAACGGCCCGGGTGCTTTCGCATCCCGGGCCGCCGTGGGGCGGAGCGCGGAGCGGCTATCTGCCGCCCTCCCGGGCCGGGAATCGGTTCAGCGTCTGGACGGCGGCTTCAATGCCCACACCCCCGGCACGCGTGCGCACGGCAGCAATCGCCGGACTCGGCGCGCGCAGTGCAAACGGCAGGTGGGTGGAGCGGATCAGCGTCATTGCCAGACTCGGAATGTGTTGCGGGTTGATCGGGGTCCGCGAAAGTCGCGGGCTTCGTGCGGTTCGCGCGGCTCGTGCGGTTCGCGGGGTTGGCCCGCGAGCCCGCTGCGCCGGGCGCACCGGATGTCGTACAGGACCCGAAGGGCTTCCGTTACGACACTGGCACAAAGATAAATGAAAATTTATCAAAAGCAACAGAACCGATCGCGCCGATGCGGTAGCGCGCGCGAAGTGTTGCAGTCGCGCATCGATCCGCCGATCCGCGACCGCGTTCAGCGGCGTCGCTTGAGCGGTTGCACGCCGGCTTGCGAGCGTTGCCAGAGCGCTGCCTCGCCGTCGCTGACCGATGCGGCGCGGCGCGCCGGCGCGCTGTCGGGCTCAGCGCCGGGCTCGGCCCGCAGCACCTCACCGAGCAGATCGAGCAGCCGGGCGCGCGCCTTGTCCGGATGGCGCCGGTAGTAGGTCAGCACGAGACCGACGATGAAGCGTTCGTCGTCGCCCTGCGGCTCGCTGCTGCTGCTGGCCAGGGCACCCTGCGGCGCCAGCCCGGCGCCGGTTGCCGCCGCCTCGCCCGGCCCATGCGCGACGTCCATCCAGCCATAGGGCTTGCGCATCCGGCGCTCGAACTGGCGCGCCAGCTTCTCGCCGATCTGGCGCGAGCGACTCTTCAGCTGGCTCCAGTAGCTGGGCTGGATCTGCAGCATCTCGGCGAAGCGGCCTTCGAGCCCGCGCAGCGCGGCGGCATCGGCGTGGCGCGCGCTTTGCTGTACGAATTCCTCGAACAGCAGCAGCGCGTTGTCGAGCCGGACGCGGGCGAGATCAAACACCATTTGCCCAGATGATAAAACGCCTGACAAGCCCGCAGGGCGCTCATGCGAGCGACGCACGCCCATCGTCCTCCACACACCTGGCCTCGCTGCTGATTGCAGTGCCCGTGCACTCGACCGTGCAAGCGCGACATTGCTGCAATGCGGAGTTGCGACTTTGGCAAACTCCGTCTGCGACGAGCGGCTTGACGGACCGCGCGACCTGCGACGCTCGACCGGCACCGTTACACGCTGACACCCTGACCACGGCCCGCAACCGCTGGAGAATGTCTTGATCGCTCGAAACGGCCAGGCGCCGCTGCACGATCCGCTCGCCGATCCGGTCCCCGGCGCGCGCGACGAGGTCAAGACCACCACCTGTTACATGTGCGCATGCCGCTGCGGCATCCGCGTCCACCTGCGCGATGGCGAGGTGCGCTACATCGACGGCAACCCCGAGCATCCGATCAACCGCGGCGTGATCTGCGCGAAGGGCTCGGCCGGGCTGATGAAGCAGCACTCGCCGGCGCGGCTCACGCAGCCGCTGCTGCGCCGCCCGGGCAGCGCGCGCGGCGAGGCCCAGTTCGATCCGATCAGCTGGGATCAGGCGCTCGACCTGCTGACCGAGCGGCTGGCGCGGCTGCGCGCCACCGACCCCAAGCAGTTCGCGCTGTTCACCGGGCGCGACCAGATGCAGGCGCTCACCGGCCTGTTCGCGCGTCAGTTCGGCACCCCGAACTACGCGGCGCACGGCGGCTTCTGCTCGGTCAACATGGCCGCCGGCATGATCTACACGATCGGCGGCAGCTTCTGGGAATTCGGTGGCCCCGATCTCGATCACGCTCGCCTGTTCGTGATGATCGGCACAGCCGAGGATCATCACTCGAACCCGCTGAAGATCGCGATCTCGAAGTTCAAGCGCGACGGCGGCCGCTTCATCTCGATCAACCCGGTGCGCACCGGCTACTCGGCGATCGCCGACGAGTGGATTCCGATACGCCCCGGCACCGATGGCGCGCTATTCATGGCGCTGATGCGCGAACTGGTCGAGTCCGACCTGATCGACCACGAGTTCCTGCTGCGCCATACCAACGCGCCGAACCTGGTGGTGCTCGACGGCGGCGCGCGCGACGGCCTGTTCGCGTTCGACCCGGCCGGCGGCCCGCCACCTGATGGTCGCAATCCGCACAACAAGCTGGTCTGGGACCTGCGCACGCAGTCGGCGCAGCCGGCGCAGACCGACCGCGCGCGCGACGTGCAGCCGGCGCTCGACGGCCGCTACACGCTGGCCGACGGCACGCCGGTGGCCACCGCATTCGCGCTGCTCAAGGAACGGCTGGACGAGTGCACGCCCGAGTGGGCGCAGCAGATCACCGGCATCGATGCCGCGCGCATCCGCAGGCTGGCGCGCGAGATCGGCCAGACCGCGATGCAGCGCGCGTTCGAGCTGCCGGTAGCCTGGACCGATGTCTGGGGCACGCGCCACGACAGCGTGACCGCGCGCCCGGTGGCGTTCCATGCGATGCGCGGGCTGGCCGCGCACTCCAACGGCTTCCCGACCGTTCGTGCGCTGTCGGTGCTGATGAGC
>CAZTUT010000005.1:0-40512 GCA_964616395.1 uncultured Burkholderiaceae bacterium
CCCTGCTCGCCGGCGCGCGCCGCCTCGACCGCGGCGTTGAGCGCGAGGATGTTGGTCTGGAACGCGATCCCGTCGATGACGCCGATGATGTCGGCGATCTTGCGGCTGCTGGCCGAGATCTGCTCCATCGTGCTGACGACCTCGCCCACCACGGCGCCGCCCTTGGCAGCGACTTCGGTGGCCGACGAGGCGAGCTGGCTCGCCTGGCGTGCGGACTCTGCGTTGTTCTTCACTGCCGAGTGCATCTGCTCCATGCTGGCGGCGGTCTGCTGCAGGTTGCTGGCCTGCTGTTCCGTGCGCGCCGACAGGTCGGCGTTGCCCTGCGCGATCTCCCGGCTGGCCAGCGCGACCGACTCGACGCCGGAGCGGACCTGCCGCACGGTCACGGCCAACGCCTGCTGCGCCTTGATCAGCGCCGACAACAGATCGGCCGTTTCATCGCGGCCGCGCACATGAATCGTGCCGCCAAGATCGCCCGCACCGATGCGCTGGGCGGCCTCGGTGGCCTCCTTGAGCGGATCAGTGACGCTGCGGGTGATGCGCCAGGCGATGAACATGGCGACCACGACCGCACCCAGCGTGGTCACGACGATCCAGATGTACAGGTCGCGGAAGCTGCCATCGACCCGTGTGCGCATCTCGCGAACCTGCAAAAGCTGCCAATCGGCAAGCGCCGTACCCGCCTGACGGTAGCGATCGGCCGCCGGCGTCAGGCGGTCATTGACCACACGGCGGGCAGCGGTCGCATCGTTCGCTTCGCGGGCGGCGCGCATATCGTCCTGCGCCTGCATCCACTCGCGCTGCGTGCGTGTCAGTTCATCCGCGAGTCGGCGGCCGTCCGGATGACGCAGCCGCGCACCGAGGTTCTTCTGCAGTTCGGCGCCGTTCTTCATCGCGGCCGTCATCGCCGAGCCGATGTAGGTCGTCATGTCGGCATCGGCGGAGCGGGCGATCGCCTGCGAGCGCGCGGCGTTCTGCTGGACGTCGGCGAGAACCTTTTCCGCCAGGCTGAGCATCTCGGCCTGTTCTTCCATGTCCATGCTGACGGTGCGCACGCGCTCGACCTGCAGCGCCGTGATTGCAACCATCACCACGAACAGCGCATTGACCATCAGAAATCCGATCGTCAGGCGCTTGCCGATGCGCAATTGATTGAGGAAGTTCATGGGATGACCACCCTGAAAAGCGGTTTCACGATTGGGAAATTGTTACTGATACGTACATTCATCAATGCGTCGATTTACACCGGCTTCCTGCCCTTGCTCTTGCGTTGGCGCCAGCAACCGAAGCGCTTCAGTGCCTCATGCGTCGCACCAGCGCGATCACATCGATGATCAGCGCCACCCGGCCATCGCCGAGAATGGTGGCGCCTGACACATTGGGTACGCGCCGGTAGTTGCGTTCGAGGTTCTTGACCACGACCTGCTGCTGTCCGAGCAGTTCGTCAACACGCAGGGCGATCCGCTGCCCCTCGGCCTCGACGGTCACCATCAGGCCGGCCTGCTCGGCACGCTCCGGCACGTCGAACAGTTCGTCGAGCGCCACCACCGGCAGGTAGTCGTCGCGCACGTGAACCACCTGGCCCCCACCCGCGATGCTGCCGAGGCGGCCGGGCCGAAGCTGGAAGCTCTCCACCACCGAGGCCAGCGGCAGCACGTAGGTCTCGCCGCCCACGCCGATCAGCATGCCGTCCATGATCGCCAGTGTCAGCGGCAGGCGGATCGATACACGGGTGCCCTTGCCTTCCACCGAGTGCAGCTCGACGCTGCCGCCGAGGTCGGCGATGTTGCGCTTGACGACGTCCATGCCGACACCGCGTCCGGACACGTCACTGAGCGTCTCGGCGGTCGAGAAGCCCGGCTCCCAGATCAGCGCCCACACGTCGTTGTCGGTCATGTCGTCGCGCGCAGGCAGGCCGCGGCTGCGTGCCTTGTCGAGAATCCGACGGCGGCTCAGTCCGGCGCCATCGTCGGCGACCTCGATCAGGATCGACCCGCCCTGATGTGCGGCCGACAGCCGGATGCAGCCCTGCGCCGGCTTGCCGGCGGCAATACGCTGCGTTGGCGCCTCGATGCCGTGGTCGGCGCTGTTGCGCACCAGATGCGTGAGCGGATCGATGATCTTCTCGACCAACCCCTTGTCGAGCTCGGTGGCCTCGCCGGACAGTTGCAGTTCGAGCTGTTTGCCCAGCCGTGCGCCGAGGTCACGGATCATCCGCGGAAAGCGGCTGAACACCACGCTCATCGGAATCATCCGGATCGACATCACCGATTCCTGCAGATGCCGGGTGGTGCGCTCCAGCTCGGCCATGCCGGCTACCAGCAATCCATGCCGCACCGGATCGAACTGCTGCGTCTGCTGCGCCAGCATCGACTGCGTGATCACCAGTTCGCCGACCAGGTTGATCAGCTGGTCGATCTTGTCGACCGCCACGCGCAGCGTGCCGCTTTCGCTGGCGGGCGTTGTCGGCGCAGCGTTGCGCGCGCCGATGCGCGCGGGCGGTGGGGCCGCCCCGTCCGCGCTGCCATCTGCAGCGTCGGCCCGGGGCGGCTCGCCCGTGACTTTTCCTTCCACGCCGGCCTCGACCCAGGGCGCGAAGGCCACCTGATCGGCACTGACGTGGAACGAGAACAGATCGGTCAGCTCGGCCTCGGGCGAGGACGTGACGACCTTGAAGATCCGGTGCCCGGATGGCGACAGCGCGCCGCCATCGGCGGGCTCAATGCTGCCCAGCGTGCCGATGTCGCGGAACAGTTCCAGCACACCGTCGACCGCACCGGCGTCCTTGAGCGGACCCAGCGTCAGTCGCAACACGCGCGGGCCGGCCAGCACCGATGTGGCCGCTGGCGCCGGCGCGCTGCCGCTGGCCAGCGCCTTCAGGCGAGCGGTCAGCGACGAGGCGTCGATCGTCTCGTCGCCGCCGTGGCGGTGTCGGGCGAGCAGGCCACGCAACGCGTCGCCTGCCTGCAGCAGCGCATCGACCATGTCGGGCCGTAGCGCGAGCTCGTGCCGGCGCAGCCGGTCGAGCAGGGTTTCCATCTCGTGCGTGAGTGCGGTGACGTCGGCAAAGCCGAAGGTCGCCGCCCCACCCTTGATCGAGTGCGCGACGCGGAACACCGCATTGAGGTCGTCGTCGCTGGCCGACGTGCCGTCCATCGCCAGCAGCAGCGCCTCCATTGACTCCAGGTTGTCGCCGGCTTCGTCGAAGAACGCGGCGTGAAACGGCGCCAGGTCGAAATCCGCCTGCGGCAAGCCCTGGTTGGTCATCTCGCCCATGTGCTTGCTACCGGATCACCCGTTCGAGCGCGGCGAGCAGCGCCGGAGGATCGAACGGCTTACGCAGCCAGCCGCTGGCGCCGGCTGCCTTGCCGCTTGCCTTGAGGGCATCATCGCTTTCCGTGCTCAACAGCAGGATGGGCGTGCCGCGATGCTCGGGTAACGCCCGCAGCGCCTGCACCAGTTCGATTCCATTCATGTTTGGCATGTTGTAGTCGGTCAGCACCAGATCCACGGTCTGCGATCGCGCCACGGCCATCGCCTCGACCCCGTCGGCTGCTTCGATCGTTCGGTAACCGGCCTGTATCAGCGTCGCGCTGACCAGCCGGCGGAACGATGTGGAATCGTCCACTGCGAGCACCGTCGCCCCGCCCCCACGCCGCGTCTGCATATCGCACCCTTACCGTCATTCATCCACGTGCCGATGACCGCCGCACGTAACGCCTTGCGGTGACGGATTCTGGGCAGGCAACCTGTTTGCCTAACCGCGGATAAGCCGGTTCAATTGGAGTCAATCCGGACCGCGTGACGGTCCGGGGCACCGTCGGACAGACCTCGACCGCCGGTCTGCCAGAATCCCGCCATGCCCGCCGAAGACGCCGCCGTCATCCGCCTGCTGGTCGTCGAGGACTCCGACCTCGACTACGACCTGATGCTGGCGCTGCTGCTGCGCGAACGCGCCGCGCTGGGCACGATCCGTGCCGAGCGCGTCGAAGATGAGGCCGGGCTGCGTGCCGCCTTCGCCAGCGGGCGCTTCGATGGGGTCGTGACCGACCACAATCTGCCGCGCTTCGACTCGCTGTCGGCGCTGCGCGTGGCACGCGAGCTCGACCCCGACATCCCGGTGATCGTGCTGTCGGGCGAGATGTCCGAGGAACTCGCGGTCGCCTGCCTGCATGCGGGGGCGGACGACTTCATTCTCAAGTCGCGGATGTTCCGGCTGGCGCCGGCGCTACGCAAAAGTCTGGACGCGGCCGCCGCCCGACGCGGCGAACGCCTCGCCCGCGACGCGCTGGCTGCCAGCGAGGCACGGTTGCGCGAACTGACCCGCCACCTGGAGCAGGTGCGCGAAGACGAGCGGCGCACGCTGGCGCGCGAGGTGCATGACGACATCGGCTCCACGCTCACCGCGCTGCGGTTCGAACTGGTGCGGCTGGCGCGCGAACGGGGCGACGCCATTGCCCCGGAGCGGCTGCAGGCCATGCAGGCGCTTCTCGAACAGGCGACCACGGCCAGCCATCGGATTCAGCACAACCTGCGCCCGCCCGTGCTCGACGCCGGCCTGGTCGAGGCGCTGCGCTGGCTGACGCGCAGCTTCGCGGCGCGCGGCGGCGCCACCGCGACCTTCGAGACCAATCGCGAGGACGTCGCGCTGAGCGACGATGCGTCGGTGGCGATGTACCGGGTCGCGCAGGAGGCGCTCGCCAACATCGGCAAGCACGCGCAGGCGCGCGCGGTGACCGTGCAACTATTCTGTGACGAGACCGAGGCAGCACTGGAGATTGCCGACGACGGCAACGGTTTCGACCCCGGCATGCTGTCCACCACGCCCGGCTTCGGTCTGCGTGGGCTGCTGGAGCGGGCACGCGGGCTGGGCGGCTGGGCCGAGGTGGCAAGCCGGCCCGGCGCCGGTACGACGATAATGTTCACGCTGCCGCTGTCCGGCCCGTCGCCGCGCGAAGAGGAACACACGGAATGACTGTTGCCACGCTCGTCGTCGACGACCATGCGCTGGTCCGGCGCGGCATCGTCCAGATCCTGGCCGATCATCCGGGCATCCGCGTGCTGGGCGAGGCGGCCGACTACCCGTCGTTGCGCGCGCTGCTACGCGAACACCCGGAGGTGGAACTGCTGGTGATGGACGTGGGCCTGCCGGGCAAGGACGGCATCGAGATCCTGAAGATCGTGCGCGAGCAGTCGCCGCGCATCCGGGTGTTGCTGGTCAGCATGTACCCGGAAGACCAGTACGCGGTGCGTGCCTTTCGCGCCGGCGCCTCCGGCTACCTGAACAAGGGCAGCGCGCCGGAGAAACTGCTGGAGGCGGTGACCGAAGTCATCGCCGGTCGCAAGTACGTGACGCCGCAGATCGCGCAGGCGCTGATCGAAAACCTGAACACGCCCTCAGCGGGCGCGCCGCACGAGAAGCTCTCCGACCGCGAGTTCCAGACGCTGAAGCTGATTGCCAGCGGCAAGCGGCTGTCCGACATCGCCGAGGCGCTTGCGCTGTCGCCCAAGACGGTCAGCGTCTACCGCGCACGCATCCTCGAGAAGATGGGGATGGCCAGTAACGCCGAGCTGACCCATTACGCGATCAAGCACGGGCTGGTCGAGTAGCGCGGGCCCCGGCTGCGCCGGTCAACCTTCCTGCTCGACCCGATTCTTGCCCGCGCGCTTGGCGCGGTACATCAGGTCATCGGCGCGGCGCAGTACAGCTTCCAGCGAATCGCCGGGTGCCCAGGCGGTCACACCGGCTGAAAAAGTCAGCACCTGTCGGCAGCCTTCATGCTCGAATGGGCGGCCCGCCAGTTCGCTCTGCAGCCGGCGCGTTGACGCCGTCGCTTCGGCCGCGGCGGTCGACGAAAACAGAATCGCGAACTCCTCGCCGCCGATGCGCGTGATTGCATCGGTGCCGCGCAGCGCGCTCTGCATGACGGTCAGCAGATGCACGAGCGCGCGATCGCCCGCCAGATGGCCGAGCGTGTCGTTGAGGCGCTTGAAGTTGTCCAGATCCACCACTGCGATCGACAGCGGCGTGCCGTAGCGCAACGAGCGCGCGGTCTCGACGCGGAAGGTTTCTTCCAGGCCACGCCGGTTCAGCGCGTGCGTCAACGGATCCTTCTGCACCAGCGACGACAGCGTGGTCAGCTCCTTCTCGAGCTGCTTGACGCGCTGCTCGTAGGCCTCGACCTTGCGACGGGTCTGCATCAGGTCGTTGTGCGAACGCTGGATGTCGGTCGACACCGCCTGCGTATCGGCGCGCAGGCCCTTGATCACCCGCGACAGCGTCTCGAAATCCTGCGCACTGTCCAGCTCGCCCTGATAGGAATTGACCTTCTCGACGAAGCGCCCGGTCGTATCGCCGACGGTACCGATGCGGTCGATCAGCGCTGGCAGCATCTCCTTGAACGCGCTCTTGGCTTCCTGCAGGCTGCGCCGCGCACCGGCCTGCTCGCTGATGATCTGCGCCAGCTTGCCCTCGGCCTCGGTCAGCTGGGCGACCTGCATCGGCCCGGCCAGCAACGCGCGGATCGGTTCGAGCTGGCCCGCCAGCCACGCCTCTTCGGGGCTGAGCGAGTGGATGTTGTCGCACAGCAGGCTGAGCAGGCGCTTGAGGCCCGCCTTGATCTGCTCGCCTTCGCCCAGTTCGGGCTCGAGCGCGGACACCACGTCGATGAAACGCGGCAGCAGCTTGTCGGTCGCGTCGGCCGGCTGGGTCAGGCCGTACTGGCTGACGAACTCGCGCAACTTGACCTGACCGGCCGAACCGTCGGCGCAGCGCGCATCGATCACCCGAATCGCCCGCATCGCCACATGCTTCCACGCGTCGGCCTGCGCCTGCGCCGCCTCGCGACTGGCCTGCAGCGCTCGAAATTCGTCGGGATCAGCGGCATAACGCTGCGCCGCCGGCATCATCCCCATCAGATCCGCAGGCAGCGGCTGCATGCCGAGGGTGGCGCCATCGCGCGGTTCGTCGCGCTGCCCGCGCGGCAGTACCGCCAGCGCGGGGCCCCAGGACTCGATCAACCGCTGCACCCGCTCGAAGGCGACCTCCGGCTCCGCGGCATTGCCCTCCAGCACGCGCGAAACGGCATCGAGCTTGCGGCCGCGCGTCCACTTGGGGTGCAGTGCATCGAGCAGCTTGATCAGGCTGAGCGTCATGCGCGGCCAGTTGGCCGCAGCAGCACCATTGCGCCGCTCCAGCATCCGGTCGAGCGAATCGCGCACCGCCGGCCAGTCGTGCCGGCCCGCCAGTTCATTGAGCGTGGCCTGCTCGGCACCACTGATGCGATTGGCCCGCACCAGGTCGCGCAGCAGTTCCTGCACGATGCCGACCGCCGAGCCCTGCCCCGGCTTGACACCAGCAACGTCGAAGTACGCCTCGGCAAACGTATCGGGCGTCGGAATCAGCTTGCGCTCGGCAAGTCGCTTCAGCGTTCGGCGCGCAAGATCGGCCTGCACCTGGTTTCGTGGCAAATCGTTGGCATTCATCGGTTTCTCAGGAATTACGTGACGCCGGCGCGGCGGATGCACGGCCCTGCTCGGACCTGGCGCGTGCCCGGGCGCTGGCGCCGCCGCGCGCACGCGATGCGGCAGGCGGCATCCGCGCGTGCAACTGCTCGGCGGCGTGTGACAGCTCGATGCAGATGGCATCGACGACATCGATCATCTCGGCGCTCGCCTCGACCCGGCGATCGGCAAGGAACTCGATCAGCGCCGTCACCCGGCCATGGGCCAGCACCGGGATGGCGAGCGCGGTTTTCAGACCGCAGTCCGCTGCCTGTGCCGCGAGCGCGAAATCACCTGCGTTGGCCACCGCCGTGATCCAGTGCGGCATACCGGTAGCCAGCGCACGCGCGCCGACGCCACCGCCGGCGGCCGCACCGGAAGCATCAGCGCAATCGACCGCCGCAATGAAACCTGCGAACCGTGCGTCGGCCGGACGCAGCCAGTGGCTGCTGCCCGTCCGGCGGCCATCGGGCGCGAACGCGATCACGCGCCCCAACGGCCAGTCCAGATACTGGCCGATCTCCTGCAGCGCGCCCGCCAGCATCGGCGCAAGCTGATCGTTGTCGCGCGGCGCGGCAGCGAGCGCGCGCAGCAAGCGCATCAGCGCGTACTGGCGCTGGAGATCGAGGCTGTTGCGCAACTCCTCGAGATGATCGCGACGCACCCGCGCCGCGTGTTCCAGCAGCGCGCTGCTGACTTCGTCGAGCGCCTTGTCGAGCCGGCTGAAGTCATCGCCGCTGGCGCGCAGCGAGCGGCCCGCGTAGTGACGCACCAGCGAGTCGGCGCGACGCAGCGCAGCCCGCGCCGGTTGCGCGAGTTGATGCGCAATCAGCGCTGTCAGCGCCGATGCGAGCGCAAGCATCATCAGTACCCCGATGCCCGCGCCCATGATGCCCCCCAGTCCGAGCGCCAGCGCGAGGCCCACGGCCACGCCACCCAGGCCCATCAGCGCCAGCCCGGCGAGGAGCAGCCCGCGCGCCGGCAGCAGCGGCTCGCGCGTGGTCAACGGCATCACGCCGGCCTCGGCGCGCGCTTCGCCAGCACTGCCCAGACACAGCCTCGCGTCGTCGGCGCCCGGAAAGTCGAGCGCGCACGGCAGCGGCGAGCCGGAGGCAGAGCCGGCATCGAACTGCATCATCGGCGTAGCGAGCGTCATCGGTATCCAAGGCGGTTGACCGGCCGCCCGTCGGCGCGCCGGCACACCCTCCACAGTGCCGCAATCCGGTGCCGGACCCCCGCTCGAAAAGGCGGCGGGTGACCGGGCATTTCGAGCGACCCGGGCAGGTGACGCCGCCTTCCCGCCGCACGAGCGGCCGCGCAATCGGCCACTCCACCGGCTGCTCAAGCGGCCGTACGACGGGCGGCCCCGGGAGCCGTCTGCGGACCGACCCGCACTGGCACAATCCGCGCGTGACGCCCGCCTGCCCGCTCCTTCTACGACTGGCCCGCCTTTGCGATGCGGCCAGTGACGCCATGCCCTCGGCGGTCCGCCTTGCAGCGCCGGCAGGCCGCGCGGCTCTCGCGGCACTGCTGGCGCTACCCCCGGTCGCCCAGGCCGCCAGCGCGCAACCGACCAACCTTGCGTGGGTGCCAGCGGCGCTGGTGGGCGCTGCGCTGGCGCTCGCCGCCGTGGCTGTCGGTCATGCGCTGCAAGCACGGGCAGCACGCGCGCGGCAGACCGCGGAGGCGTCGCGGCTGCGCGAATCGCTGGCCGCTGCTGCGGACTACCTGTGGCGCGCCGACGCCCGCGGCCTGCTGACAGCGATCGCGCCGGCCAGTAGTCGACTGCCCCCGGCCGGATTCGATCCCGCGGCGCTGATCGGACGCGCGTTATGGCAGTGGACCGACGCCCAGGCCGCCTGCCCGGCAGCGCTGGCCGATGCGCTGCGCGTGCACGGGCCGGTCACCGATCTGGTGCTGGGCGACATCCATCACGGCGAGGCTGCCGACCTGTGGCTGCTGTCGGCGGTGCCAACCGCGACCGGCTACGCCGGCAGTGCCCGCTGCGTGAGCGCGCTGGCCCGGCAACTGGCCGACGCGCAGGGCTCGACGGCGCAACGCGAGGAAATCGCGAGCCTGCGCGCCGAGGCAGCCGAGCGCAGCCGCCAGCACGAGGTCGCGGTGCGCGATCTCGACAGCTTTGCGCACTCGGTGTCGCACGATCTGCGTGCGCCGCTGCGCGTGGTCGACGGCTTTGCCACGATCCTGATGGAAGACTATGCGCAGCCCGGTAAGCCGCTGGACGACCTGGGTCGCGAGCACATCGGCCGCATCCTTGGCGCGGGCGCCCGGATGAACGCGATGATCGACACGCTGCTGGGGCTGTCGCGCATGACCAGCCGCGACATCGCGCGCGAGCGGGTCGACCTGTCGCAACTGGCGCGCGAACTGGCCGACGAACTCGCGGCCGCAGATCGCGAACGCCCGGTCCGGTTCGTGATCGCCGATGGCCTGAGCGCCGACGGCGACCGCACGCTGCTGCGGCTGGTGCTGCAGAACCTGCTGGGTAACGCGATGAAGTTCAGCGCGAAGGTTGCGGATGCCCGGATCGAGTTCGGCGCCACGGTCGATGGCGATGGCCTGACGGTGTTCCATGTACGCGACAACGGTGCCGGTTTCGATCCGCGCTTCGCCGACAAGATGTTCGGGCTGTTCCAGCGCTTTCACTCGGCGCGGGAGTTCCCGGGCACCGGTGTCGGCCTGGCCACCGTGCAGCGGATCATTCGCCGGCACGGCGGACGCATCTGGGCCGAATCGCAGCCGGGTCAGGGCGCGACCTTCCGCTTCACGCTGTGGGAGCCGGCCGCAGCGCGGCCGTGACGCCAGCGACGGGCGTACCGCGCTACCCGACCCGCCAGGTTTCGCTGCACTTGCGGCAACGCACGCGCAGCCAGTGCGGCCGGCCGGCCTCGACCGGATCGTCAGGCTCGGCGCGCTCTTCGGCCAGCACATCGAATCGCCCCCAGGTCTTGCAACCCGGACACCCGGCGGTCGCAGCGAACTGTTCTGCACGGCCAAGCAGCGTGACGAATCGGCGCCACGCGACGAAGGTCAGCATGCCGGCCGCCGCGGCGATCACCAGCGCCAGCACGTAGTACATCGGCGAACCGCGCAGCAGATCGAAGCTCTCGACGCCGGCCATCAGCAGGATCAAGGCCAGGATTGCGGTGACGAGGTAGACGTGGCTTTCGACCAGTTGCCGCTCGTACCAGCGGCGAAAGCCGCGGCGGCGGATGGCATCGGCGACCTGCATGGAACCGGACGCCGCTGCCCGACTACCGACGCGCCGCGCTCAGCGCGGCACGGAATTGAGGCGATTGGCCGCCTCGACCATGCTGGCAGCGAGCTCCTCGACGCTACGGCCTTCGCTGCGCGCCTGCGCGCGCAGCGCCTCGACCGCGCGGTCGTGATCAAGACGCAGCCGCTCCATCAGGATGCCAACGGCGACATGCTGCTCGCGTGCCGACCCACCCTGTTGCACGGTCGCCGGACGCGCCACGCGGCGCGGCTGGGCTGCACCACGTTCCTTCAGCCGATCGAGTGCTGCATGCACGGCCGGCACGATCTGCTTGATATCCAGCGGCTTGACCAGATAGCCGAGCGCGCCAAGCCGGTTGGCTTCATCGATGATGTCGCTGTCGCCGAACGCGGACAGGAACATGAAGCCCGTGTCGGTATTGGCCGCCAGGTAGCGCGCCACTTCCATGCCGCTCTTGCCCTGCATTCGCATGTCGAGGAGGGCAAGGGCCGGCTTGTGCTTGCGCGCCAGCAGGATCGCGTCGTCGCCGTTGTCGGTCTCGATAATGTCGAACCCGGCCTGCCGCAGGCCGGCCACCACCGTGGCCAGCACCAGGCGGTCGTCGTCGACGACAAGGATCTGGGGCGTGGAATCGCTCATGGAGTCGCAGTCTAGTCGTGCTGGCGGGCGAGCGGTTGGCTAGCCCTCTTCCTCGCGGATGGCCGGCGGCGACAGTTCGAGGCGCGTGACCACGCTGCCGCCTTCCTGCTCGATCGCCAGCCGCGCGCCCCGGCGCGGCAGCAGCGCCTTGACCAGGCCCAGGCCCGACACGCTGGACGAAATGCGCGCCAGATCGAAGTCGGGCTTCAGTTCGCCCGGCTGCTCGATGCGCAACTCGATGCCATCGGGCCGCGGCAGGATGCGCACCGCGATCGGCAGATCGCGACCGGCCCGGTGCTTGAGCGCGTTGGTGCCCAGTTCGTTGATGACCAGCGCCAGCGGCACCGCCTCCCCCTCGGGCAGGCCCCAGCGCCACAGCGCCGCCGAGGGCATCTCGAACTCGGCGCGCGCGCCAAACATGCTCGCGAGGCTCTTGACGATGCCCTCGGCCACGCCCAGCACCGGCAGGGTGCCGGTGGCGCGGATCTGCAGGCCGTGCACCTGGGCGATGGCCTGGATCTGGGCGGCGATCTCGTTGAGCTGCGGCGCCACCTCGGGCTTGCTGGTGGACATGTGCTGCAGCAGGCCGGCCACGCCCTGCAGGTTGTTCTTGATGCGGTGATGTACTTCGCGCACAAGAATGTCGCGCTGCTTGATGGCCTCCTCGATCCGCTCCTGCTCGGCCGCCGCGCGCTCGGTGATGTCGTCGGCCACGCCGAACACGCGCACGCTGCCATCGAACATCCGCACCGGATTGAGCCGCAGGTTGAGCGTGCGTCGGCCGCGCGCCGGGTGATCGATGTCGACGGTCAGCTCGGCCTTGCGCAACCGGCGCAGACCGGCGATCAGGCGCGGCAGGCGCGCCTGAAACGGCGCCAGTGCGTCGGCGCACACGTGGCGCAGCGCGTGGCGCGCGTCGGCCAGCAGTTCCTCGGATCGGCCGCCAACGACCGCGGCGTAGCGCGGGTTCACGTACAGCACACTGGTCAGGTCGGCAGTGGCGATGAACACCAGCTGGTCGATGTTCTCGGCAAACTGGCGGAACCGCGCCTCGGTCTCGCGCAGCGCGGCTTCCGCCCGCACTTCCTCGGTGAGGTCATCGATGATCGACATCACGTAGCGCGCCCGCCGCGTGCCGTCGGGCTGCGGCTCGTACAGCGGCAGGACGCGCGTGCCGACCGTCAGCGTGCGGCCATCGGCACGCAGGAAAGCCTCGCGCGCGCGCTCGATCTGCTGGCCACTGGCCAGTGCGCGGCGGTCGATCTCCACATACAGGTCGGCAAGCTGGCGACCATAGATCTCATGCCAGCTGCGTCCGATCACCTGCTCGCGCGCCAGCCCGGTGATCTGCTCGCCCGCACGGTTCAGGCTGACGAAGCGGCCGGTCTCGGCATCGCGGACGCTGACCAACACCGGCAGGTTCTCGACCACCAGGTCCAGATAGTTGCGCACGTGACGCAGTTCGTCCTCGGAACGGCGGCGCACATCGACGTCCATCAGCGCGAGGATCAGGCCGCGGTCGGGCTGCGCGGCATCCAGCGGCCGCACGTTGACCGCGCACCAGAAGTGGCTGCCGTCGGCACGCCGCATCAGCCGCTCGAACTCGGCCTCGCCGCCGGCAGCGGCGGCGCGCAGCCGGGTCCAGTCAGCGCGGTCGGCAAACAGCGTGGCGATCTCCAGCTCCGGCAGATCGCCGGCGTCATAGCCGAACATGCGCTCGGTGGCGGCATTGGCCTTGACCACCAGCTCCTCGGCCACATAGGCCATGCCGACCAGTGCGTTGTCGAAGATCAGTTGCAGTTCGCCGAGGGCACCACGCAGTTCGCGCTCGGAGCGCTTGCGCTGGTCGACATCGACAAAGGCGAAGATGTAGCCGAGGTCGGGCCGCTCGGGGTTGACGGCGCGGCCCTGGACCGCGACCCAGATCGGCTCGCCCTTGCGGCGGAACATGTGCAGTTCGAACTCGCAGGCGCCGCGCTCGGCGATCTGGCCGTAGTGCTCGGCCAGGCTGGCGGCCAGCAACTGGTCGGTCGGATGCGCGAACAGCTGGCCCTGGCTGGTCAGCGAACCCGGCTCGCAGGCCAGCAGGTCTTCCATCGCCGCGTTGGCGCGCAACGGCTGGCCGTCGCGCACGAACAGCAGGCCGACGAGTGCGGTGTCGAACATCAGCCGGCTCTCGGCCAGCGCCAGTTGCAACTGTTCCTCCTGCGCCTTGCGTTCGTCGATGTCGAGCACCGAGACGATCTGACCTGCCGCCGGATTGGACGGGTTGACCGCGCGCGCGGTCACCAACGCCCAGAACGGCCGGCCGTCGCTACCGCGCAGCCGCACCTCGAGCGGTGCGGCCTTGGACAGCCCGAGCAGCCACTGTCGGTGGACTTCGAAGTCGGCGGGCTGCGCGAAAAGCGCGGCCAGCGGCCTGCCCTGCGGCTCGGTCGCGTCCGCTGACTCGGTACCGACGCCGTCGATACGGCCGAACAGCAGCGCCGCCTGCGCGTTGCAGCGGACCACGCGTCCATCGGCGACGTGCAGCACGCCGACGGCGGTGGTGTCGAGCACCACGTTCAGTTCCAGCAGCGAGCGGCTGAGTGCCTCGCGCTGCCGTTTCATCTCGGAGATATCCTGGAACGTGTAGATCGCCTCGGAATGACGGCCGTCGGCCGCCACCACCTGGCGCGCCTGCACCAGGCACCAGACCGGCTCGCCATCGCGGCGGAACAGCACCACCTCGGCACTGGTGGTCTGACCGGCGCGCACCACCGGCAGCCCCGAGACCTCGTGCGGCAGCCGGTTGTGGCGGTCGGAGGCCAGCTCCCACAGCGACATGCCGACCACCTGCTCGTCGTCGTAACCGAACAGGCGCGAGAACTCGCGGTTGGCCAGCAGGATGCGACCGCCCGATGCTTGCGCCACGCCGACCGACATGGTTTCGAGCAGCGTGCGCTGGTCGGTCAGCAGCGCCTGCAGGTGTTCCTCGGAGATGCGCCGCTCGGTGATGTCTTCCATCACCAGCAGGAAGTTGCGGGTTCCGCCGCCGGCGCCGTCCCACGCACGCAGGGTCAGCCGGCCCCACACGAGGTTGCCGGCGCGATGGCTGAGCATGCAGTCGGACTGCACCGCGGAACGGGCACCTGCACGCAACTGCGCGTGCAGCCGCTCGACCACGTCGTCCTCGCCCGGACTCAGCAGTCCGGCGGGCGCCAGGCCGACCAGTTCGGCGGCGCTGCAGCCCAGCAGGCTGCCGGCGGCCGCGTTGGCCTCGGCCACCGTGAAGTCGGGGCCGAGCAGCAGATGCGGCACCGGGCTTTCCTCGAAGATGCTGCGGAATCGCCACGCGGCATCGGCGAGCTGCTGCTCCGCGCGCTTGCGCTCAGTGATGTCGCGTGCCAGCACGAAGATGAACTCGCGGCCGCCACGCTCGACCCGCTGCAGCACCATGTCGACCGGAAACTCGCGTCCATCGCGACTGCGCAGGCGGCTCTCGCCCTGCCAGGTGCCGCGTACACCCAGTCCGGCAAGCAGGATCTCGTAGCGCGCGGCGTCGGCCTGCGCGTCGATCGCGTCGATGCGCGTGCCCAGCAACTGGTCGCGCTCGCAGCCGAGCCGCTGCAGCACGCTGTCGTTGGCATGGACGATGCGCAGGCCTCGGTCCACCTGCAGCAGCATCTCGCCGGCGGCATCCAGCGCTCTGCGCAGCGCATCGAGCGAAAACTCGGCGGCGCGCTCGCGATCAAGGCGGTCAGCCGTGGCGAACACGCCCTGGAAGCGCTGCTGCCGATCGAATACCGGCGTGCAATTCAGGCGCAGCCAGGCGCCGGCTGGCAGCGCCTCGGACGGCGCGACCTGTAACTCGAACGAAGTCAGCGTGCGCAATCGGCCCTGCTGCATGTCGCGCAGCCGGTCCTGCAACTGCGGAATGAGCGCGAGCAGTTCGACTTCGCTTGCGGTGCGGCCGATCACGGCCGCCGCCGGCAGCCCCGACTGGGCTTCGATCGCCTCGTTCCAGGCGCGGAAGCACAGATCGCGGTCGAGCAGGAACAGGCCGACCGGGGCTTCGGCCAGCAGCGTGGACATGAAATCGTCGGCTGCGCGCGACGCGCGCAGCGCCTCGCGCGGCATCGTGGCATCGCGCAGCTGCGCGGTGACGTGACGCGCCGAGATCACTCCGGCACGCCGCGTGATCTCCACGTGAAGCCGCACGTCGAAGCGCCGCGACCCGCTTGGATGCGGATAGCTGAACTTGAACCAGTGATCGTCGAATGAATCGAACGCCTCGCGCAGCTTGGCTTCCCAGAGCGGCGCGTAGGGCTCGAACCCATCGACCTGGGTCAGCCGGCGGCCGATGAAGGCGGCTTTGGACAATGCAGTCGCGCGCTCGAGCGCGGGATTGGCATAGACAACGCGCAGCTGCGCATCGAAACGCAGGAACGCGTCGGTGGTGGTCTCGAAGAAGGACGCTGGCGGGGCCGACGTGTCCTCGGGTGCCGGGCCCGGCCCGGGATCAACATCGCCGACTGCAAGCTCGCGCGCGCGCGAAGCCAGCGGCGGCTTGTCGCCACGGCGGCGTGCGGGACGCACAGCGGGGGTATCGGAGTCGGCCACGGCGATGGATTCCAGATCGACCGCGAGGATAGCGCCGCGCGTGGCCGAAGAAGGCAGCACGGCGGCGGGCCGTCGCGGCGGGGTATCCCGATGTCCCAACGATGCTGGCAAGTCGCCGCGAAGCGACGTTCGCCTAGAGGAAGTCGAACAGCGACATCTTGGAGACCATCGAGTAGCTCTGCAGCGCGGCCTGATAGCCGATCTGCTGTCGAGCCAGCTCCGCGGTGGCCTTCGCGTAATCGAGATCCTCGACGGCCGACAGGCGCGTCTGGTATTCGATGCTGCGGTCTTCGTTCAGATCGCCGTACGCCTGAAGCTCCTGCAGCCCCGCGCCCATTTCAGCCTGCTTGATCAGCACATGGTCGAGCGCACCCGCCATCGAGGCCTGCGTGCCGGCCAGCGCAGTGCGCAGCCGGGCGCGCGTGACGCCATCAGCCGCGGCGGGCTGGCGCAGCGCATCGATCGCCTGCGCCAGCGAGTCGAAGACCGACTGGCTGCCGGCCGGCTGCAGCGTGAACGTGTCGCCGTTGGCGGGCGACCCGGTGATGTTGACGCGCACGCCGTCGAACTGGATCGCGGCTGGCGACGCATAGTTGCCGCTGGCCACCACGGTGGTGGTGGCGTCGGCATTGGTGCGAACCACCGAATAGCGCGGCCCGAGTGCGTCGACGGTGAAGTTGATCGCATACGGCCGATCCTGGGTGGCCGACGGATCGATCACGCTGCCGGCATCGATCCATGCGCCGCCAGTGTTGGCCGCACCGACTGCCGTGGTGAATTCACCATTGCCAGCACGCATCCGGTTGAACACGGCGTCGCCCGGAAACTTGACCTGTTGCAGCCGCCCCTGCGCGATCTCGAGCCGCTGCGCGGTCTGGTCGCCCACGTAGCCGACGGCGTTGCCGCTCTGCGTGAAGGGCGCCGCCGACGGCGTGGTGCCGGAAAACAGGTAGCCGCCCGCCCCGTCGCTGGAATTGGCCAGACCGACCAGCCGGCCGAGCACCCCTTCGAGTTCAGTGGCCAGCATCTGGCGCTCGGGATCGCCGAGCGCGCCGTTACCGGCAGCCACCAGCTTCTCCTGCGCGTCCTGGATGCCGTCGACCACGCCCTTGAGAACCGACTCGCCGAGGCCCAGCAGGTAGCTCGCATGGTCCTGGTTGCTCTTGAACTGCTCGAAGCGGGCCAGCGACGAGCGGATGCTTGCGGCGTCGGCCGCGCCTGCCGGATCGTCGGCCGGGCCATCGATGCGCTTGCCCGACGACACCTGCTGCTGGGTGGCAAACAGTTCGCGCTGACGGTTGGCGATGTTCTGCTCGCTGGCACGGAACTGCTGGTAGGTAGACAGGCGCAACATGAGGGTCACCGTGCAAGCGACAGGATTTCGTCAAAGATGGTGCGGCCGACCGCGATCACCTTGGCGGCCGCCTGATATTGCTGCTGGTACTGAATCAGGCGTGTGGCTTCCTCGTCGAGGTTCACGCCCGAGATTTGCGCTTCGGCGTTCATTGCGCTGTCGCGGATCGAGGCCTGCGCGACGCTGAAGACCTCGGCGCCCTGCGCTGCGCCGCCGACGTTGGCAACAATGTTGGCGTAGCCGCCCGACAGCGCGGTGCCGTCGATCAGCGCGCGGTCGGCGATGCGGCCGAGCTCGAGCGCGTTGCGGTTGTCGGCGCTCGCACCGCTGTTGGCGCGTACCGACACCTGGTCGCCTGCCTGCGGCTGGCCGCGCAGCGTCAGGCTCCAGCCATTGAAGGCGATGGGGCTGCCCGACGAATACGCGCCGCTGGCGAGCACGGTGGCGCCGCTGCGAATCTCGAACGCGCTGGCCGACGTGAACACCAGATCGACCGCGTTGCCCAACGCCGGATTGCGCACCGGGCCCTGCGCCGCCAGGTCATCGATCACGATCGATCCGGTGTTGCCGCTGGCAAGGCTGGCCTTCACGGGACTGGCTGCCGCCACCTGGCCGCCCTGCACCACCGCCACCGCCAGGTCGCGGCCGGCGCTGGCAAACGGTCGGATCAGGAACTGGTCGCCCACCGCCGGCGGCGTCGCCGCGAGAGAGATGGTCAAGCCATCCTGGCTGAAGCTCGGCGTAGCCGACGGTGCAAACGTGGTGCCGTCGGAAAGACGCGTCAGCCGGTAGTTGGCGCCGTCGTAGTCGACCCGGTAATCGCTGGCCTTCAGTTGCGAGGCATCGGCCAGCGTAACGCTGGCGGTCGTGGCAGGATTGCCATTGGTGCTGGCTGCCACGGCGGTCATCGCGACCGGCTCGAAGAAGTCAGCCCCCGCGGCTCCGCTGCCATCGTTGCCGAGCCGGTGCTGGGTGTTGAATTCGCTGGTCAGCGCAACCGCAAGGCGGCCGAGCTGATTCTCGACATCCACCAGATCCTTGTTGCGGAACTGCATCAGGCCACCGATGCGGCCGCCGCCGATCGCGTCGGTCTCGACCGGAAGGAACGCACCGCCCTTCTGCACGACACCGATGCGCAGCTGTTGCGGATCGATCGCATCGCTGCGCGCCGCGAACGTGTTGGCCTCGGCGCCCACCACCAGCGGCTGGCCGTTGCCCAGGAAGATATTGACGCTGGCATCGCTCTGCGCGACCGCGCTCACGCGCACCGACTGGTTCAGGTTGCGGATGGCGGCGTCGCGCTTGTCGAGCAGGTCGTTGGGCGAGGCGCCGCTGCCGCGCGCCAGCGAGATCTTGTCGTTGAGCAGCGCGATTTCCTGCGCGAGACGGTTGACCGTGTCGGCTTCGAGCCGCACCTGACGGTCCGAGCCGCCGCGCATCTCGGACAGCCGGTTGCCAACGTCATTGAACCGCTGCGTGAGCAGGTTGCCTGCGCCGACCAGCTGCTGACGCACTGAGGCATCGCCCGGGCGCTGGGCCAGGTCCTGCACCGCATTGAAGAACCGGTCGACCGCCGAGCCGATGCCGGTGCTGTCATTGTTGAACAGCCGCGCCACCTGCCCGAGCTGCGAGGCACGCATGTCGGCCTCGGCGCTGCTGGCCGCCGCCTGATGCGCCTGGCCGGTCAGGAACTCGCTGTAGCTGCGGCGCACCTCCACCACCGAGACACCGCGACCGATCACCTGGCCGCCGATCTGCGCACCGACCTGCGGCGTCATCACCACCGACTGCCGCGAATAGCCCGGCGTATTGGCGTTGGCGACGTTGTTGCCGGCCGTGCGCAGCGCGGTGTAGGCCGACGCCAGCGCGCTGTTGCCAACGGAAAAGATGCCTGAGCTCATGGGATCGAATGACGGGGGCTACGTGGCATTACGGCACGACTGCGCAAAACTTGATCCGGCGAAAAGCGGCATGGCGGCTCACGAGCGCAGCACGGCGCCGACGCTGGCGATCACGCGCGTCAGCTTGTCGCCGTAGGCCGGATCGGTTGCATAGCCGGCGCGCTGCAGGCCGTGGGCGAATCCGGCCGCGTCGCGACCCTGCGCCAGCACGCCGGCATAGCGCGGATTGGCGGCCAGCAGCTGCGCCCAGTCGCGGAATGCTTCGCTGTAGTTGTTGTAGGCACGGAATTTCTCGACCACCTTGCGAGGCATGCCGTTCTCGTACTCGGTGGTGACCACGTCGACCGTACGACCCTGCCAGCCGCCCGTTGCCTTGATGCCGAACAGGTTGTAGCTGGGCAGGCCGTCGGCGCCGCGGATCTCGGCCTTGCCCCAGCCCGACTCGAGCGCCGCCTGGCTGAGCACGAACTGCGCCGGGATGCCGGTGGCCTGCTGGGCCGCCTGCGCCGCGTCCCAGTGGCGCGTGACGAAATTGCGCTGCGGGCTGCTGCTGCCATCGGCGGGGCGCGGCGCGAGCCGCTCCACGCCGCGATCAGCCGCAACCGCTGCTGGCTGGGCCGGTGCGCTGCCATAGGCCGCCAGCGCGCGCGATTTGCTGCTGCCAACCGGTGCGGCGGCAAGCGGCGCCGGGGCGGCCGCCGCGGCACCTGCGGCCGGGGCGCTGGCGGCGCCCTCCGCGGCACCCGTGGTGGCGCCGCGATCGAGGTGACGCGTCAGTTGCCTGACGATCACATCCGCCAGCCCGGTACCGCTGGACGACATGCGCGTAGCCATCTGCTGGTCGAGCATGCCGGTATAGGTGTCGCCGGCGGGCGAATCGAGCAATCCGCTCTTCGGTGTGGCGTCGCGCATGCTCTTGAGCACCATCTGCATGAACAGCGCCTCGAACTGCTGCGCGGCCTGCTTGACCGCGCCGCGCGGATCGCGCTGCGCGCTGCGCTTCAGGCCGTCGAGCGAGCGACTGTCGGCGGCCAGATCGCTGGCCGAGGGAGTGAGCGTGCGGGAGTCGATCAACGCCATGGCAACCGCCGTCAGATCACTTCCAGCTCGGCGCGCAACGCGCCTGCGGCCTTCAGTGCCTGCAGGATCGCCACCAGATCGCCGGGATTGGCACCAAGCGCGTTGAGCGCCCGGACCACGTCGGCCAGGTTTGCTCCTTGCGGCAGCGTCATCAGCGATCCACCGTCCTGCTTGATCTGGATATCGGCCTTTTCGGTGACAACCGTCTGCCCCTGGGACATCGGCGCGGGCTGCGACACCGATGCCTCGGAGTTGATGGTCACGGACAGATTGCCGTGGGCGACCGCGGCCTGCTCCAGCGTGACACTGCGGTTCATCACGATCGAGCCGGTGCGGGCGTTGACGATCACGCGCGCCGGCGGCGTGACCGTGGGGATGTCGATGCTCTCCAGCTCGGCCATGAAGCGCACGCGCTCGGCGGCGCTGGCCGGTGCCCGCACCTCGATCACGCGGCCGTCCAGCGGCATCGAGGCGTCGGCGCCGAACCGCTTGTTGATCGAGTCGGCCACCAGGGCGGCTGTGGAAAAGTCGGTGACGTTGAGTTCGAGACGAATGCGGTCCGACAGCAGGAACGGGGTGGCCACCGCGCGTTCGACCGTGGCGCCGTTGGGCACGCGGCCTGCGCTCAGGTGATTGATCTGAACCTTGCTGCCGCCGGCCGACGCGCCCGCGCCACCGACCAGCACGTTGCCCTGCGCCACCGCGTAGACGGCGCCATCGGCGCCCTTCAGCGGTGTCATCAGCAGCGTGCCGCCGCGCAGCGACTTGGCATTGCCAAGCGACGACACCGTAATGTCGACCTGCTGGCCCGGCTGCGCGAACGGCGGCAGCGTGGCGGTCACCATCACCGCCGCAACGTTACGCAGTTGCAGGCTGGTGCCCGGCGGCAGCGTGATGCCGAGCTGCGTCAGCATCGACTGCAGGCTCTGCACGGTGAACGGCGTCTGCGTGGTCTGGTCGCCCGACCCATCGAGGCCGACCACCAGACCGTAGCCGATGAGCTGGTTGGGCCGTACGCCCTGGATCGTGGCCAGATCGCGGATGCGTTCAGCCTGCGCCGCCGGCGAAGCGACGGCGAGCAGGGCTGCGAGGGCTGCGGGAATCAGCACGGGCGCAAGGGCGGCGAGCCGGGCAAACGGTGACTTCATCGTTGCGAAATCCGTGAACAGGACATAGGCGGGATGCGGTCGCAATGCGGTGTCGGTCAGAACGGCGAGAACGAATCGAAGAAACGCGACAGCCAGCCCTTGACCTGCGCCTCCTCGATATAGCCGCCACCGCGGTAGTCGAGGCGGGCGTCGGCCACCTGGGTCGAGCTGATCACGTTGCCGGGCTGGATCTGGGCCGGGTCGACCACGCCGGTGAACTTCAGCACCTCGCTGTTGCGGCGGATGCCGATCTGCTTCTCGCCAGCGATCACGAGGTTTCCATTGGCCAGCACCTCGACCACGGTGGCAGTGATCGCACCGCTGAACAGATTGGATGAGGTGGTCGCGCCCTTGCCGTCGAACGTGTTGCTGACGCTGCCACTCGCAGCCAGCGGGTTGATCTTCTTGCCAAGGAAACCCCTGACGCCGGGCAGCGCGACATCGAACTCCGAGGTGCGCTCGGTGTTCGAGTTCGCACTCTGGCTGGCGTTGAGCTTCTCGTTGATCTGCACGGTCAGGATGTCACCGATGTAGCGCGGCTTGCGATCCTCGAACAGCGGCCGGTACGCAACCTGCTGGTAGATGCCACCGCTCGGCACGCCGGTGGCCGCGGCCGTGGCGATCGGCCGCGCGGTGGTTGGCGTATTGGCAACGATTTCGTGGCGTGGCGCGGCGCAGGCGGCCAGCAACAGCGGCAGCGCGATCGCGAGCAGGCCGCGCAGGAAAGGAACATGCCTCGTCGTCATCGTCTCGCTCACAGTTGCGCCAGCCGCGCCAGCATCTGGTCGCTGGTCTGGATCGCCTTGGAGTTGATCTCGTAGGCGCGCTGGGTCTGGATCATCGACACCAGTTCCTCGACCACGTTGACGTTGCTGGTCTCCACATAGCCCTGCTGCAGCGTACCCAGGCCGTTGCTGCCAGGCGTGTTGGCATTGGCGGTGCCGGACGCGGCGGTCTCGGCGAACAGGTTCTGACCACGCGATTCCAGACCGGCCGGATTCGTGAAGTTGGCAAGCTGGATCGTGCCGATGTTCTGCGGTGCGACCTGACCGGGCACGGTCGCGGTTACCGTGCCATCCTGGCCCACCGTCACCGCCAGCGCATTGGCCGGCACCGTGATCGCCGGCGACAGCGCAAAGCCGCTGGCCGTCACCAGGCCGCCATTGGCGTCCACGTGGAACGAGCCGTCGCGCGTGTAGCCGGTGGTGCCGTCGGGAAGCTGCACCTGGAAGAAGCCCTGGCCATTGATTGCCAGGTCGAACTGGTTGCCGGTCGACTGCAAGTTGCCCTGCGTGAACATGCGCGGCGTGGCGGTCGGACGCACGCCGGTGCCGATCTGCAGTCCGGTGGGCAGTTGCGTCTGCTGCGAGGTGCTGGCGCCCGACTGCCGCACGTTCTGGTACAGCAGGTCCTCGAAGGCGACTCGCGCGCGCTTGAAGCCGGTGGTGCCGACGTTGGCGAGGTTGTTGGAAACGACATCGAGCTGCGTCTGCTGCGCATCGAGGCCGGTCTTGCTGATCCAGAGGCTGCGAATCATCGTGGTGTCCTGGGCGGAATCGGGTCGGTTACGAAAAGGTCAGCGCAGCGATCAGCCACCGGACAGCAGCGAGCCGGCCTTCTGCTCGTTCTGCTCGGCCACGGCCAGCATCTTCATCTGCATCTCGAACTGGCGGGCGGCCGCGATCATTCCGACCATGGCCTCCACCACATTGACGTTGCTGCCTTCGAGCGTGCCGTCAGCCACGCGCACGTTCGGATCAGCATCGGCGGGCTCGCCATTGCGGGTACGAAACAGGCCGTCAAGACCCTTGGTCAGCGCGTTGGCCTCGGGATTGACGAGCTTGATGCGCCCGACCTGGTTGACGGTCGGCGAATTGGCGGTCTTTGCCGAGATCGTGCCGTCGGCGGCGATCTGCAGCTTGGCGTCGGCCGGCACCGTGATCGGTCCGCCATCGCCCAGGATCGGCAGGCCGTTGGGCAGCGTCAGCGTGCCATCGACGTTGACCTGCAGGTTGCCGGCGCGGGTGTAGGCCTCGTTGCCGTCGAGCCCCTGGACCGCAATCCAGCCCGACCCCTGCACCGCCACGTCGAGCGCACGGCCGGTGGCGAGCATCGGCCCGGGCGTGAGATCCGAGCCGGTGGTGGTCTCCAGCGAGAAGATGCGGGCGCCGGGGGCGCCGCCCTGCGTCGGCACCGCGCGCTGCGCGACCAGATCGGCGCGAAAACCGGTGGTGCTGGCGTTGGCAAGATTGTTGGCCAGCACGGCCTGCCGGTTGAACAGGTGCTTGGCCCCGGTCATGCTCGTGTAGATCAGTCGGTCCATGGCAGCTCAGTGCAGAAAGGAAAGAGACAAGCCGCGCTCAGCGCAGGTTGACCAGCGTCTGCATCACCTGGTCCTGGGTCCGGATCGTCTGCGCGTTGGCCTGGTAAATGCGCTGCGCGGTGATCATGTTCACCAGTTCCTCGGTCAGATCGACGTTGGCCTCCTCCAGCGCGCTCGACTGCAGCGACCCCAGCGAGCCCGAGCCGGGCGACGCCACCAGCGACGCACCCGACTCCATCGTCTCGGCCCACTGGTTGTTGCCGAGAGAAGCGAGGCTCTGCGGATTAACGAAGTCGGCCAGCACCACCTGGCCCTGCGCACGCGTCTGTCCGTTGGTGTAGCGGCCGAGAATCACGCCGTCCTCGCCGATCGCGAAGCCGGCGATACGACCGGTCGTATAGCCGTTCTGGGTCAGCTGGCTGGCCGCGAAGTTGACGCCGAACTGCGTCATCGTGTCCCGCGGGAAGGTGACCGGAAATGTCAGTGGCGAGACCGCGCCGTTGGTCAGCGTGATCGACGGGTTCATCGAGACGTCGGCAGCCATCTTGCCGTCGCTGCCGAACGGCAGCGTGCCGATCGGCGCGCCGCCATTCAGGGCCGCGCCATTGGCTGCGCCGTAGACGGACCAGGTATTGGACGCCGTCTTGCGGAAGTAGAACGTCATCGTCTGCGCATTACCCTGCGAGTCATAGACGGTCATGCCGGTCGACGAGTTGTAGCTGGCCGGGTCGGTGATGTTGAACGGCGCGCCCTTGATGTCAGCGCGCGAGTCGAGGTTCAGCGACATGCTGGCCGCAGACGTTGGCTGCGGCGCCAGGTTGCCGAGCGACAGCCGCAGATCCGACGGCGTGGAGGCGGCGATCAGCCCGGCCGAGTCGGCCTGGTAGCCGGTCAGACGCGCGCCACCGTTGTTGACGATGTAGCCGTTGTTGTCGAGCGAGAACTGACCGTTGCGCGTGTACGTGGTGGCGCCGTTGGCCGACAGCCGGAAGAAGCCTGAACCATTGATGGCCAGGTCCAGCGGATTCGACGTCGTGCTGATGTTGCCCTGCGAAAACTGCTGGCGTACCGCAGCCAAGGTCACGCCGATGCCGACCTGCGAACCGAGGCCGCCCGACAGCGATTGCGAGAACACGTCGGCGAACTCGGCGCGCGCCGCCTTGAAGCCGATGGTCGAGGCATTGGCGACGTTGTTGCCGATGGTGGCCAGGTTGTTGCTGGCGGCGTTCAGTCCGGACAGGCCTTGCTGGAAGCTCATGGGAAGTCTCTCTGCGTGTTCGTTGAGTGGACGTGATGCGTGTCGTGAATGAAGTCGTGCGCCGCGGCGCGTCTAGAGAATCTGCTTGATGTCGGTGTAGGCCACGCGACCGCCGCCAGCCAGCACGAGCTGGGTGGCGCCATCGACCCGCGCCACCGCCTCGACCTGACGCACCGCGAGCGCTGTGGCAGGCACCTGCTGCGTCCCGGACATGGCCTTGATCGTCATGCTGTAGCGGCCCTCGGCAGCAGCGGTGCCGGCATCGGTCCGACCATCCCAGGCGAAGCGTCCGACGCCCGCCTCGCTGGCGCCGAGGCTGAGCGTGCGCACCACGGCGCCGCTGGCGTCGCGGATTTCGACCGTGACACGGTCAGCCGGGCCGGCGAGGTCGAAGCCTCCGCCACGGGCCGCACCCGTGCTGTCGACACTGAGGCTGTTGCCTTCGACCAGGACGTTACGGCCGGTCAGCTGCGACGCCTGCAACGACTCCATCGCGCTGAACTGCGCGAGCAGCTTGGCGACCGACTCGTTGACGCCGTTGATGCCGGTCACCGTGTTGATCTGCGCCATCTGGCTGGTGACCTGCGCGTTGTCCAGCGGATTGAGCGGGTCCTGATTCTTCATCTGCGCGACCAGCAGCTTGAGGAAGCGGTCGTTCAGTTCCTTCGATGCATCGCGTGTCCCGGAGGCGTTGAAGCCATTGGTGGCCGCGCTGCTGTCGAGCAGGCCACTAAGGGTGCTGGCTGAGGTCATTGATCTGCCCTGTTCGTATGGAGGTCGTCTAGCTGCCGAGCTGCAGCGTCTTCTGCAGCAGGTTCTTGGCGGTATTCATCACGTCGATGTTGGTCTGGTAGCTGCGCGAGGCGGAGATCATGTTGACCATCTCCTCGACCACGTTGACGTTGCTCATCGTCACGTAGCCGTTCTCGTCGGCCAGCGGGTGATCCGGGTTGTGGATTCGACGCGCCTCGGCCTTGTCCTCGATCACCTGCGCGACGCGCACACCCGCCGCGCTCTGCTCGGCATCCAGCATCTGGGTCTGGAACACCGCCTGGCGCGCCTTGTAAGGCTTGCCGTCGGGCCCGGCCACGCTCTCGGCGTTGGCCAGGTTGCTTGACACCAGGTTCAGCCGCTGCGTCTGCGCGCTCACCGCGCTGCCGCTGACACTGAACACCTTGAACAGGCTCATCGCGATCTCCCGGAATCCGTTACTGGCCGTTGATGGCGGTCATCAGCGTGCGGATCTGGCCGTTGATGAAGCGCAGGCCCGCCTCGTAGCGCACCGCGTTGTCGGCGAAGGCGGCACGCTCCATGTCCATGTCGACCGTGTTGGCGTCCAGCGAAGGCAGCGCCGGCGTGCGGTACAGCAGCGTCGGGCTGGCGGCCGCGGCCGTCGACCCGGCGGTATTCATATGGGCGCCATCGGTGCGCGCCAGTGGCGCGCTGACCCGGCTTGCGGCGGTCGTCGGCGCCGTGGCCTGCAGCAGCGCGCCGCGGAAGTCGAAGTCGCGCGCCTTGTAGTGCGGCGTATCGCCGTTGGCGATGTTCGAGGCCAGCACCCGGGTACGCTCGGACCGCAGCAGCAGCGCCTGGGCATTGAAGTTCATCGTCTGGTTGAGCTTGTCGATCATGGGCAGCCGCCTCGGCAGCAGGGTCGTGAAAAAAATTTCAATCGACCCCTAAAGTTCTTCCTGTGGCGACCGATGATGATGCTGAGGGGTTGGCCCGGATCAGCGGATAAGGCCGGCTTGTGCGCGTCTTTCTTCCGGTTACGCGCTCGTCATGCGCGCCACACTGGCGCCCATGTTCCGGCTGCTCCTCACCAATTCACGGCGTGCCGCGCTGGCGATGGCTGGCGCGGTTGCGCTCGCCTGCGGCAGCGCCTCGGCCCAGACCGCGGCGTCACCCGACCTGCTGCTCTATCTGCAGACGCAGGCCAGCGGCGCGCTGACCGCATCCCACACGCAACAGGCATCCCAGGCGCGCGTGGAGGTCACGCTCGGCCAGCTCGATCCGCGACTGCAACTTGCACCCTGCGCGCGCATCGAGCCCTTTGTTCCGCCCGGTGCGCGGCTGTGGGGCCGTGCACATCTCGGGCTGCGCTGCGCTGAAGGCGCCACCTGGTCGGTGCAGATGCCGGTCACGGTGCGGGTCTTCGGCCCGGCGCTGGTGGCCGCGCGACCGCTGGCCGCAAACACACCGATCGGGCCCGACGACCTGTCGCCAATGGAAGTGGAGTGGACGCGCGAGGCACAGGGTGTGGTCACCGATATCGCCCAGCTCGACAATCGCGTGCTGTCGCGGCCACTGGCCGCGGGCCAGCCGCTACCGCTGGCCGCGCTGCGCGCGCCGCAGGTGATCAGCGCCGGCGATCCGGTCAAGGTGATGGGCCGTGGCCGCGGCTTCGCGGTCACGGTGGACGCGATCGCGATGACCTCCGCGCAAGACGGCCAGAGCGTGCGGGTCCGCACCGACGCCGGGCGGATCATCACCGGCACCGCGCGTGGCGGGCGGCGAGTCGAGGTGGTTTTCTAGCGATGGCGATCCGAAAGTCTGCCCGGCCTCTGCCGATATTCAAGCAGGTCTGCGCATCGACTGACCTGCCATTGCCCGACTATTCCACGGGCCGCCGCGATCAACATGCGGCTAAAGTTCATGCTGAGGCTGCCGTAATGCAGATTGAACCGGATGCTCAAAGCTGAAAAGCGGGAGTTGATATGAAGATTTCCAGCACCAATGAACCGTTGCGCCCCGACCGGGTACTGCCCCAGGGCAAGGAGACGCGCGCCAAATCGACCGAAGGCGCGCCCTCTGCAGGCGAAACGGAGAAAGTCCAGGTCTCCGATATGGCTGCCAAGCTCGCACGCCTCGAAAGCCGTTTCGGCGACGAATTCGATGCCCGCAAGGTCGACGAAGTCCGAGACGCGATCTCCGAGGGCCGCTTTACCGTCAATTCGGGGGCGGTCGCCGACAAGCTGATCGCCAGCGTTGGCGAACTGCTGAACCGCAAGGCCTGACACCGCAGACCCTGTAATGACCGCTGCCGCCGCAACGACTGCAAGCACGCTGCTCGAAGCGCTGCGCTCGACGCTCCAGAGCGAACAGTCGGCCCTGGTGCGCGGAGAAGCCGACGCACTGCCGGCGCTGGCTGATGCCAAGGCGCAGGCGTTCGAGCAGATCTCGCGCGCGATGCGCGGCGCGAGCCGGGCCGACCGGCTCGCATTGCTGGATGCGATGACAGCAGCGCAGCGCCTCAATGACGTCAATGCCGCGCTGGTCGCCGCACGTCTGTCGGCCAACCGGGCGCGACTCGATGCCGTGCTCGCGCTCACGGGGACGGAGCGCGAGCCGGCGTTGTACGGCACCCGTGGCGCGCTGTCAGCGGCGGCAAGCCGCCGCGCAACCGCGTCGGCATAAGCCCGACCACCCGCTTCTCCTACCCGCTTTTTTTGATTGCAGGGCCCGGCAGGACGCCAGGGCCTGTTCGCCATGCCGCGAAACGCCGCGGTCAGGCCTGTGATCCGCGCCCGACGGGGACAGATGCGACACGCCCCGGCCGCACGCAGCCCGGTCGCTACCAGCTCTTGAGCTTGGCGCGCAGCCGCGCGACCGCCTGGCTGTGCAACTGGCAGACGCGCGACTCGGTCACTCCCATCACGGCGCCGATCTCGCGCAGGTTCATGTCCTGCTCGTAATACATGCCCATCAGCTGCTTCTCGCGCTCGGGCAGGTTCTCGATCGCAGTGACCAGCGCGCCGCGGAAGCGCTTGTCGGCCAGCAGCGCACTGGGGTCGCCACCACCTTCGAGCGCGCTGGCGATGTTGCGCTCCAGATAGTCTTCCTCGTCGTGCGCGTTGCCGCCGATGTCCTCGAAGTAGACCAGCTGCGCGCCGCGCGCCTCGTTCAGCGCCGACTGGTATTCGGTCAGCGTCATGCTCAGCTCGCGCGCAATCTCGCTTTCGCTCGGCGCCCGCCGCAGTTTTCCTTCCAGCCGGTGGATGGCGTTTTCAATGTCGCGCTGGCTCTTGCGTGCCGAGCGCGGCAGCCAGTCGTTGGCGCGCAGCTCATCGAGCATGGCGCCGCGGATGCGGCTGGCCGCGTAGTGCTCGAACTGCGTGCCCTGCGTTTCCTCGTAGCGGCCAACGGCATCCATCAGGCCCATCATGCCGGCCTGGATCATGTCGTCGAGCTCGACGTTGGCGGGCAGCCGCGCCACCATCTGGTGCGCCAGCCGGCGCACCAGCGGCGCGTACTGCTTGACGTAGTCCTGTCGCTGGACCCTGCCGCGCGGCGTGTACACCACGGCTTCGTTCGTCACGACTGCTTCTCCCGGTCCTGCCACTGCGGTGGTCGATTCCACATCGATTCCTCGTTGCCTAGCGTGTCCATCGCATCGTCGCCAGCGACCACTCGCCAGCAGCGCGCACCACATCGCCCAGATCACGGCCGATGCGCGCGGCACCGGCAAAGCGCAGCAGCGGCGAGCAACGGCTCGCCAGTTGCTCTGCCAGCGTACCTGCGGCCGTCGCATCCATACCCAGAAAAAGCAGGCGAAATGCCGGCTTCACGGGCTGTGCTGCCGGCTGTTCGAACTCGCGCTCGACCAGCCGCGCAAGAATGCGCTCGATCTCGCGCACCGACTGCGCGATCGCAGGCGCGTCGGGCAGCATCGGCACCAGAATGTCGCCTGCGGGCAGCCGCGCGACCGCCACGTCGGCAGCGCCAGGCAGCAGCAGCAGCACCAGGTCGCAGCCGCTGCGCGACTGCAATTCACGCTGAAGCGGACCGAGCAGCGCGGTCAGCGACAGCCCGGTCTCCTCGGCCAGCGCCAGCGCGCGCGCCGCCGGAACAATCGACAGGTTGGGCCCGGCATCCAGCAGTGCCTGTTCATGGCTGCACTCGCCACGCAACACGTGCACGAGGTCGAAGCGCGCGCGCAGGCCGAGCGCGGCGGCCACGTGCAGGCGCGCCGCATCGACCACCAGCGTGCGCTCGCCATGGCGGGCGAAGCCGGCCGCAAGCTTGGCAATCCAGCTGGCGCGGGTGGCGCAATGTGCGTCGGGCAACAGCACCGGCAGCACGCGCAGCGATGGACCGCCGAACATCCGGCGTAGCGTCGCCGCCTGGTCACCGCTGCGGTCGGCTTGCGGTCGGTCGCTCGACGTAACGTGCAGGTCCACCGCTCCGGGTATCGCGGCGCGCAGCACCTGCGACACGATCCGGCCCGCCGGACGGCCAACGAACGCGGGATCACGCATGCGCGGCTCCGCTGGCAACCGCGGGCAGCGATGCCAGGGCCGCGCTCTCTTCGTCGGCCAGCGTGAAGTGCTGGGCCGACGGCTTGAGCGACAGATGCGCGAGAAGACGCGCATTTGGATGGTGAATGTCTTCCGGCACCCGCTGGCCGTTGGTCAGCGCCAGCAGCTTGAGCTTGTGACGCAGCGCGCAGTCGAGCGCGCCGCCGATGCGGGCGGCTTCGTCGAGCTTGGTCAGGATCGTGCCGGCCGCATCGGCCGCGCCCCAGGCACGCGCCGTGTCGTCGAGCGTTTCGGCGTGCGATGACGCATTGAGCAACAGCACCGGCTGCACCTTCTGCGTGGCGGCGCCGGCATGCGCCAGCACGCCCAGCATCTCGCCGAGCCGGTCATCGCGCGGGCCGAGGCCGCAGGTGTCGACCAGCACCAGCCGCCGCCCGCGCATCGAGGCCAGCAACTCGCGCAGCGTGGCGCCGTCCTGCGCCAGATGGACAGGTACGCCCAGGATGCGGCCATAGGCGCGCAACTGTTCGTGCGCGGCGATCCGGTAGGCGTCGAGCGTGATCAGCCCGAGGGCGGAGGCGCCGTACTTGACGGCGAAACGCGCCGCCAGCTTGGCCACCGTGGTGGTCTTGCCCACACCGGTCGGTCCGACCAGTGCGAATACGCCAGTGGCGTCGATCAGGCTGTCCTGCGGGCCGGCACAGCGCAGGTTGAGCGAGATCACCTCCTGCAGCCAGGCGTCGGCCTCCTCGATGCTGTCCATCGACGGTGTGCGCAGCGCAATCCGGCGTGCCAGATCGACCGAGAACCCGCCGGTCAGCAGACGCGTCATCACGCGTGTCTGCAGCGGGTTGCGGCGCATCGAATCGGAGGTCGCCACACTGCTCGACAGCGAGCTGATCTGCTGCTGCAGCGATGCGCGAAGACTCGCCAGTTCGGCCATCAGCTGCTCGCTGGTCGGCGACGCGGCGGCTGCCGCGGGTGCGACGGCCGGCGCCACCGGGCTCGGCATGGCGATTGGCACAGCCGGCGCCAACGCTGCCGGAACATGTAGCTGCGGCGATGCCGGCGACGACAGCGGCTGCGCGACCGTCATCGGTGCGGTGGCAGCGGGCTGGAACACAACAGGCGCTGGCGCGACGGCGGGCGCTGCGACGAACGCCGGAGCTACCGGCGCGCTTGCGGCCGGAGTCGCAGCACGAGGCGTAGCCGCGTGCGCCGCATCAGGAATCGGCGTGATCTGCCCGCGCAGTTCGCGCGACGGGCGGCGACGGAACACCGCAGGCTCGGCGGTGGCAGGGACGCGGGCGTTGGGGATCGGCGCAACCGGCGCCGGTTGCGCGCGCACCGGGCGGGCCGGGGTGCGCGGCTCGGCGGCACGCGGCTCGTCAAAGCCGGCATCATCGTCCTGCACTTCCGCGCGCGCGACGGCGCTATAGGCAGACGCCCCGGCCGGGGACACGCGGGCCGCGCCGTTGCCCTGTCGGCGCACATAGTCTTCGAAAGACTGTTCGCGCTCGGTGCTTCGCGCGGAAGGCGGCTCGGCGCGCTCGCGCAGCGGACGACGCGCTTCCTCGACGATCGCATCGACCGCACGCGACGCCGCGGCGAGGATCTCGAACTGGCCGCGCCCGATGCGTCGGCTCGACAGGATCACCGCATCGTCGCCCAGATCGCGCCGTAATTGAGTCATTGCCTCGCGCATGCTGGCTGCCACGAATCGCTTGAAGCTCATCTGTCACTCCACTGGCTCAGGGTGCACATGTAGAAAGTTTCAAAGGCGCAGCGGTGGCTGCGCAGGTCGGATCGGATCGATGTCATCGTCATGCGCTTCAGCCCGCGCCGCCCAGCACGGTGCTGACACGGATCTGGCTGGTCTCCGGCACCTCTGCGTGACCCAGCACGCGCAGGCGCGGCGCGGCGCGCCGCAGCAGCCGCACCAGCGGTACGCGCAGGCGGTCAGGCACGAGCAGCGTCGGCGCCATGCCCATGTCTTCCTGGCGTTGCGCGGCGGCCGCGGCGCCGCGCTGGATCAGGTCAACCAGCCCCGGCTCCACCGCCGCGCTGTCGCCCGCGCCGTTGCCGATCGACTGCAGCAGAACACGCTCGAGTTCGGAGTCGAGCGCGATGACGTTCAGTTCGCGCGTCGAGCCGAACAGCGTCTGCGCAATCGACGCGCGCAGCGCGGCGCGCACGTGCGCGGTCAGCTCGGCCGGATCGGTGCTGCGCTGTGCGGCGTCGGCCAGCGTCTCGACGATGCTGCGAAGGTCGCGGATGTGCAGGCCCTCGTCCAGCAGGTTCTGCAGCACCCGCTGCAGCGTGGACAGCGGAATCAGCTTGGGCACCAGGTCGTCGAGCAGCTTGGGCGCATGCTTGCCCACGTGGTCGATCAGCGCCTGCGTTTCCTGCCGGCCCAGCAGCGCGCCGGCATGCGAGGTCAACAGATGATTGATGTGGGTGGCCACGACGGTGGCGCAGTCGACCACCGTATAGCCGAGCACCTGCGCAGCATCGCGGGTGCGCGGCTCGATCCAGATCGCCGGCAGGCCGAAGGCCGGGTCCTGGGTCGGCGTGCCGGCGACGGTCTGGGTCACGCCACCCGGGTTGATCGCCAGCAGCATGCCGTTGAAGGCCTCGCCCTCGCCCACCGACACGCCCTTGAGCAGCACCCGGTATTGCGAGGGCTTCAGCTCCAGGTTGTCGCGGATGTGCACCGGCGGCGGCAGGAAGCCGATTTCCTGCGCGAACTTCTTGCGGATTGCCTTGATGCGCTTGAGCAATTCGCCGTCCTGCGCCTTGTCGACCAGCGGGATCAGCCGATAGCCGACTTCCAGGCCCAGCACGTCGAGCGGCACCACATCGTCCCAGCTCGCCTCCTGCGGCGCCGGCGCATCGGCGGCGGCCTGCGGCGCGACTGCGGCGGGCGCCTGCGCGGCCATGTTCTTCTGATGCAGCATCCACGCCATCCAGCCGCAGATAGCCGCAAACAGCAGGAACACGAACCACGGCATGCCGGGGATCACGCCGAGGATCGCGAGGATGGCGGCGGTGATCCCCAGCACCCGCGGCTTGGTGAACATCTGCTCGGTCATCTGGCCGCCGAGGTCCTCGCCCTCCTTGCCCACCCGCGAGACGATCAGGCCGGCGGCGATCGAGATCACCAGTCCGGGAATCATCGCCACCAGGCCGTCGCCGATCGCCAGCAGCACGTAGGTTTCGACCGCCTTGGCCACCGGCAGCCCGTGGCTGAGCATGCCGATGGCCAGCCCGCCAATGATGTTGATGAAGAGGATCAGGATGCCGGCGATCGCATCACCGCGCACGTACTTGCTGGCACCGTCCATCGCGCCGTAGAAGTCGGCCTCCTGCGCGATCTCGGTACGGCGACGCTTGGCCTCCTTGTCGTCGATGATGCCGGCGTTCAGGTCGGCGTCGATCGCCATCTGCTTGCCCGGCATCGCGTCCAGCGTGAAGCGCGCCGCCACCTCGGCGATCCGGCCGGCACCCTTGGTGATGACGATGAAATTGATCACCACCAGAATCGCGAAAACGATGATGCCGACTGCGAAGCTGCCACCGATCACGAAGTGGCCGAACGACTCGATCACCTTGCCGGCCGCGTCGGGGCCGGTGTGGCCATCGGTCAGCACCGCGCGGGTCGAGGCCACGTTCAGCGACAGCCGCATCAGCGTGGTCAGCAGCAGCACCGTCGGAAACGCAGCGAACTCGAGCGGCTTGCGCGTGTAGACCGACACCATCAGCACGATCAGGCTGATCGCGATGTTGAACGTGAACAGCAGGTCGAGCAGGAACGGCGGCAGCGGCAGCACCATCATCGCCAGCACCAGGAAGGCGAGAATCGGCAGCGCCAGCTGGCGCCACGGCACGGCGCGCAGGATCGGGTGGTCGAAGGCGGCGGCGACGGCGTTCATTCGGTCTCAGTCGGCAGGGTTCAGGCGGTCGCGCGCGGCGCCAGCGGGTCCATGCCTTCCGGCACGTCGATGTTCTGCGGCGCGCTGGGCCATGCGCTGCGGCCCGGCGTGAACGCGCGCAGCTGGAACACCCAGGCCAGCACCTGGGCTACGGCGCCGTACAGCGCCGCCGGAATCTCCTCGCCCAGTTCGGCGTGCTTGTAGAGCGCGCGCGCCAGCGGCGGCGCTTCGAGCTGCGGCACACCGGCCTCGCGCGCCAGTTCGCGGATCCTGGCGGCGACCTCGTCGGCCCCCTTGGCGACCACCACCGGCGCCCGATGGCGGCCTTCCAGATACTTGAGCGCGACCGCGAAGTGGGTCGGGTTGGTGACCACCACGTCGGCCTTGGGTACCGCGGCCATCATCCGCTTGCGCGCCATCTCGCGCTGCTGCTGGCGAATGCGGCCCTTGACGTGCGGATCGCCCTCGGTCTCCTTGGCCTCCTGCTTGACTTCCTGCAGCGACATCTTGAGCTTGGAGCGGTGCTGGAAGATCTGGTAGGGCACGTCGATCGCGCTGGTGAATGCCAGCGTGGCCACCAGCAGCGCGAAGGCGGTCGCCGCCATCCAGCCCAGATGCGACAGGCCGGCAGGCAGCGCTTCGAGCGCGAGGCTGGCGAACTCGTCCAGATGGGAGTGCACGTACCAGCCACCAACGACCGCCAGCAGCACGGAGACGATCAGCACCTTGGCCAGTTCGACCAGCGCCGTGGCTGAGAACAGGCGCTTGAATCCCTGCAGCGGGTCGATGCGGCTGAACTTGGGCGCCACCAGGCTGCCCGAGAAGATGAATCCACCGATGACCAGCGGGCCGGCGATCGCCGCCAGCAGCATCACCAGCAACATGGGCGCCACCGCCAGCAACGCTGCGATCGACAGCTCGCTCAGGCGCACGGTCATCTGCGCGGGGTCGGCCAGCACGTTCGCGTCGAAGCTCAGGCCACGCGTCAGAACACGCTGACAGGCCGACATCAGCGGTCCGGACAAGGCCACCAGCAGGCCCGCAGAAGCGCCGAGCAGGATCAGATGCGCCAGATCGCGCGAGCGCGGCACCTGGCCCTCGCGGCGAGCGTCCTCCAGCCGTTTGGCTGTTGGTTCTAGCGATTTTTCCTGAGCGGAGTCGGAATCGGCCACGACCTGTCGGACCGCGGGCGCGCACCATGCGCGAACGCAAAATCCCCTGGCAATGGACGACGAGTATCCGGATCGGCTCTCCACCCGATCAGATGAATATCGGCCGCGGTTGCCGCCACTTTAGGGTCGACAGCAAAAATTTTTTCCTCAAGCCGCCCGTCGAACCGAGGAACTGGCCCGCTTTTCCCCCTCACTTTGCCGCCTGCAGCCGGCGCGTGTTACTCAAGCCGGCCACCTCAATGCCGTAATAGATGCCAAGAACGCCGCGAAAGGTTGCGTGGCACCAAACGCAGACAGGGAGCCCAATGACACGTCTCGAAGTTTTCCGGAAGATGGCCGAAGCGAGTGCGAAGCCGCTCGACCACTTCATTGTTCCGGACAAGGCGCCGGTACGGTTCGTGGCGCCGGCCTCCGCGCCGGTTGCAGCGACCGATCTGTTCGTCTGGTTCGAGGACACCTCGGCGCGTGATGCCGATTCCGAGGGCGCGGGCATCGCCGGGCTACCCGAGTGCCTGCTGCCGTGGCCACAAGACGAGGCCGAGTCGATGCAGGTCATCGATCGCGACTACGCGCCCGGCCACGCGCACCTGCTGAGCGCGGTCCGCCTGCGTCTGAACGGCGATGTCTCCGCACGCACCGTGGCGCTGTACACGTCGGCGCTGAGCGTCGGCACCGTGGCCTGGATCGGGACCGGTCCGCAGTACGAACGCGCCTGGAACGACCTTTACGCCACTGATGAGAGCCGCGCGCTGTCCCGCTGAGCGCCGGCTGAAAGAACCTTGCCCAAGGCTGCATGGCCTTGCTCCCAACGGCTGACGCAAGTCAGCCGTTTTTTTTGGAGCGCGCAAAGAAAAACGGGCAGTAACGCCATGCGCGACTGCCCGCTCGGTCTCGATGCCGCCACCGCGGCCTGGGGAAGCGTCAGACCGGCTCGGCCACCTTGCGCCGCTCCAGGTCGAGCTGGTTCACATAGCGCTGGATCTGATTTCCCGCCTGGCTGCTCAGGTCGAGGAATTCGCACCCGGCCGTGCCGCCGCTCTTGCCGTTGGCGTCGGGCTCGATGTGACGCACCTGCAGGCTGACACTGACCGAGCCGATACCGGGCAGATCCAGATAGCAGTCCCGAATGCGCTTGCCCAGCGGAAGCTGGAACTTCTGCGGCTGCGTCAGCACGGCCACGCCACCGACGCTGATGTCGAGCAGTTGCAGCTTTTCGTACTGGCGGCTGTCCGGACCATAAGGCACCAGGCAATGGGCCGGCTGGCCGGCCAGCGTGCGCACCCGGAACGCATCCCGACGCTGCAGACGAAGCAGTTTGTCGGGCATCGGCACGCGGAAGGCGTCACCGTTTTCGAACGTGACCTTCTCGGCGCGGCCGGTGGTGAACTGGACCTTGATGCTTTCGATGAAGCCGACGAAGGTCACCGACTCGGCGGCAAGAAGGCGGCTCTCGTCGCGCACGCTGTCGAAGATCAGCCCGCGCGGCGCCTGCACCGCCAGCAGCGAGGTCAGCGAAAACGCATGGCCACGGTCGAAATACGCAGTGATCGGCGTATCGGCCAGCTTCATCCGTTCCACGAGTGCGGCGATCTCGACTGCCGAGTAGACGGTGAACGGCTCGAGCGCTGCGGATTCGGGCTCGGGAAATGGATTGGTCACGCCCATGGCGATACTCCGTTTCAGTTGTCGGGCGCGGCTCGCTGCTCCAGCCGGTAGACCCAGGCCAGCACCTCGGCAACGGCCACATACAGCGCCGGCGGAATGTGCTGGTCGAGATCGACCTGCATCAGCAGCGAGACGAGCTCGCGCGATTCATGGACCGGCACGCCCGCCTCGCGGGCGCGCGCGATGATTTCGTCAGCGATCAGCCCGTTGCCCTTGGCGCTGACGCGTGGTGCGCGCTGCGCGCGGGCATCGGCCCGCGCATAGGTGAGCGCGGCCGCGCGGCGGGCCCGCAGGGGCACGCTGTCGGCCTCGTCATGCGGGATCATGCTGGCACGCCCTCGGCAGCCAGCACCTGGGTGCTGACCGGCATCAGCCCGGATGCACGCAACTGCGCGCCCAGCATCGGCAGGCCGTCGCTCAACCGGGCCGGATCCTGCGCGCTGATCGTCGTGCACAGCGTCTCCCCGGCCAGGCGCAGATGGATGTCGACGTTGCCCAGCCGCGGCAGCGCCAGGCGCAGATGCGCACCGAAGACCGGTGGCAGGCCGGGCGCGGCGTCGCGTGGCGGTGGCTCGCGCTCGATCAGCATCAGCATCGGCTGACCCGGCCACGCGGCGCCGCTGATGGCGATGCACGGTTCCTGCAGCAGCCGAAGCTGGCCCGAGACGCGCAGCGGGGCGCCGTCGACGATTGCCTGCGCTGCCGACTTGCCCGACGCCCCGGAGGCCTCTGCCGCCAGATGCAGCAACTCGGCGCGCATGTCCTCGACGCTGCGCTCGCCGCGCGCCCATTGGGCCAGATGCGATTCGAAAAACAGGCCGCTGCGCTCGACGTCACGCCGCAGCCGCGCCGCCACCTCGGGCACGGGCAGCACCGGGCCGACAGGCGCCGCGCCGGCCAGCTCGCCCAGCGCCGGACGACCCAGCTCGACACGCGGCAGGTCGGCCGCATCGCGCCGGGGCCCGGTCGTGGCGGGCACGACAGAGCGCAGCAGCTCACGTGCGATCCCGCCGACGCTGGCGGCAAGCGCGGACTGCGCGGCCAGGTGCGCCGCGTTCGGCGCGCTGGGCACGGCCGAGTACGCCGCGGCCTGCGCGGTGGCGCCCGTTGCCCAGGCGCGCGTCGCGATGTCTTCGGGTGCTGCCGCACGCGCGGATAGCGGCCCCGTCTCGGCAGCGCCCAGCCGTGCCAGCAAGGCATCGCGCAGCGCGGCGGGGATGACGACCTGCCGGCCGCCCACGTCGATGCGGGCTGGCTGCGACTCGTGGGCGGCACCGGTCGGCAGGATCAGGGTGAGCCCGCGCTCGCCGCGCGCCGCGATCTCGGCGCGCAGGTCACGCGCCAGCTCGGTCATGCCGGCCAGACCGCTACCCTGACTGGCCAGCAGCGGCATCAGCATGCGCGACGACAGCGCAATGCGTTCGGCACCGGCGCGCGTCTCGGAAGCACCGACTCGCAGTACCGACTGAACGACGGACCCGAGTTCCACCGCCGTGTCCTAGCCGCCGCTGTCGCGGGGCAGCGATGCGTACAAGTGTTCGAGCTGCCGCAGCCACGGCTCCGACCGGGTGCGGATTTGCGCGTCATGCGCAAGGATCTCGCGCAGCAGCTCCACCCGACGGCGCTGCTCGGCCTGTCCGAGCGGGCGTATCGCCGCAGCGGCCTTCAGCGTGGCGATCAGCGACCGGCACTGATCTTCGAGTTCGCCAACCCGGCCCCAGTCGTCAGCGCTCGACGCCGAGACCATGTCGTGGCTGAGGCGTGCGATCGACTCGTACAGGTGCAGCAGGCCGGACGCGGACGCCAGGTCGGTGAGGCCGTCATCGGGCATGCCAGTCTCCGCGCCTTGCTCAGGCCGTCGCTGCCAGCCGGCGGCTGCCTTCGGGCTGCTCGTACATGCGCGGCAGGCCCGGCTGCGGCGCGCGCGCCGGAACGGCGACCTGCGGCAACGGCGGCTCAGTCGCCGGCGGTGCTTTCGCGGCGGCCGCAGCGGGCGCACGGCCCTTGATCTCGGCCCAGGCGCCGCGCAGATCGTCGAGCAGCTTGATGACCTCGGCCAGGGCTTGCGCGTCATTGCGCAGGTTGGCCTGCAGCAGCCGCATCACCATGTAGTCATACAGGTCGGCCAGCCGCTTCGACAGATCGCCACCCGCCGAGTGATCGAGACTCAGCTTCAGACCCTCGTCGATGATGCGGGTCACCTTCGACACCGCGGCGGCCTTCTCGGCAATGCGTCCCGCCTGCATGTGGCCCAGGCCCAGGCGTGCCGCTGCGAGCGCGCCGTCGAACAGCAGCATGATCAGCGCGTGGGGGTCGCTCGCAGCGCCGGCCGAATCGACCGACACACGGTTGTAAGCCTTGGCAGCAAATGCAGTCATGTCACCCTCGTTGAACTAGCCGTAGTTTCAATATCGGCGGCGTTTGGCGCAGGTTTAATCGGAATTGCCCTGCAGTTCGAGGGTTAGCCGCCGCCGGGCAACTGGCTCAGTGCGTTGGCCAGCGAGCTGCTGGTGCCCTGCATCCTCGCCAGCTGGGCGTCGAGTGCTGCGTACTGCAGACGCAGCCGCTTTTCGATGTCGTCGAGCCGGTCGTTGAGACGGATCTTCTGCTTGGCAATCGCATCGATCTGCGACTGCTGGCTGGATGTCCGGCCGGGCAGCAGACCGCCCGGCCCGGCGATCAGCTTGCCGAGCGCCTCGAAGCGCACGCCAAAGCCCCGCGCCGACTCACTGCCCTCGGAGGTGGTGGTGAACAGTCGGCTCATCTTGGCGGGATCCGCCAGTGCAGCCTCGAAGCGGGTTGCGCTCAGGCTGAGCGAGCCGTCCTTGCCGATCTCGATGCCCACCGAAGACAGCATGGAAAAATCGCCTGTGGCTGCGCTCATCTGCGAGCCCAGCAGCGCTCGCAGCTGGCTTTGCACGGAACGCACTGCACTGTCGCCGTTGAGCACCGCGCCCTTGCGGTTGGCCGGGTCGTAGGCCGTGACGTCGCGGATCACCTTGTCGACGTCGTTGTACGCCTTGATGAAGCTGTCGACCGCCATCCGGATCGACAGCGTGTCGCGCTCGACGGTGATGGTGTTGATGGTGTCGGCCGATGCCTTCCTCAGGTCGAGCGTCACGCCGCCGATCGCAGTGCTGACCTTGTTCGACGAGGACGTCAGCGCCAGCCCGTTGACCTCGTAGCTGGCATCGACCGGGGCGCGAGTCTGAAGCATCTGGCGCCCGTTGCCGGTTGCATCGCCAGGTGGAAGTGAAATCGTGGGATCGAACGACAGCCGCGAGAGCCCCTGATTGTTCGTGTTGCTGCCATCGGAGCCATCATTGACCGCGACCCGGATGGTATTGGCCAGCCCGGTGTCGTTGGCGATCAACGACAGGCGCGATCCGGCGTTATCCGTGACCACGCTGGCGGTCAC
>CAZTUT010000005.1:40612-44970 GCA_964616395.1 uncultured Burkholderiaceae bacterium
TGGCGATCAACGACAGGCGCGATCCGGCGTTATCCGTGACCACGCTGGCGGTCACGCCGATCTTGGCGGCGTTGATCGCATCGCGGATGCCGGCCAGCGTGTTGTTCGACGAGGTGATCGTGATCGGCGTGGCGCTGCTGGTGGCCGCCGGGGTGAAATTGTTGCCGCTGACACTACCGAACTGAATGGTCAGCGACCCGGTGCCAATCTGATCGCTGGCGGTGAACACCTGCGAGGCCAGCGCATGCGAACTGGCCAGGCTGTTGACCTTGACCTGGTAGGTCCCAGCGGCAGCGGCGGTACTGTCGGTGACAGCCGCCATCACACCGTCGCCGGACGACGACGCGCGCATGGCATTGAACGTTGAGGTCTTGGCCAGCGAGGCGGCCGCATTCTGCAAGGCCGACACACCGCCCTGGACACGCGACAGCGCAGTGATGCGCGCCGTCACCTGGGTTTCGCGCTGCGTCAGTACTGTGAGCGGACGCTTCTCCAGCGTCATCAGCTGCGAGACGATGGAATTGACGTCCAGTCCCGAACCGGTGACGGAACTCGTAGCCATCTGGATTGCCTTTCGCAACGCCTCAGGCGTCAGTGCGCAGCAACGCGCCGGACGGCGCGTCTTCGGCCAGCGCGCGGGCAATCGCCAGCACTTCCTCGGACGGAATCTGCCGGACCACCGCGCCTGTCTGCGAGTCGACGAGTCTGAACACGGTCCGGCCGACGGCATCGTCGAATTCGAGGGTCAATTCGCTGCCTTTTTCCGCCAGCCAGCGATTGGCCTCGACGGCCGCCGAGGCCGCTTGCTGCAGCGACGGCGACGCGGTCTGCCCGGTCGCGTTCGTCCCGGCCTGGCGCAGTAGCTGGTCGACAGCGGCCGATCGCGCTGCCACAGGGGCAGCGGAGGACGCCCGGGCGCTGCTGTCCGGCGCCGTCGTGCTGCCCGAGACTCGAATCGATTGAGGGTTCATATTGGAAACTCGCTCTAAATTCCTTGGATACAGATGGAGTTACGGCGCTGCGGGCTGAAACTTTAGGGATCGGGTTGCCCACGCTCCGCCGCGCGTACTCAGGACGCAGGCGGCCGGCGCCGACCAACATGGCGGGCGCCGGCCGGGCCGGTCCGTCACGAACTTCGCAGCAGGTTCATCACGTTTTGCGTGGTGGCGTTGGCCTGGACCAGCATGGCGGTGCCAGCCTCCTGCAGGATCTGAGCCCGCGCCAGCCGCGCCGTCTCCTGTGCGAAGTCGGCGTCCATCACCCGCGATCGCGACGCGGTGATGTTTTCCCCGGCCGACTGAAGGTAGTCGATCAGGGCGCCGAAGCGGCTCTGGACGGCCCCCGCGGTGGCGCGCGCGCTGGCCACCGACGTCAGCGCACCATCCAGCGCCAGCATGGCCTCGCCCGCGCCAGCCGCCGTCAGCAGGTTCGCTCCGGCGTAGCCGGTCTGCGTCGTGGCCGCAGTCGCACCGGCGGTCAGGCCGGTGGTCGCCGTGGAGGCCGTCCCCGACAGGTTGATCGTGATGGTGCCGGTGGAACGCAAGGTGACCGTGGTGCCACTCTCGGCCACCGCGTAGACGCCCGTCTGCCCTGCCACCGTGTTGACCGCGGTGCGAATCTGGGCCGCGCGTTCGGTGGCGTCCGCCGCCGCGCCGATCGCGCCAAGCGAAACTGCCGCGGCACTGGTCGGACCATCGATGGTGAGGTTGCCGGCAGTGATCGCCGTAAACGCACTGGCCGCCGCGCCCGTGACGGTCGCAGCCGCGTAGCTGCCCAGCGACGCTGCGGTCGTATTGCCAGCCGTTCCCACCACCAGCGATTCGCCTGCGTCCGAACCGATCTGGAAACTCATGGTCCCGAACGTGCCGTCCAGCAGCTTGACGCCGGCAAACGCAGTCTGTGCGCTGATCCGGTTGTTTTCCTGGCGGAGCTGGTCGAATTCCAGATTCAGCGATTCGCGCTCGCTCTGCGAGTTGGTGCCGTTGGCTGCCTGCACCGCCAGCTCGCGCATCCGCTGAAGATTGCTGGCGATCGAGGCGAGCGCGCCTTCGCCAACCTGCGAAAGCGAGATCGCGTCCTGGGCATTGCGCGCCGCCTGCGACAGGCCGCGGATCTGCGTTGTGAAGCGCTCGGAAATGGCCAGACCGGCAGCATCGTCGAAGCTGCTGTTGATGCGCAGCCCCGAGGACAGCCGCTGCACCGCGTTCTGCAGCGTTCCCTGCGATTGATTGAGACTGCGCTGAGTGCTCAGCGACAGCGGATTGGTATTGATGATCTGTGGCATTGCATCTTCCTTGAAATGAACTGATGACCGACGGCGCCGCGCGGCAAGCATGCGGACCGTTGATGGACGATGTTCACGATGGCTCACCCGGCTCTAGCCGCGCAGCAGCGCCAGCACGCTCTGCGGCGCCGCGTTGGCCTGCGCCAGCATGGCCGTACCCGCTTGCTGCAGGATCTGCGCACGTGTCAGGCGCGCGGTCTCCTCGGCGAAGTCGGCATCCATGATTCGTGAGCGGGCTGCCGTGAGGTTTTCGGTGTTGATCTGCAGGTTGCTGATCAGCGCCTCGAAGCGGCTCTGGATGGCACCCATCGTCGCGCGCGAACTGGCGACCGATGACAGCGCACCATCCATCGCCAGCAGCGCCTCATTGGATCCCGCGACCGTGGCAATGCTGTTCGAGGTGAAGCCGGTCTGCGTCGCGGTCGCCGTGGTCGCTGCCGTCAGGCCGGTGGTGGCGGTCGTTGCCGTTCCCGCCAGACCAATCGTGATGGCGCCGGTCGAGCGCAGCGTCACAGTGGTGCCGCTGCCCTCGACCGCGTAGACGCCGGTCTGGGCCGACACCGCATTGACCGCCGTACGAATCTGCGTAGCGCGCTCCGTCGCGTTCGCAGCCGCACTGATCGCGCCGAGCGAAATGCCGGCCGCGCTGGTCGGCCCGTCGAGGGTCAGATCGCCGGCCGTGATCGCGGTGAACGCCGTGGCGGCGGCCCCGGACACCGAAGCGCTGGTGTAGGTGCCCAGCGAACCCGACGCGACGTTCGCGAGGCTGGAGATCGACAGGGTCTCTCCAGCGTTTGCTCCGACCTGGAAGTTCACGTTGGCGAACGTGCCATCGAGCAGCTTGACGCCGGCGAACGCGGTCTGCGCCGAAATCCGGTTGACCTCCTGCCGCAACTGATCGAACTCCAGTTGCAGCGCATCGCGCTCGCCCTGCGAGTTGCTGCCGTTGGCCGACTGCACCGCCAGCTCGCGCATCCGCTGCAGGTTGTTGCTGACCGAAGCCAGCGCGCCTTCGGCCGTCTGTGCCAGGCCGATGGCATCCTGAGCGTTGCGCGCCGCCTGGCTCATCCCGCGGATCTGCGTGGTGAATCGTTCGGAGATCGCCAGGCCGGCCGCGTCGTCCTGGGAGCTGTTGATGCGCAGGCCCGAGGACAGGCGCTGGATCGCGGTCGCCTGGACGCTCTGTGACTGGTTGAGGTTGCGCTGCGCATTGAGCGACAGCATGTTGGTGTTGATGATCTGTGGCATGAGAACTCCTGATTCCTTGGACTATGTGCAGCGCTGCGACTGCCGGCTGGCAGCCTGCGCCCGTTCAACCCGATAACAACGCCTGATCACGCTAGCCACGCAGCAGTGCAAGAACGTTTTGCGGCGCCGCGTTGGCCTGCGCCAGCATCGCCGTGCCCGCCTGCTGCAGGATCTGCGCGCGCGTCAGCTTGGCGGTCTCCTCGGCGAAGTCGGCATCCTGGATCCGCGAACGCGAGGCCGTCAGGTTCTCGCTGGTGATCTGCAGGTTGCTGATCAGCGCCTCGAACCGGCTCTGAATCGAACCCATCGTCGCCCGAGAGCTGGCTACCGACGACAGCGCCCCGTCCATCTGCACCAGCGCCTGGTTGGCACCGGTGACCGTGGCGATGCTGACCGTGTTGAAGCCGGTCTGGTTGGTTGCGGCCGTGGTCGCCGCGGTCAAGCCGGTGTTGGCCGTCGTGGCCGTGCCCGCGAGGCCCACGGTGATCGCACCGGCCGACCAGAGCTGGACGGTGGTGCCACTTCCCTCCACGGCATACACGCCGGTCTGCGATGACACCGCATTGACCGCGGTCCGGATCTGCGCCGCGCGCGCTGTTGCGTCGGCGGCGGTACTGATTGCGCCGAGGGAAACGCCGGCCGTGCTGGTCGGGCCATCGATCGTCAGGTCGCCGGCGGTGATCGCCGTGAATCCGGTCGCTGCCACGCCGGTCACTGATGCTGCGCTGTAGGTTCCGAGCGCAGTGGAACTGACGTTGGCGAGGCTGGAAATCGACAGCGTCTCCCCCGCGTTGGCGCCCACCTGGAAGCTCACGTTGGCAAACGT
>CAZTUT010000006.1:0-41396 GCA_964616395.1 uncultured Burkholderiaceae bacterium
AGTCCAACCGAGTACTGGATCGTCACGCGACAGCCGGCGTTGCTCGACCGCGTCGTCGAGGCGCTGCGGCCTGGCGCGACTGCACTGGCCTGCGCGGTCGACCGCAGCGCGGGCACGGTGGGCATCGCGCTTCAAGGCGAAGACATCGATCAATGGCTGGCAAGACTGGTGGACGCTGCAGCGCTGCCCGCGCGCGCCGGGCAGGCCACGCGGGCGCGCTGCGCCGATCTGCCCGTGGTGCTGCTGCGCGTGGAAGCACAGCGCGCCTGGTTGCTGGTGGAGCGGCCCGTGGCCGACTTCGTGGTCGGGTGGCTGCTTGCCGCCCGCGATCGGATGACGGCGTCAGGCCGGCTCGACCCCAACCCGATGGCGTGACGTGACGCGCTCCGCCCGTTGGCACGACAAAAAGGGCCGGCGGGGATAACCCCCGTCGGCCCTGACCTGCGGCTCCTCAGCCGAGCAGCGGACTGCTTAGTGCGACTTCTTGCCCTTGCCCTTGACGGCTTCGCCGGCAACAGCGCCCGCCTTCAGCGTGGCGGCGGTGGCGGCGGCCACGTTCGACTCCACCGCGTCGGCGACCTGCTTGGCGGCCTTGGCATAGGTGTCGTAGGCGGCGTTCAGCGCCTGGGCCGCGCTCTTCAGCGCCGAGACGGCCGGCTCCGAGCCCTGCGGCGCGTTCTTGGCGGCGAACTCGACCAGCTGGGCGACCTTGCGGTTACCTTCCGAGACCTGGGCGTCGACGATGCGCGAGAACTCGGCGCCGGCGCCGCTGGCGATGCCGTAGACGCTGCGGCTGTAGCTGACGAACTTCTCCAGCGACGGCTGGGCCAGCGCGTTACCCAGCGCGGTCAGCTCCTGCACGTCGCGCGCGGCCAGCAGCGCCGAGGCCGACTGGGCAGTCTCTTCCAGCGTGGCCTTGGTGGCGGCCAGGTTCAGATCGACCAGGCGCTCGGTGGCGTCGAACATCGTGTGCGACAGCGCCATCAGCGCGTCGAGCGAGTTCTTGTTCAGTTCCTGCAGTTGGGCGGGCGTGGCAAACATGGTGAAGCTCCTGAAGGTTGGATTGAGTTGAATTGCGGTTTGATTTGACTTCGGATTCCTGAATCGCTCGTTTGTTGCGATGCACAAAACGAATTCTAGGGGCGGCGCAGCTGAAGTCAAGAAAAATTTATTGCAGCGCACCAAATATTCCTGCGCGGCAATCGTTCCAGATTAAACAAGCGCTTTAGAGAAAGCGTACGCTCACTTCATAAATGAGCCGTCACGGAATCGGGATTTCCCGTCTCAGCGGGCCAGCACTGATCGTCGGCATGCGTCTGCTGCGCGATACTCCCGGCTTGAGTGGTCTTCCCCGGAGTACCTCATGACGCTGCTGCTGGCCGGACTCGTGTTGTTTCTCGGCTCCCATTCGGTGCGTATCTTTGCCGACGACTGGCGCGCGCGCCGTATTGCTGTGCTCGGCCCGAATGGCTGGAAGGGCGTGTACTCGCTGATCGCGGTCGCCGGCTTCGTGGCGATTGTCTATGGCTATGCCGAGGCGCGTCAGGCGCCGGTGGTGCTGTTCCAGCCACCGGTCTGGACCCGCCATCTGGCCGCGCTGCTGACGCTGCCGGCCTTCGTGCTGCTGGCGGCCGCCTACGTGCCGGGCACGCGCATCAAGCGCGCGGTCGGCCATCCGATGGTGCTGGCGGTAAAGATCTGGGCGCTGTCGCACCTGATCGCCAACGGCATGCTGGCCGATGTGCTGCTGTTCGGCAGCTTCCTGGTGTGGGCGGTGCTCGACTACATGGCCGCCCGCCGGCGCGATCGCGCTGCTGGCACCGTCTACGTGGCCGGTCCGCTGTGGCGTGATGCGCTGGCGGTCGTCATCGGCCTAGTCGCGTGGGCGGCGTTTGCGATGTGGCTGCACCGGGCGCTGATCGGCGTCGCGCCTTTCGGCTGACCAGCGCGGCAGCGTGACCCTTGGCTGCGCTGCGTCAGTACCTCGACGCAGCGGCGGCGTAGCCTGCGGACATCGATCCGGCCGGCTGAGGTCGCCATGAGCCACAAGCACGAGCAATTACTGCGCACGCTGTTCCACGATCCGGTCAGCAGCAACATCCACTGGCGCGAGATCGAGTCGCTGCTGAACCATCTGGGCGCGCATATCGAACCGCTGTCCGGTGCGCGGCTGCGCGTGACGCTGAACCGGCGCGAAGGCATCCTGCACCGGCCGCACCACGGCACCACGCTCGACCGCCACGCGGTTCAGCGCCTGCGCGAGTTTCTTGGCAGCGCCGGCGCCACGCCGTCGGCGGTCGAAGCAGCGCACGCGGCACGCGCCACGCCGGCCTGAAGGCGGGCGGCTTCGCACCGCGGCCGACCCGGCGTACACACAAGAATCCGCCTCGCCACTTGCGCGGTCGATGGCGCGACGGCGCCAGCCGATAATCCGCCGATGCGCTGGGACCTGTTCTGCCGCGTGATCGATAACTTTGGCGACATCGGCGTCTGCTGGCGGCTGGCCGCCGACCTCGCAGCGCGCGGCGACACCGTCCGCCTGTGGGTTGACGACGCCCGAGCGCTGGCCTGGATGGCGCCGCACGGCACAGCCGGTGTCGAGGTACGCGACTGGGCCGAAGCCGCGCAGGCCGAGCCGGCCGAGGTTGTGGTCGAGGCCTTCGGCTGCGATCCGCCCGAGGCGTTTGTTGCCCGAATGGCGGCGCGCGCGCCGCCGCCGCGCTGGATCAATCTGGAGTACCTGAGCGCCGAGCCCTATGTGGAACGCAGCCACCGGTTGCCGTCACCGCAACTCGCCGGCCCCGGCCGCGGGCTGACCAAGCACTTCTTCTATCCGGGCTTCAGCGCGCGCACCGGCGGGCTGCTGCGCGAGCCGGACCTGACGCAGCGGCAGCAGGCGTTCGACGCCGCGGCCTGGCTGGCGGCACAGCGCATCGCGGTCGCGCCCGGCGAGCGCCTCGTCAGCCTGTTCTGCTACGACAACCCGGCGCTGCCGGCACTGCTGGCCGCGCTGGACGATGCGCCCACGCTGCTGCTGGCAACACCCGGCCTGGCCGCCGCGCAGGTCCAGCGGCTCTGCGGCAGCGCGCAGCGCATCGGCGCATTGCGACTGCATCTGCTGCCCTGGCTGACGCAGCGCGACTACGACCATCTGCTGTGGGCCTGCGACCTGAACTGCGTGCGCGGCGAAGACTCGTTCGTGCGCGCGCAGTGGGCCGGGCGGCCGTTCCTGTGGCAGATCTATCCGCAGCACGACGGCGTGCACGCGGCCAAGCGTGCGGCCTTCGACGCGTTGTACTGGGCTGGCGCCGACCCGGCGCTGACCGCGGCCATCTGCGCCTCCTCGGCCGCGTGGAACGGCGAGCCGATCAATGGAATCGACGCCGACCGGCTGCCGCTGCCGCCGGCGGCCGACCGCGCCACCTGGGCGGCCTGGGCCGCCCATGCGCGCCGCTGGCGCGCGGCGCTGGACGCGTTGCCCGACCTGACGGCGAGCCTGCAGGCATTTGCGGCCGAAGCCCGCTAGAATCGCCGGCTTCGCATGGTGCGGCAGTCCTGCGCATCTCATTGCAGTACCGCCCCGGCGCCAGGCCGGGAATCGCGGCATCGCCGGCTCCGCTCGTCGCCCGGCCCGGGTCCGCGACCTCACTGAAGAGTCCAGTCATGAAAATCGCGCAGGAAATCCGTCCCGGCAACGTCATCATGCACGGCAAGGACCCGATGGTCGTGCTCAAGTCCGAGTACAGCCGCGGCGGCCGCAACGCCGCGACCGTGCGGATGAAGCTCAAGAGCCTGCTGTCGAACTCGGGCACCGAAGTGGTGTTCAAGGCCGACGACAAGATGGAGCAGATCATCCTCGAGAAGAAGGACTGCACCTACTCGTACTTCGCCGATCCGATGTACGTGTTCATGGACGCCGACTACAACCAGTACGAGGTCGAGGCCGAGAACATGGGCGACGCGCTGTCGTATCTGGAAGACGCGATGCCGGTGTCGGTGGTGTTCTACGAAGGCCGCGCCATTTCGGTGGAACTGCCGACCTCGCTGGTGCGCGAAGTCGTGCACACCGAGCCGGCCGTCAAGGGCGACACCTCGGGCAAGGTACTCAAGCCGGCAAAGCTGGCCACCGGTTTCGAAATCCCGGTGCCGATCTTCGTCAACACCGGCGACAAGATCGAGATCGACACCCGCACGCACGAGTACCGCAAGCGGGTCTGATAGACCGGCGGACAGCGGTTCAATCAGGGCGCCTGCGGGCGCCCTGATCATTTACGGAGTCGGTCAACGCGCACTCATGCGCAGTCAACGCGAACTCAGCGCAATGCGAAAGCGAAGACCCTCGCCGCCGCCGAATGCGGCCGGCAGCGTGAAGCGTTCGACCAGCACGCCGCCGTTGGCCGCGATCACCCGCTGCGAAGCGATGTTGTCCGGGTCGGTGGTGATGGTCACGCTGTCGAGCGCGGCGTCTTCGGCCGGCAGCTTCGCCAGCAGCAGCGCCAGCGCGCGCGAGGCCGCGCCGCGGCCGCGCTGCCACGGCACCACCGCGTAGCCGATATGACCCAGCACGTGCGGCGGCAGCGCGCTGCCGCCGCGCTGCCAGCGAAAACCGATGCTGCCGGCAAAGCAGTCGTCCTGCATGTTCCAGATCCAGTGAATGACTCCGGGCAGGCGCGCAACGTGGCTGCCATCGGGCAGCTCGACCGGCGGCCCCTTGGCCTCGCGATCGACCTTGCCTGCCACGAAGGCCACGGGGTCGGCCTCGATCTGCGCCAGTTCCTGCGCCGACGTATCAATCACGGTGTTGGACGACCAGCCGCGGCGCAGCGCATCCGCATACCCCGGCAGATGCGCCAGCGACGGCACCACCAGCGCGAAGGCGTTGCCACCGGCAAGCGTGCGCCCGCTCATCGCAGCGCCTGCTGCAGGCGGTCGCCAACCAGACTGGCCGCCTGCGCGAAGCCGCCGATCACGCGCGCGGTGTGCGGCGTCACGCGCACCAGCGAGAAGTCGGCCAGATCGAAGATCGGCTCGGCCTGTGGGAAGCGGGCCAGGTAGATCGCGCGCGCCGCGGCGTGGTCGGCGCTGTCAGGCGCGATGAACTCGACCGCACCGGTCAGCGATGCGCGGGCGCGCGCCTGCGGCGGTACCTCGGGCGTCTCGGCAGCCATCACCAGCAGGCTGACCGCGGCGTGCTCGGCCATGTCGCGCGTGTGAGTAGCCAGCGCGCTGACGTGCAGCAACAGCGCGCCTGCGGAGCGATCGAGCGCGAACGGCACCATCGACACCGCCGGGTCGCCCCGGTGCAGCGTGGCCAGCGCGGCCACGCGCGCCTCGGCCAGCAGCGCGCGCAGCAGTGCGACCGGCTCGTCGCCTGCGGCCACTGCGGGTGTTGTCTCCGCCGCGGTGCGCGGTTCGGCGGCGAACCGGGACGCGGCTCGGGCGGCGAACCGGGGGTCGACTTCAGCGGGATGGTCGGGAGCAGGCATGAGCGGCCAGTGTCGCAGGATGGGCGGCAGCGCCGTGCCACGACAGCACGCGGCGCTTGTGGCATCTTGCGTGACCTTGGCCAACGCCGCAACCGACGGCACTGCGCCTCCCCAACCCGGGCTCTCCCGTCGAAACATGCCACGCGTCACTTCCCGCTTCCGCCTCGCCTCACTTGCCCTTGCGGCGCTCGCCGTGGCCCCGCTGTGCTCGGTACAGGCGCAGACGAAGGCACCGTCACCATCGAAAACGCCGGCGCAGACGTCCTCGCCGCTCACGACGCGGCTCGATGGCTCGGTCAACGTCTATCGCGACGCAGTCGGTCAGGTGGCGGGCTGCGCGCTGCGCGTGGTTGGCGTGGAGCCGCTGCCGGCCCCGCGCGAGGTGCTGCGCGCCACCGACCTGTCGCTGCTGATCGGGGTCGACAGCTTTCTGGAAGGCGGCTCTGCGCTGGTGGGTGCCTCGTCGTACGAAGCCACCCCGGCGGCGTTGCGCACCAACCAGCCAACCACGCCGCTGCAGGTCAGCGACGGCTGGCTGCAGGCGGCCGGCGGTGAGCGCACGCGCGCGCTCGGCGGACAGCAGCAGCCGAACCCGAGCCAGCCCAACACGTACACCTATCGCACTGCCGCGCTGCCGGCGCTCGACGTGATCAACGCCGCGCTGACCGAGCGCGAGGTCGATGCCGGCGTACAGCGGGCCGGCGAGACCCGGCCAGAGGTGCTGCGCGCGCGCCTGACGATGCCGGCGGCCGAGCGCCAGTCGCTGCTCGACTGCATGAACGCGCTGGCGGGCCGGGCGCGCGCGCAGGTCAAACCCGCAGCGCGCTGATCCGCGGTCGCCGTCTGGCCGACGGATCAGGTACCGGCGCCACCCGCGCCGCTGCGCGCGCTGCAGATCGTCACCGGTGCCCGCTCACGGCAACCGGTCAAGCTCGGCCAGGATTTCTTCCGTGTGTTCGCCCAGCCGCGGCGCCGGTCGCCGCAGCGCACCCGGCGTGGCCGACAGCCGCGGAATCACGTTGTGCATCGGCAGGCTGCCGAGGTCGTCGTCCTGCATCCGCACGATCGCCTCGCGCCCGGTCACGTACGGATGCTCGAGCAGGTCGGCCACCGAGCACACCGGCCCGACCGTGACGCCTGCCTGCTCGAACAGCGCCAGCGCCTGCGGCTGCGTGTGGCGACCGATGAACTCGCCGATGATCTCGTCGAGCGCGTCGCGGTGGCGCACGCGGGCGTCGTTGGTGGCGAACCGCGCGTCGGTCTTCAGCTCGGGCCGGCCGATGGTGTCGAAGATGCGCATCGCCATCGACTGCATCGAGCCCGACATCGCGACGAACTGGCCGTCGGCGCAGCGGTAGACATTGCGCGGCGCGGTGTGGGTCGACTGGTTGCCGGCGCGCATCGTCGGCGTGCCGTTGATCTCGCACTTGGCAGCCTCGGAGGCGATGACCGAGAAGATCGGCTCGAACAGCGACAGGTCGATCACCTGGCCGCGGCCCTCGCGCTCGGCCACGCGCAGCGCGGTCAGCACGCCGGTGGCGCCGTAGACGCCGGCGATCATGTCGGCCAGCGCCAGCGGCGGCAGCACCGGCGGCCGGTCGGCAAAGCCGTTCAGGTAGGCAAAGCCGCTCATTGCCTCGACCAGCGTGCCGAAGCCGGGCTTGTGCCGGTACGGCCCGCTCTGCCCCCAGCCGGACACGCGCGCGATCACCAGCGCCGGGTTGATGGCCAGCAGCGCGTCGGGACCGAAGCCCATCTTCTCGAGCCCGCCGGGCACGAAGTTCTCGACCAGCACCTGCGCGTGGCGCAGCAGCTTCAGAAAGTGGGCGCGGCCAGCATCGTCCTTCAGGTCGAGCACCAGCGAGCGCTTGTTGCGGCCGTACACCTTCCAGTAGATCTCGTGGCCCTGCTCGCGCCAGTGGCGCAGGTCGTCGCCGCCGTCGGCACGCTCGATCTTGATGACATCCGCGCCAAAGTCGCCGAGCACCGCGGTCAGCATGTTGCCGGCCACCAGCCGCGACAGGTCGAGCACGCGCACGCCCTCCAGCGGGCCGCGGGCCTCCGGGGTGTAGGGGCGCGTCTGGCTCATCGCGGGCTCCGGTTGGCGGAAGCGGTTGTGCGCGCGGCGGCAGCGTCCGCGCCGTGCGCCTGCATCAGCATGCGCGTGGCCTCGATCACCGCCTGCGGCTGGTCGCGCTGCGGCGCGTGGCCGCAGGCCGGCAGCGCGAGGATGCGCGCATGCGCGACCTGGCGGCCGATGCCGTGAATCTGCTCAAGCGTGCCGTACTCGTCGTCGACGCCCTGCAGCGCCAGCAGCGGACAGCGGATCGCCGACAGCTCGGCCTCGATCGACCAGTCGCGAAAGGCTGGATCGAGCCAGGCATCGCACCAGCCCCAGAAGGCCGAGGCCGGATCGTCGTGGACGCGCGCCAGTTGCTCGCGCAGGCGACCGCTCGTCCACGCCTCGCGCGCCCGTACGATGCCGGCAAGTCCCACTGCCTCGACGCTGTAGTGCGGCGCCATCACGACTGCGCCGGCGACCGCCTCGGGAAAGCGCGCTGCGTACAGCAGCGCGATGCTGCCGCCATCGCTGTGGCCGAACAGCCAGGGCGGCTCGGCACGCGCGTCGATGCCGAGCGCGGCCAGCAACGCGGGCAGCACCGCGTGCGCCTGCTGATGCAGATAGTCGCGGCCCCAGCGTTCGGCGGCGGCGCGCGGGGTCGAGCGGCCATAGCCGGGCCGCGAGTACACGAGTCCGCGCGCCTGCACCGCATCGCACAGCCGGCGCGGAAAGTCGCGCCACTGCGCGACCGACCCCAGCCCCTCGTGCAGGAACACGATCAGCGGCCGGTCCGTGCGCTCGGCGCCAATCCGCGCGAACTCGATGCGCAGCGGTACCCCCGCGTGCTCGATCGACACGAACTCGCTTGCGCCTTGCGTGACTGTGTCGGCTGCTGCCTGCATCGTGCGATTGTCGCAAACGCGACGCGACGCGGCTCGCCGGGCCCTGCGGACAACGCGGCCGGACCGGGGTCGGGTCACGCGGCGTCGCCATCACGGGCATCATTCGCCCTCGCCTGCCGCTGCGCGGCGCCGCATGCCCGCTGCTTGCAACGCGCACCCGGCGGCTCGCGATCCCGCAGCCACCTCACCCCATGCCGCCCGCCATCGACCCCGACCCGCCGCGAGGCCGCCTGTCCACGCTGGCGCTGACCGCGCCGGTGGCGATGGGCTACGTGCCGCTGGGCGCGGTGTTCGGCTTCCTGTTCGTGCAGGCCGGCGCGCCGTGGTGGCTGGCGCTGCTGTCGAGCCTGCTGGTGTACGCCGGCGCCGCGCAGTACATGATGATTCCGATGCTCGTGGGCGGCGTGCCGGTCGGCACCGTCGCGCTGGCGACCTTCGTCGTCAACCTCCGCCATGCGTTCTACGGGCTGTCGCTGCTGGAGCGCTTCCCGCGCCGCGGGCCGCTGCGCTGGCTGATGATCTTCCAGCTGACCGACGAGACCTACTCGGTGCTGACCACGCTGCCGGCCGGCACGCCGCCGGCGCAGATGGCGTGGCTGAGCGCGCTCAACCAGGCGTGGTGGGTGGGCGGCACCGCGCTTGGCGCGCTGGTGGGCGCGCAGATGCGCTTTCCGCTGGCGGGGCTGGACTTCGTGCTGGCCGCGCTGTTCGCGGTGCTGGTGGTCGAGCAGTGGCGCAGCCGCGGCGACAGCCGGCCGCTGTGGATCGCGCTGGCCGCCTACGCGCTGGCTTCGGCGCTGGCCCCGGCGCATGCGCTGGCGATCGCCATCGCGCTGTGCCTGCTGGCCGGGCTGCTGGTCGAACGCGGGCCGGTATCGCCACCGGCGGAGCCGCGGCCATGATCGACGCGCAGCACGCGGTGCTGGCGCTGCTGGCAGGCGGCGCGGTCACCTTCGCGCTGCGCGCGCTGCCGTTCGTGGCCGCGCAGTGGCTGGCGCGTCAGCCGATCGTGCAGCGGCTCGGCCGCTTCCTGCCGCTGGCGATCATGACGCTGCTGCTCGCGCATTCCGTGGCTGGCTCGGCGCGCGACCACGCGCGCGGCCCGTGGGCCGAACTGATCGCGGTGGCACTGGTGATGCTGCTGCAGTGGCGCGTCCGTAATCCGCTGCTGAGCATCGGCGCGGGCACCGCCGCTTATCTGCTGCTGCGGCACGGGCTGGGCGGCTAGGCGCCGCCGTTCACATCATCGAGCCGCCGGCGTTTTCCTGCTGCTGCAACGCGAAGATCGACGTGTAGCCGCCGGACCAGTCGGGCGGCAGCAGACAGGGCCGCGGATCGTGATGGGCAAAGCGCGCGCGCTGGCCGCGCACGATCGTCTGGTCGTGCCGCGGCTTGATCGGGTTGACCGTATACGGCAGCGCATCGGCCGAGGTCAGCGTGTTCAGCAGCAGCGGCCGACCGAGATCAGATTCGTTCTTCGCCGAGTAGTGCAGCGTGCGGCAGTTATGGATGGTGAGCGAGCCGGCGGGCCCCGGCATGAAGACAGCCTTGCCAAGGTCCAGCCGAGCGCAATCCTCGGCACTCAGGCAGCCGGTCCAGCGGCCCTGCGCGTCGTATTGCGACAGCATCGGTTCGATGTTGTGGCTACCCGGCAGCACCGCAAGCGGGCCCTGGTCCATGCCACAGTCGTACAGGTAGGTGCCTACCGTGAGAGGCGAATAGTTGGTGTGCGGCCAGAAGCTGATGTCGTAGTGCCACTTGACCTCTTCACCGCCGCGGGCCCACTTGAAATTGAGCTTGGAGTGATGGAACTTGACGTCGGGGCCGACCAGGTCGGCGACGATGTCGGGCATCACCGACTCCACGCAGTAGGCCCAGTAGGCCGGGTGCTGCTCGACCGGATTGGAGACGCGCCGCAGCCGTGGCGCGTCGGGCCGGTGATCGGGCTCGAGATCGAAAATCGTGTCGGACCGCGCGACCTTCCGCGATCGCTCGACCATCTCATCGGTGGCGGCGCGCAGCCGCGCCAGCCACTGCTCATCGATGGCGCGTTCAAGCAGCAGATAGCCCTGCTCGAAGTAGAACTCGCGCTGACGCTGCGTCAGCACCTTGGGGGGAATCGACAAGATCTGTTCGGGCGTCATCGGCAGTTCGCTCCGGGTCAATGAGACCATCAGGGAAAAAGTTGCGCCGCCTGGCCGCGGGTGAGCGGCAACGGCTGGCGCGCGCCGCCGCCAAACAGCGCGGCATCGGCGGGGCTGAGCGGCTGGTCGGGATCGAAGCGCAGGTCGGCGGCAAACTGCTGCGGCGCGCGCATGTACATCTGCTGCGCGCCGGCAAAGCGCGGATCGTCGACCCCGACATCGATCAACCAGGCTAGCGGCACGCCCTCGGCAAGCAGCCGGCGCTGGAAACCGGCGAGCAGACCGCGGTTCTGCCACACGCCGGCCGGCGTCACGCCACGCTCAAGCGCGAATGCCGCGACCGCGCCCGCCGCTTCACCGACATTCCACTCGACCGGATGCAGCCGGTAGCAGCCGTTGGTGATGTGCGTGCTACCGAGGTTCTTGCCGCCCGCCAGCAGATTGGCGAGCCGTACCGGAATCAGCGCGCCCAGCGGAATCTGGAACGGCCGGGTGCGGCACGATGCGCCGACATCGTCGGGGCCGCTACGGTGAATATCGATTGGATACCAGCCAACGCCGACCGAGTCGGCGAAGTGCGCGGCGCGCAGTCCCGGCTGGTGATGCGCGGAGACTTCCTGCTCGACGATCGTCTTCAGCGCGCAGATGCGGCGCGACTCGCGGATGTACGGGTGCTTGGACAGACCATCGGCGGTGTCCATCACATCGGGGCGCAGGCGGATCTCGGGCGCGCCGAGCCGTGCCGCGGTGGCCGGCGCCTCGGTCTGCAGCCAGTGAAGGAAGCCCAGGCTGACACGCTTGGCCTCCTGCAACGCGCGCGCGACCTCGACCTCGCTGCCGTCGAGCAGGCTGCGGTCACGGTAATCGTTGCCAGGCCAGTTGAACATGGTGACGTCATGCATGACCCCCGTAGCGAAGCTGCTGCGGTCGAGCAGGCGCCGGTAGGTCCACAGGCCGCCCTTGGTGCCGGGCATCGTGTCGTACAGCCGATAGTCGAGCCAGCCGCTGGTCTCGCCGTAGATCTCGCCCCCATGCACCTCGATGCGCAGGCTGAACGGCTGCGTTTCGCGGTCGTGCACATAGCGATCGGGCTGCGCGACGAGATGCTTTTCGCCCTCCGGCCGCCGCTCGCACGCAAACGTGTACGTGAAGCTCTGCACGCAGTGGCGCTTGGGCTCGACCGGCTGCGCCTGCGGCTCGCCGGTCTGAGCGACCGTCTCGGCGCCGACCACGTGCTCCGCGCCAGTCAGCGGCAGCAGGTCACCAAGCTCGGTCGCATCGATGACCATCGACGCAGCGATCGTATGCAGGCGGCGGTCGTCGAGCCCCATCACCGTCACGCGCTCGATGCGGTCTGCAGCGACCTCTGCGGCCACCGGCTTGCTGCGATACAGGATCGTCAGGCGGTCGGCATGCGGCTCCAGCATCTGCGCCAGCACCTGCGCGGCAACACGCGGCTCGAAGGCGAGGCGCGAGACCCAGCAATTGCCGGGGTTGAAGTCGGGCTGGCGCCCCGCCTCGCCCGCGGTGGCACGGTAGTGGTCGCGCAGCCTGCGGCGCAGGTCGTAGTAGCGGGCGGTTCCGCCAAAGGCCTCGATGTGGTCGTGCTCGTCGAGCGCAGAGACGCCCTGCGAGGTGAACTGCCCGCCGAGCCAGTCGGTTTCCTCGGTCAGGACCACGCGGCAGCCGGCGCGCAACGCGGCGAGCGCCGCTGCCGTTCCGCCGCTGCCGCCGCCAACAACCAGCACATCGCAGGAGACCTGCGCAGCGCCATCCAGCGGACCGACGTCGATGACCGCGCGCGCCGGATCGCCGTCGACCGGCACGCGCATCACATCGACGACCCGGTTCAGCGCGCGCAGCACGACCGTCGACTCAGTTGGACATCGTGCCCGGCAGCCAGAGCGCGATCTGCGGGAAGGCGATCACCAGACCGAGGGCGACGAACTGGATACCCAGATAGGGCCAGATCGAATTGAAGATCTGTCCGATCGTGATGCCGGGTGGCGTCACGCCCTTCAGATAGAAGGCGGCGGGCCCGAACGGCGGCGAGATGTACGAGATCTGCATGTTCATGCAGAACAGCACGCCCATCCACACCGGGTCGAAGCCGAGCTTGACGATGACCGGAACGAAGATCGGTGCGGTCAGCAGCAGGATGCCGATCCAGTCGATGAAGCAGCCCAGCACGATCCAGACGATGTTGATCAGGATGACAACGGCGATCGGATCCAGCGGCAGCGCGGTCATCACATCCTGAATCAGCTTGGTGCCGCCGGCCAGTGTGTAAACACCGATCAGCGCCGACGAGCCGAAGAACAGCCAGTACAGCATGATCGTGACCTTGGCGGTGTCTTGCGCCGCCAGCCGCAGCTTGTCCCATGAGAACTTGCCGTTGAGCCACATCGCCGCCACCGCGCCGAGCACGCCCACACCCGCAGCCTCCGTCGGCGTGGCCCATCCCGCGTACAGCGAACCGAGCACGGTCAGCGCCACCAGCGCCGGCAGCACGAGCTCGCGCATCATCGACAGCCGCTCGGGCCAGGTCATCGCCAGTTCCTCGGCGGTCGCCGGCGGCGCCTCGTGCGGATTGCGCCAAGCGCGGACCATGATGTAGGCGATGTACATGCCAGCCAGCATCAGCCCCGGAACGACACCCGCGGTGTACAACTCGCCGATCGATACGCCGGCGGTCAGGCCGTACATGATGAAGACGACGCTCGGCGGAATCAGCGTGGCCAGGCCGCCACCGGCGCAGATGCAGCCGAGCGCCAGGTCCTTGCTGTAGCCGCGCGCGAGCATGGCCGGCAGCGCCACCACACCCATCGTGACGATCTCGGCACCGATCACGCCGACCATTGTCGCCATCAGCGCGCACGAGATGATCACCGCCACTGCGAGACCACCGCGCAGCCGTCCGGCCATCACATGCGCCGACCGGAAGATCGCCTCGGCGATGCCGGCGCGCTCCAGCACGCAGGCCATGAACACGAACAGGGGCACCGACACCAGCACGTAGTTGCCCATCAGCGTGAACACGCGGCTGACCACGAGGTTCAGCCCGGGCAGACCGAACAGCCCCAGCGCGAACACCACTGCCACGGCGCCCGTGGCAAAGGCCAGCGGCAGGCCGGCCAGCAGCACCGCCGCGAACACGACGACGAACAGAATGCTCAGCAGCTCGATACTCATGACGCCTTGCTTTCCGGACGCGCGATGCCGACATCGCGCAGCAGATTGGCAACGCCCTGCAGCAACAGCAGCAGCGCCGCCAGCGGGATCGCGAGCTTGACCGGCCAGATCGGCGGATTCCACGGCGTACCCGTGCCCTCGCCCTGCTGGAACGACATCCAGCCCATCTTGGCGCCGACCCAGAACAGCGCGCCGATGTAGAGCACGAAAAACAGGAACGTGATGCAGTCGAGCACGATTCGCGTGCGCGGGCTGAGCCGCTCGTAGATCAGATCGATGCGGACATGGCGCCGATGCGCCATCGCGTACCCGCCGCCCAGCAGATAGGCGACCGCCGAGACGTAGATCGTGGTCTCGTTGCTCCAGATCGTGGCCTGGCCCAGCGCCGAGCGCGCCACGACCTCGATCAGCACCGCCAACACGACGATGAAGATCGACAGCGCCCAGAAACGGCCGACTGCACAGTTGAGGCGGTCGATCGCGTCGCAGAAGCGGTCGGCAGCACCTGCGGGTGCTGGCGGCAGCGGCGTCGCCGCCGCCGCGCCCGCGCCTGCCGCGTCGGTCAAGCGACCACCTTCAGTTCACGCAGCCACGCCAGCTGCGAGTCGTAGGCGGCCTTGGCCAGCGGCGTCTTGCGCGACCACTCTTCCCACGTGCGCTGCGCCAGCGGCCGGATGCGGTTCATCTCGGCCTCGCTCCAGGTCGTCGCCGTGATGCCCTTGGCCGCCAGTTCCCGGACCACCCGCGCATCGTCCACCGCGATGCGCTGGACCTGATCCCAGCACCACTCGCGCACCGCGGTCGACAGCAGCGCCTTGAGATCGTCGGGCAGGCGCTTCCACGCATCCTGGTTGACCGTGAACTCCTGCACCGGCATCGAGTGGAAGAGCTTGGTCGGAAACCGCGCGATCGCCGAGAAGCCCATGCGCTCGTTCATCGACACCGTGGCCCAGTCGGCGGCATCGACGACGCCCTTGTCGAGCGCGGAGAACACTTCGCCGCCGGGCAGCACGACGATCGAGGCGCCAAGCTTGGTCAGGATTTCCGCAGTCATGCCCTGCGGGGAACGGAACTTCACGCCCTTGAAGTCTTCCATCCGGTTGATCGCCCGCTTCGAGACGATCGACTCGACGCCCCACCAGCCGACGCCTACGACGTGGGCGTTGTACCGGGCGTAGGCCTCGCGCAACATCTGCAGGCCACCGCGGTGATAGAACCAGGCCTCTGCCTGCCACGGGTGCTCATAGCCGAACACGAAGTCGCTGATCACCGCCAGGCCGGCATCCTTGCCGGTCCAGTAACCGGGCCACGAGGATTGCGCCTGCAGCACACCCGCCGACACGGCGTCGAGCGTCTCGAAGGCACCGGTGACCGCGCCTGCCGCGAACGGCTGGATCACCAGGCGGCCGTTGGACGAGACCTTGAGTCGTTCGCAGAAGTCGATGAAGCTGCGGTGCGATAGTTCCGCCGCGCTCCAGAGCGTCTGCGCGCGCCAGGTCGTGACCTGCTGCGCGGATGCGACGGCGGGGGCTGCCAGCGCCGCTGCGCCCACTCCGCTGGCAACCGATGCATGGACGAACTTCCTCCTCGACAACACCATGGCACGTCTCCTCGGGTTTTGACCGGTCGCCGCAAACCGCCGGCAGGACGCCGACGGCATGGTGCCGAATCATGTCTTTGATGTCTTGTGATGCCGCGTGATATGTCAAGGCCAGATTAGGGCCCGGTCTGGCGGCTGTCAACAACGCACTGCAGCAAGCGTTACGCCGGCTGCAGCACGGTGGCGCGCGAGAAGTCCTCGACGTAATCCATCAGCCGGTCGGCAGCCTCGGCCGCACCGGCTTCGTCGCCGAGGGCGACCGCTCGCAGCACGCCCGCATGCAGCCCGGCGGCCAGCGGCATGTCGTGATTGGTGCGGTAGTGCAGATAGTAGAAACGCCGCGACACCGCATGCATCGGCGCGATGGCGGCCGCCGCGTAGGGATTGCGCGCACAAGCCGCCAGAAAGACCTTGATTTCGTAGTGGTAGCGCAGGAAAGTCAGCACGTCCTCGTCGGCCAGCCGCTCCAGCTCGACGGCCATCCGCAGCAGCGCTTGGCGCTCGTCGGCGGAGGCGCGCCGGGCGGCCGACTGAGCGATCAGCCGCTCCAGCACGCGGCGCACTTCCAGCAGCAGCAGCTGGTGCGCGACGTTGACCTCGGTGATCTGGATGCCGAAGCGCGGCATGATTTTGACCAGCCCATCGGCCTCGAGGCGCTGTAGCGCCTCGCGCACCGGCGTGCGCCCGATGCCGACCCGCTCGCTGAGCTGCAGCTCGGACCACAGGCTGCCCGGGGGGAGCTCGAGGGTGACGATACGGCCCTCGAGCTCGATGCGCGCGCGATCGGCAAGGTCACGCAAGGGCGCATCGCCACCTCGGCGAATCGCACCCGCCGTCGCGCGCACGCGCGCAACGGATGCTTTGCGCGGCGCGCCGGGCGCGCTGCGCTTTTTCGCCGTGTTGAGCTTAGACATGCTTGTGATATGTTAGAGGCATATTAATGTCGTGCGAGAGTGATCATGCCCAAGTTGCTCACACAGACGCAAATCGAAGACTACAACCGCGATGGCGCGGCATGGCCGATCCGTGTGATGGGCGAGGACGACGCCCACTCGTTCCGACGCGCGCTCGAAACCCATGAAGCCGTCGCCGGGCAACCGCTGCAGGGGAACATGCGGCACAAGACCCACCTGCTGTTCACCTGGGCAGACGCGCTGGTTCATCACCCGCGCGTGCTGGATGCGGTTGAGGACTGCATCGGCCCCAACATCATCTGCTGGACCACCAACTTCTTCATCAAGGAAGCCAACAGTCCAGGCTTCGTCTCGTGGCACCAGGACTCGACCTACTGGGGCCTCGATCCCGATGACGTGATCACCGCATGGGTGGCACTGACCGAGGTAACCGAGGAAAACGGATACATGCAGGTCATCCCGGGAACGCACAAGATCGACCAGCTGCCGCACATGGATACGTTCCACAAGGACAACCTGCTGTCGCGCGGGCAGGAGATTGCGGTCGACGTCGACACCTCGAAGGCGCGCGGCATCGCGCTGCACGCGGGCGAGATTTCGCTGCATCACATCAAGCTGGTGCACGGCTCCGCCGCCAATCGCAGCAACGACCGTCGCATCGGCTTCGCCATGCGTTACATCCCGACCCACGTCCGGCAGACCAAGCTGCGCGACTCGGCGCAACTGGTGCGTGGCGTGGATAACTACGGTCACTTCGACTGGGAACCGCGGCCGAAGGCCGATCTGGACGCCGATGCCGTCGCCGCGCACGCGGACGCGATGGACCGCCAGGTCAAGGCGCTCTACCAGGGCACCGACAAGAAGGCGTTCCGCGCCTGAAGACGGCCGGTAACGACAGTACCCCGACCCCCGCGCGGAGACGACGATGGCTGAAGAACGCAAGAAACTGACGGTGCCCGACCTGATCCAGAAGAAGCGGGCAGGCGAGAAGGTCGTGATGGCGTCGATCCCCGACTACCCGTCGGCCGTCTGGGCCGAACGCGCGGGGATCGACATCGCCGCCGTCGGCGACAGCCTGGGCATGGTCAGCTACGGCTATCCGAACACGCTGCCGGTCACCATCGACATGATGATCGAGCACGCGCAGGCGGTGCGGCGCGGTGCGCCCAATTGCATGATCATGGTGTCGATGACGTACGGCAGCTACGCCACGCCGGACCTGGGCGTGACCAACGCGCTGCGACTCATGAAAGAGGGTGGCGCCGACGTCGTCAAGATGCAGGGCGGCAAGGAGAAGGCGCCGATCATCCGCGCCATCGCCGACGCCGGCGTCCCGGTGATGAGCCATGTGGGCATGTGCCCGCACTTCATGCACCAGTACGGCGGCTTCAAGCTGCAGGGCCGTACGGCGGCCGAGGCCATGCGCATCATCGAAGACGGCATCGCCATCGAGCAGGCCGGCGCGGTTGGCTTCGAGATCGAGGCTGTGCCCGGCCCGGTGGCCAAGGCCATCGACGACGCCGTGAAGATCTTCACCTTCGGCATCGGCGCGGGCAACGCGTCCACCGGGCAGTTGCTGCTCGCGTTCGATCTGCTCGGCGTGTTCGATCAGTTCAAGCCGAAGTTCACCAAGCGCTACGCCAACCTGGCGGATATCGCGGTCGATGCGCTGAGCCGCTACGCCGCCGAGGTGCGCGAAGGCCGCTTCCCGGACGACGATCACACCTACGGCATGAAGCCCGAGGAACAGCAGCAGCTTGCCGCCCTGCTGGCGGCGGCGAAGCGCTGAGCGGGACGGGCAACACGACCCGAACGCCGCTGCGCCCCGCACCGCAGGCCGCGCGGATGCGGGGCGTTGCAGCACGGCAGACCAGGCACGCATGCGCACCCTGCTGACGCTTTCCTGCCGCGACCAGCCCGGCATCGTCGGCAGCGTCGGCACCTTCCTCGCCGACCGGCGCTGCAACATCCTCGAGTCGGCGCAGTTCGGCGATGTCGGTTCGGGCCGCTTCATGATGCGCGTCCTGTTTGAACGGCTGCCAGGCGCCGCCGCGCCGCCCGTGCTGCGCGACGAATTCGCCCCGCTCGCCCAACGCTTCTCGATGGCGTGGCAGATCGACGAAGCGGACCGTCGTCAGCGTGTGCTGATCATGGTGTCTCGGCAGGATCACTGCCTCAACGACCTGCTGTACCGGCACAAGGTCGGCGCGCTGGCGATCGATCCGGTTGCCGTCGTCTCCAACCATCCCGATGCGGAGCCGGTCGCCCGCCATTACGGCATCGACTTCGTCCACGTGCCGGTGGTCCCCGAGCGCAAGCGCGACGCCGAGCAGCGCCTGCTGTCGCTGATCGCATCGACCCGGGCCGAGCTCGTTGTCCTCGCGCGCTACATGCAGATCCTGAGCAACGAAACCTGCATTGCGCTCGAAGGACGGGCGATCAACATCCACCACTCGTTCCTGCCCAGCTTCAAGGGCGCGCGGCCCTACCATCAGGCGCATGAACGCGGCGTGAAGCTGATCGGCGCCACCGCCCACTACGTGACGCCCGATCTCGACGAGGGGCCGATCATCGACCAGCAGGTGACCCGCGTCACGCACGCGATGTCGCCGGAGCAGCTGGCCGCGGCCGGCCGCGACGTCGAATGCCTCGCGCTGGCCAACGCGGTTCGCTATCACGTCGAGCGGCGCGTATTTCTGGACGGCGCCAAGACGGTGGTGTTCGCGTAGCGCCGTGGGCGCGGATCGCGCGGACGTGCTCAGCCCCGGTCGGGCTTGCGCAGCATCCCCACCAGTGCGGCCACCGCCGCCCGATGCTCGTCGGAGGTCTGTGCCAGCGCCTGCAGCGCAGCGGTCTTATCGAGCGCCTCGGGCAGCGTTGCGCCGGCCGAGAAGCGCAGCAGCGCCTTGGTCAGCCGCGTGACCATCGGCGGCTGCGCGGCGATGCGGTGCGCCAGTTGCAGCGCCTCGTCCATCAGCGTCTCGTGCGGCACCACGCGCGACACCAGCCCGATGCGCAGCGCCTCGGCGGCGTCGATCACCTCGCCGGTCAGCGTCAGCTCGACCGCCTTGGCCTGACCGACCACGCGCGGCAGGAACCAGGTGCCGCCGTCGCCCGGCACCAGACCGGCGCGGATGAACGACTCGGCGAACAGCGCGCGGTCCGAGGCGAGGCGGATGTCGCACATCAGCGCCAGGTCGCAGCCGCCACCGATGGCCGCGCCGTTGACGGCGGCGATGGTCGGCATCGTCAGCCCGTAGACCGCGCGCGGGATCTTGTGCACGACATCGAGGTTGAGCCGACGCGCATGCGCCGCGTCATCGGCGCCGAACACGCCAGTGCGGCCGGCCATCTCGTCAAGGCTGCCGCCGGCGCAGAACGCCTCGCCGGCACCGGTCAGCACGACGACGCGCAGACCCTCCATCGACTCAAGGCGCTCGTGCATGTCCCACAGCGCCTCCATCATCGGCGTGGACAGCGCGTTGCGGCGGGCGGGCGCATCGAGCGTGACCACGGCCACGCCATCGTCGACGCGGATGTCGATCAGGCCGGCGCTCATCGGTCGGCCAGCAGCTCGCGCGCGATCACCAGCTGCTGGATCTGCGAGGTGCCCTCGTAGATGCGGAACAGCCGCACGTCGCGGTAGAAGCGCTCGATGCCGTAGTCGGCCACGTAGCCGGCGCCGCCGAACACCTGCACCGCGCGGTCGGCGACCCGGCCCACCATTTCGGAGGCGAAGTACTTGGACATCGCCGCCTCCATCGTCACGCGGGCGCCGGCATCGCGGCTGCGTGCCGCCTCCAGCACCAGCGCGCGCGCGGCCCGGCGCTCGGTCTCGCTGTCGGCCAGCATCGCCTGCACCAGCTGGAAGTCGGCGATCGGCCGGCCGAACTGGCGCCGATCGGCAGCGTAGCGGGTCATCTCGTCGATCAGCCGGCTGGCGGTGCCCACGCAGATCGCCGCGATGTGCAGCCGGCCCCGATCCAGCACCTTCATCGCGGTGCGAAAGCCGCGCCCCTCGACGCCGCCGATGATGGCCTCGGCCGGCACCTCGCAGCCATCGAACACCACGTCGCAGATCGGCGCGCCGCGCTGGCCCATCTTCTTCTCGGGCCGGCCGAGCCGGATGCCGGGCGTGGCGGCGTCGACGATGAACGCGCTGATGCCGTCGGCCGGCCGCTCGGTGTCAGCGGTGCGCGCCATCACCGTGAACACGCCGGCGCGCGGCGCGTTGGTGATGTAGCGCTTGGTGCCTTCGAGCACGTAGCGGTCGCCGCGCCGGTGCGCGCGGGTGCGCAGCGCGGCGGCATCGGAACCGGCTTCGGGCTCGGTCAGGCAGAACGAGGCGATCACCTCGCCGCGCGCCATGCGCGGCAGCCAGTGCTGCTTCTGCGCGTCGGTGCCGTCGATGACGATGCCCTGGCTGCCGATGCCGATCGTGGTGCCGAACACCGAGCGGAACGCCGGCGAGGTGCGGCCAAGCTCCATCGCCACGCGTGCCTCTTCCTCCATGCCGAGGCCGAGTCCGCCATAGGCTTCGGGGATCGTCAGCCCGAACAGGCCGAGGTCGCGCATCTCGGCCACCAGCTCGGGCGGCACGTCGTCGTCGGCATCGACCTGCGCTTCCAGCGGCACCAGCCGGCCATCGACGAAGCGGCGCACGGCCGCCAGCAGGTCTTCGAGCGTGTCGGCGTCCATCGTCATCCTCGTCGTTGCAGGCTGCGCGCGCGCCGCTTCAGCCACCAGCCGAACTGGCGCGGCCACAACGTCCAGCCGGGATCGGCATCCAGCGCCTGCGCGGCCTGCGCGGCGAAGTTGGGATTCCACAGCGCTTCGCGCGCCACCGCCACCAGGTCGGCGCTGCCGCTGGCGATGATCTCGTTGGCCTGGTGCGGGTCGCGGATCAGACCAACCGCGATGGTTGGAATGCCGGCGCCGGCGCGAATGGCGCGCGCGAACGGCACCTGAAAGCCCGGCTCGCGCGCGACCAGCTGGCCGCCCGAGGGCAGCGACATGCCGCCCGACGAACAGTCGATCGCATCCACGCCGAGCGCCTTCAGCCGTCCGGCCAGCACCACCGAGTCGTCGAGCGACCAGCCAATGCCGGTGCCGTCCACGCACGACATGCGGAACAGCAGCGGCCGCTCGTCGGGCCACTCGGCGCGCACCGCCTGCGCGACCGCCAGCGGAAAGGCCATCCGGCCGTCGAGCGAGCCGCCGAAGCCATCGCTGCGCGTGTTGGTCAGCGGCGACAGGAATGCATGCAGCAGGTAGCCGTGCGCGGCGTGGATCTCGACCGCGTCGAAGCCGGCGCGCAGCGCCAGCCGGGTGGCGCGCCGGTAGCAATCGAGCAGGTAATCGATGTCAGCGCGCTCGATCGCGTGCGATGGCGGATAGGCATCGCTCCAGCCGGCGGTGGTCGGGCCCCAGGCCTGCCAGCGCTGCTCGCCACGCGCGGCGTCGGCCGCACCGAGCGGACCGAAGCCGTCCCACGGCGCCTGGCTGGCCGACTTCAGTCCGGCATGCTGGATCTGCACCGCGCTGGCCGCGCCCTGCGCGCGCAGGAACGCGGTGATTGGCTTCAGCGCATCGGCCTGCGCCTCGGACCACAGCCCGAGGTCGTGCAGCGTGCTGCGGCCCTCGGGCGCGATGGCGGTGGCCTCCATGCAGATCAGCGCGGCGCCACCAAGCGCGAAGCGGCCGAGGTGCACCAGGTGGAAGTCGCCAGCGCAGGCCTGCGGCGTCGAGTACATCTGCATCGGCGCGATCACGATGCGGTTGCGCAGCGTCAGGCCGCGCAGCGACATCGGTGACATCAGCGGCGGCGGCGCCGCGCCATCGGCATCCAGTTCGAGCGGAAACATCGGTGGCTCAGAGCACGCCGTCGCGGCGCAGCTGGTCGATCTCGGCGTCGTCGAGGCCAAGCACGTCGCGCAGCACCTCGTCGGTGTGCTGGCCGAGCACCGGCGGTGCGTGCGTGTACTCGATCGGCGTGCCGGAGAAGCGGATCGGATTGGCGATCGACGGCAGCGTGCCGGCACGCGGGTGCGGCAGGTCGACGCGCATTCCGCGCGCGACCACCTGCGGGTCCTCGAACACCTGCTTGATCGTGTTGATCGGCCCACACGGCACCTGGGCTGCTTCGAGCAGCGCGATCCACTCGCCCGAGCTGCGCTGCCGCAGCACCTCGGCCAGCGCCGGGATCAGCGTGTCGCGATGCGCGTTGCGGTCGGCGATGGTGGTGTGGCGCGGGTCGGCGGCGATGTCGGGGCGGCCGGCGGCGTCGCAGAAGCGCCTGAACTGCTCGTCGTTGCCGACCGCCAGGATGATGTGGCCATCGGCCGTGGCGAACGCCTGGTAGGGCACGATGTTCGGATGGCCGTTGCCGCTGCGCACCGGCACCGTGCCGCCGATCAGCCAGTTCATGCCCTGGTTGACCAGCACCGAGACCTGGGCGTCGAGCAGCGCCAGGTCGATCGCCTGGCCCTCGCCGGTGCGCTCGCGGTGATACAGCGCCGCCAGCACCGCGTTGGACGCGTACATGCCGGTGGTGATGTCGGCCAGCGCCACGCCGGCGCGCTGCGGGCCGCCGCCGGGGCGATCGTCGCGCTCGCCGGTCACGCTCATCAGCCCGCCCATGCCCTGGATCAGGAAGTCGTAGCCGGGCCGGTTGCGGTACGGCCCGGTCTGGCCAAAGCCGGTGATCGAGCAATAGATCACGCGCGGGTTGAGCGCGCGCACCGTCGCGTAGTCGAGTCCGGCACGCGCCAGCGCGCCGACCTTGTAGTTCTCCACCACCACGTCGCTGGCGGCGGCCAGCCGCTGCGCGATGCGCCGGCCCGCGGGCGTGTTGAAGTCGAGCGTGATCGAGCGCTTGCCGCGGTTGGCGCTGGCGTAGTAGGCGGCATCGACCTGTTCACCGGTGGCGCGATCGACGATCCACGGCGGGCCGAAGCCGCGCGTGTCGTCGCCGGCGCCGGGCCGCTCGACCTTGATCACGTCGGCCCCCATGTCGGCGAAGATCTGCGTAGCCCACGGCCCCGCCAGCACGCGCGACAGGTCGAGGACGCGGATTCCCTTCAGCGGTCCCATCGGCGCCGCAACCTCAGGGCCGCATCGACTTGGCGATGATGGTGCGCTGGATCTGCGAGGTGCCGCCGCCGATCGTCGACTGCATGCCCTCGCGGAAATAGCGCTCCATGTCGGCATCGGGCAGCATCGCGTGGCCGCCGAGGATCTGCATGCCGTTGCGCGTCACCGTCTGCAGCGTCTCGGAGGCGAACAGCTTGGCCATGCTGACCTCGCGCGAGCACGGCACGCCGCGCGTGGCCAGATCGGCCGAGCGATACACGAGCAGGCGCGCCGCGTCGACCTGGGTCTGCATGTCGGCCAGCATGTGGCGGATCACCTGGAAGTCGAAGATCGGCTTGTCGAACTGCACCCGCTCGTGCGCGTAGCGCAGCGCGTCGTCGACCGCCTGCTGGGCGTTGCCCACGTAGCCGGCCGACACCGCGATGCGCTCGAGCTCGAGGTGGTCGGTGATGATCGCCCAGCCCTGTCCCAGCTCGCCGATCAGCTGCTCGCGCTCGACCCGCACGTCGTCGACGAAGATCTCGTTGGTGCCGGTGGCGCGCCGCGACAGCGTGGGCAGGCGCCGCACGTCCATGCCGGGCGCCGTGTTCGGCACCATGAACACCGACAGGCCGGCGTGCTTGCGCGCGTCGGGGTCGGAGCGCACCAGCATCGCAATCACCGCGTTGTCGGCCGACGCGCCGCTGCACCACAGCTTCTGGCCACGCAGGCGCCAGCCGTCGCCGTCGGGGATCGCGCGGGTACGCGTGTTGGCGGCGTCGGAGCCGGCCTGCGGCTCGGAGATCGAGATCGAGAAGCGCAGCTTGCCGGTCATGAACGGCTCCAGGTAGCGCTCCTTCTGCGCTGGCGTGCCGAACTTGACGATGTTCATCGCCGTGAACGTGGAGACCATGAAGCCGGTGGCGAAGTCGAAGCCGTAGCGCGACAGCGCCTCGCACATCAGCGCGTAGTCGAAGATCGTGCCGCCGAAGCCGCCGTGGTCCTCGGGGATCAGCAGGCGCAGCCAGTCCTGGCCGGCGATCTTCGCGTAGCCCTCGTACGGATACTCGCGGTTGCTGTCGCACCTGCGGATGTACTCGCGGCCGATCTCCCGCTCCATGAAGCGGTCGACCTGCTCCTTCCACATACGCTGTTCATCGGTCAGGAAATTCATCGGGCAGCAGGCTCGGCGTGGGGTCGGGGGGTGATCAGCCGCTGGTTGCGCACCAGCAGGCTGAACTCGCAGGTCAGGACGATCTCGTTGCGCTGGTTGATCGTGTCCAGCCGCATCGTGGCCACGCCATGCTGCTCGCCGCGGGCACGCAGGCCAACGATCTCGGTCGACGCATACAGCGTGTCGCCGATGAAGGTCGGCTTGGTGAAGCGCAGCTTGTCGACACCATAGAAGGCCTCGATCAGCTCCGGGTCGAAGCCCAGCAGCGCATTGGACACGACGAACACCAGGCCGCCCTGCACGAGGCGCTGGCCGTACAGCGTGTTGCGCGCGAACTCGACGTTGGAGTGCAGCTCCAGCCAGTTGCCGGTCAGCATGCAGAACTGCACGACATCGGTCTCGGTGATCGTGCGCCCGCGCGAGACGCGGCGTTCGCCCAGCACGAGGTCGGGGTAGGGGGCCTGGATCATTGCGGTGAACTTTCTGCGGGGGAAGCCGCCGCCGCACGACGGCGCCGCACGAACTGCACGGCCACGAAGCCGGCCAGCATCAGCAGCGCACCGGCGTCGTACACGGGACCCGGGATGAAGAACAGCGTGGCGGTGGCCAGCAGCCAGGCGCGACCGGCCCAGCCCGTCGGGCCGGCCAGGTAGCCGATGGTGGCGCCACAGGCCGAGACCATCGCCAGCAGCGTCACCGCCAGCGCGTAGGCCACCTCCATGGGCGGCGCCGGCAGCAGCAGCGCGGGCCGGTAGACGAACATGAACGGAATCACGTAGACCGCCGCGGCAACGATCATTGCGTACTTGGCCACGGTCCAGAACCGCTGCTGGGCGATCGCCGACGCTGCATACACGCTGGCGCAGACCGGTGGCGTGATCGCCGACAGGATCGCGAAGTAGAAGATGAACAGGTGCGCGGTCAGCGGCGGCAGGCCGAGCTTGGTCAGCAGCGGTGCCGCCACCGAGGCGGTCAGCACGTACGAGGCGGTCGTGGGCACGTCCATGCCGAGCAGGATGCACAGCAGCGCCGCCAGCACCAGCGCCGTCAGCAGGTGACTGCCGGCCAGCGAGATCAGCTCGGAAGAAAACTTCGAGCCCAGCCCGGATGCGCTCAGGACCGAGGTCAGGATGCCGGCGCAGCCCAGCAGCACGGCGATCATGATCAGGCCCTTGCCGCCATCGACCAGGCCATCCCACAGGTTGCGCCCGAACAGACCCAGCTCGGCGGCGACACGGCCGCCGCGCACCCCCGCCAGCAGGCGGAAGCCAGCGGCTGCCAGCAGCAGCACGCCGCTGGCGACGGCGCCGGCCATCGTTGGCGTGTAGCCGCGCACCAGCATCAGGATCAGCGCGCCCACCGACAGCGCCAGCGGGATCGCCTTGTGCGAGTCGATCGGTGTGCGCGGCGCGGCATCGCGCGCCAGCTGGTGGCGCCGCGCATACAGGTCGACGCTGATGAAAATGACCGCGAAATACAGCACTGCCGGCAGCGCGGCAGCGAGCGCGACGTTCAGGTACGGCACGTTCAGCAGCTCGGCCATCAGGAACGCGCCGGCGCCCATGATCGGCGGCATGATCTGGCCGCCGGCCGAGGCACTGGCCTCCACGCCCGCAGCGAAGGCTTTCGGATAACCGGCGCGCGCCATCGTCGGGATGGTCAGCGTGCCCACCGCCATCACATTGGCCACCGCCGAGCCGGAGACGGTGCCGAACAGCGCCGAGGTCACGACCGCGACCTTGGCCGGCCCGCCGTGGCCGCGGCCCGCAACCCGGGTGGCGACCTGCACGAAGACCTCGCCGGCGCCGGTGGCCATCAGCAGCGACCCATAGATCACATAGATCGCGATCACGCTGGTGCCGATGTCGGCCATGAAGCCGAACACGCCGCTGGTCGATCCGTACAGCGTGGTCAGCATCGTATCGAGCGAGACGCGCGGCGGCTGCCAGGTGCCGCTGATCAGCGTATTGCCGAATGCGTAGTAGACGAGACCGATCACGGTGAGCACCGGCAGCGACCAGCCGAGCATGCGCTGCGTGGCAGCCAGCAGCGCCAGCAGCAGGCCGGCCGCGATCAGCGCATCGACCCGCGTCAGGTCGTTCATCACGTCCATGAAGCGGGCTTCACTGGCCGCCGCATGCAGCCCGCCAACCAGTCCGACCAGCGCCAGCACCAGCAGCAGCGCCCGCAGCGCCGGCGACCCCTTGGCACCGGGTTGCGCCAGACTCCACAGCGCCAGGAACACCGCCACGCCGATGAAGATGCCGCGCTGGACCAGCGGCGCGAACGGCCCCTGCGCCGCCGTGTAGATGTGGAACAGCGCGTAACCGGCGCAGACCGCAGCGAACAGCCGCGCGCCGAGGCGTGCCAGCGTTCCGGGCGCTGCGCCGGCCGCGCTGTCGGTCACTTCACCGACTCCCAGAACTTACGTGCGCCCGGATGCAGCGGCACGCCGATCTTCTCGCTGGCCAGCGCCTGCGCCTTGAAGTCGAAGTCCTTCAGGTGCGGCCAGGCATCGATCAGCATCTGGCGGTTGTCGTAGATCGCCTTGGCGATCGCGAACGCGGTGTCGTCGTTCATCTGCGAGCGGCGCGTGCCATAGACGATCAGCACCGACGGCGCATTGACCGCCGGCTCGCCCTGCATCACGTTCGGGATCTGCGTGAAGCCAACACCGCGTACCGCAGCGGTGATCTTCGCCTGGTCGTCGGCCGAGAAGCCGAGCAGCCGCATCGGGGTGGTCACCATCAGCTCGCGCAGCGTGGAGTCGACGCCGCGGCCGGGACCGTACTTCGAGTAACCGACGATCTGGCGGTTCTGGATCGCCTCCACCGCGTCCTTGACCGTACCCGGCTGATAGGCCGGCTCGATGCCGAGCGCGGTGAACACCTGGCGCGTCAGCTGCTCGGCGCCGCTGCCGCGGATACCCGGGTTGAGCTTCTTGCCGGCCAGTTCCTTCAGCGAGCCGACCTTCGACTCCTGCGACACGGCCACGTTGAGCACCGAGATGTCGTACGAGTACAGCGCCACCAGGTCATCGACCATGCGGCCGTTGAAAGGACCCGTGCCGGTGATGGCCTGGATCGCGGTGTCGGTGGCGATCAGGCCGAGGTCGAGTTCATTGCGCGTCAGTCGGCGCACGTTGTCGACGCTGGCGCCGGTCTCGATGTGGGAGATGTTGGCGGCCGGGATGCCGGCCTTGATCGCCTTGGCCATCGCCGCCGACACCGTGTAGTGGCTCGACGTTGAATTGGTCGAGCCCAGCACCAGCGTGCCTTTGACCTGTGCGATGGCGCCGAGCGACAGGCCGCAGCCCAGCGCGCCTGCGGCGGCGAACATCAGCGCGCGTCGGCCCGCGCGTCTCGGATTGATCTGCATGTCGTCTCCTTCCGGGTCTGCCCCATTTACCGACCATCTGGTCGGTTAACGGCCAGTCTGCGACGCCGGCACGCGCCTGTCACGCTGCACCGCCGCAAATTTCGTTCGCAAAATGGAAGAAACGCGACGTGCGATGCTGGATTGACGCCGCAGACCGGCCGTGACAACATACCGACCACATGGTCGGTTTTACTCCAATCGATGGCTCCGGCCAGGCCCAGGGGGAGCAAGTTGAGCACTGAGTGCGTGCGGGTCGGCTGCGGCAGCGGCTTCTGGGGCGACGCGTTCGACCCGGCGATGGAGCTCCTCGAGCACGGCCAGCTCGACTTCCTGTCGTTCGACTTCCTCGCCGAGCTGACGATGGCGCTGCTGCAGCGGCAGCGCGCACGCGAGCCTGGCGCCGGCTATGTGGAAGACGCGGTCGACTTCATGGCCGCGATGGCGCCGGTGGCGCGCGCCAACGGCACGCGCCTGGTGTCCAACGGGGGCGGCGTCAACCCGCAGGCCGGCGCGACCGAGCTGGCGCGGCGGCTCGCCGAGCGCGGCCAGCGCGGCACCCGCATCGGCGTGGTCGGCGGCGACGACCTGCTCGGACGGCTCGACGCGCTCGCGCAGCAGGGTGTGGCGCTGGATAACGCGGTGACGGGCGAGGCGGGCATCGATCGCATCCGCAAGCGCATCGTCTGCGCCAATGCCTATCTGGGCTCCGAAGGCATCATCGACACGCTGAACGCCGGCGCCGACATCGTGCTGACCGGCCGCGTGGCCGACAGCGCGGTGTTCGTCGGTCCGATCATGCAGCGGCTCGGGATCGGCTACGGGCAGCCCGACGTGGTGGCTGCCGCGATCGCCGCCGGTCACATCGCCGAGTGCGCGGCCGGCTGCACCGGCGGCATGTCGTCGCGCTTCGACACCATGCCGGCGATGGGCCGCGTCGGCTTCCCGATCATCGAGTTCGAGCGTGACGGCCGCTTCGCGATCACCAAGCTGCCCGGCACCGGTGGCCGGGTCGACAGCTTCACCGTCAAGGAGCACCTGGTCTACGAGATCGGCGACCCGCGCAGCTACGCGGTACCCGACGGCGTGGCCGACTTCACCTCGCTGCAGCTGCACGACGACGGCACCGACCGGGTCGCCGTCAGCGGCACGCGCGGCGCGCCGCAGCCCGAGCGGCTCAAGGTGCTGATCGGCTACAGCGACGGCTGGATCGGCGAGGGCCTGCTGATGTTCCCGTGGCCGCATGCGTTCGCGCGCGCGCAGAAGGCGCGCCAGACGCTGACCGAGCGCTTCGAGCGACTTGGCCTCGCACCGCAGGAAATCGAGTGGTCGTATGTCGGCATCAACACGCTGCACGGTCCGGCCGCGCCGCTGCCCGAGTACGTGAACGACCTCAACGAGGTCGGGCTGCGGGTGGCGGTGCGCACTGCCTCCCGCGAGGATGCCGACAAGGTGCGACGCGCCTGCGCGCAGATGTGGATCATGGGCCCGGGCGGCACTGCCTTCGGCGTTCCCATGAAGCCGCGGCCGGTGGTGTCGCTGTGGCCCACGTTCATACCGCGCGAACTGGTGCCGTGGAAGACGGAGATCATCGAATCATGAGCAGCGCTGCCCGCTCCGAACTGCTGGCCGACATCGCCGACATCCGCTCCGGCGACAAGGGCGACAACGTGTCGATCGGCGTGCTGGCGCGCCAGCCGTCCGACTATCCGGCACTGCTGGCCACGCTGACGCCCGAACGGATCGGCGCGCTGTTCGGCGGCTGGGTAAGCGGCCCGGTGCGCGTGTTCCCGATGCCCAACATCGACGGCTGCCTGGTGTTACTCGAGCAGGGCTTGGGCGGCGGCGCCACGCGCACGCTGCGGCTCGACCAGACCGCCAAGGCGCTCGGCAACGCGATCCTGCGGCTGCCGGTGAGCCGGCCCTGAGATGTCAGCGCGAGCCCGACCGATGCGCCGGCCGCTGCGCGAAGCCGTAGAGAATCAGCTCTGCGTACTCGCGCGCAATCTGGCGCGCGCTGCGCGAGCCGCCCGGCTGGTACCAGCGCGCCAGCCAGTAGATCGAGCCGAGCACCGTGCGCACCACCGCGCTCGGATGCACCGAGGCGAAGGCGCCGCTGCCCACGCCCTCCTCGACGATGCGGCGGATGTTGTTCGAGTAGCGCTCGCGCCAGGCCACCGCGGCGTCGCGCGCCACCGGATCGGTCAGGTTGCCGATTTGCGACAGCAGCACCTTGAACTGCGGGATGTGGTGCTCGAAGAACTCGGCCTGCGCTTCCATGAACGCGGTCAGCTTGACCGCCGGCGAACCCTCGGCCGGGATCGCGGCGGCGATGAACTCGTTGAGCTGGCTGATGGTGGTCGCGATCAGCGTGCCGAGGATCTCGTCCTTGCTGGCGAAGTAGTGGTACAGCGTGGTCTTGGACAGCCCCACCGCCTGCGCGATCTCCAGCAGCGACACCGCCTCGTAGCCGCGCTCGGCGAACAGGCGGGCCGCTTCCTCGAGGATCTCGTCCTTGCGCGGGGTGCGGTGCTCGGGGGTCTTGCGCCGCAGTCCCCTGCGACCGCGCGCCGGCGCCTTGCTGGCCACTCTTGTCATGGGCGGAAGATACCGAGGGCGCCCGCCGCTTACAAGGCGAGCGGGTTACCCGCTCGCGGGAGACCGTGATGGACGATGTGCTGTTCGAGCGACGCGACGACGGCGTCGCCGTGGTGACACTCAACCGGCCGCAGCGCCGCAATGCGCTGTCGGTCGCCGCCGCCGAGCGGCTCGGCGATGTCTGGCGTGAAGTCGACGCCGACGCCTCGCTGCGTGCGCTCATCATCACCTCGACCGACTGCGGCGTGTTCTGCGCCGGCATGGACCTGGCCGAGGCCGCACAGGTGCGTGCCGAGCGCGGCATCGACATCCTGCAGGTGCTGACCGATCCGTTCTACGAGCGGCTGCGCGCGGTGCGCAAGCCGGTGATCGCCGCGCTCAATGGCCACTTCACCGCGGCCGGCATGGTGCTGGCGGCGAATGCCGACCTGCGCATCGGCCTGGCCGGCACGCGCGCCGGAATCACCGAGGTGCGGGTCGGGCGCGGCACGCCCTGGGCCGCGCCGATGCTGACCCAGTTGCCGCAGGCCATACTGCTCGAGATGCTGCTGACCGGCGAGATGATGGCGTGCGAGCGGCTGCACCAGGTCGGCTTCCTCAACTATCTTGAAGCGACGCCGGCGGCGGTGCTGCAGCGGGCGTTGACGCTGGCCACGGCGATCGGCCGCAACGCGCCACTGTCGGTGCTGGCCGCCAAGCAGGGCATCCGCCACGCCGCCGCGCTCGGCGCCGATGTCGGCTTTGCGGCGTCGAAGGACATGCACCGGATCGTCTACGAGAGCGAAGATGCGCAGGAAGGACCGCGCGCGTTCGCCGAGAAGCGCGACCCGGTGTGGAAGGGCCGCTGAGGCCTGCGAGGAGAACATTCGATGAGCACGCAACGCAAGCTCGGCCACGGCCGTTATCACGACGAGATGCCGGTGGGTTTCAGCTTCGAGACCATGGGCCGCACCCTCACCGAGACCGACCTGGTCACCTACATCAATCTCACCTGGTTCACCGAGGAAGTGTTCGTCAACACGCACGACCGCGCCGGCCATGCGCTGCCTTCGCGCGTGGTGCCCGGCTCGCTCGTCTACGCGTTCGCCGAGGGCCTGGTGGCGCCGAGCCTGCAGTTCACCGGCCTGGCCTTCCTGGGCACCGAGATCGACATCCGGCAGCCGACCACGGTCGGCGACACCATCCACGTGCGGGTCGAGGTGATCGAGTCACGCCTGGCCTCGCGCGGCGCGCGCGGGCTGGTGCGCACCCGCAACGAGGTCATCAACCAGCGCGGCGAGACGGTGCTGGTGTACACGCCGCTGCGCCTGGTGGCCACGCGCCCGGCCGACGCCGCGAGCTGACATGAGCGACGCCGGCTCGCCCGACCTGGGCGCCTGGATCGGCCGCAGCGAGGAGACCGAAGGCCACATCGACGCCGCGCCCGCGCAGGCGCTGTCGGCCACGCTCGACCGCGATGGCGAGGCCTGGCGCGAAGGCGACGTCCTGCCGCCGCTGTGGCACTGGCTGTACCTGCTGCCGCGCTACCCGACCCGTGCCGCCGGCGACGACGGCCACGCGCGTCGCGGCGGCTTCCTGCCGCCGGTGCCGCTGCCGCGCCGGATGTGGGCCGGCGGCGACCTCGCGTTCGATGCGCCGCTGCGCATCGGCGATACGCTGCGGCGCCGCTCCACGGTGGTCGACATCCGCCACACGCAGGGCCGCTCCGGCGCGCTCGCCTTCGTGCGCGTGCGTCACGCGTTCTTCGCCGGCCGGTCGGCGGCCGACTGCGCGGCCGCGGCGACGGCCAATACGCCGGCCCTCACCGAGCACCACGACATCGTCTACCGCGCCGCGGCCACGCCCACCGACCCGCCGCCACCCGCGCAGGCCGCGCCCGCCGCGCAGTTCGAGCACGGCCTCATGCCCGGACCGCTGCTGCTGTTTCGCTACTCGGCGCTGACCTTCAACGGCCACCGCATCCACTACGACCGCGACTACTGCCGCACCGTCGAGGGCTATCCGGGGCTGGTCGTGCACGCGCCGCTGCAGGCCACGCTGCTGGCCGACCTGCTGCGCCAGCAGGCGCCGGGCCGGCGGCTGCGCCGGTTCGCGTTTCGCGCGGTTCGGCCGTTGTTCGACCTTGCGCCCTGCGCTGTCTGCGGCACGCTGTCGGCCGACGGCGACGCGGCCCAGCTCTGGCTGCGCGACGCCGACGGCTGGCTTACGATGACCGCGCAGGCCGAGCTTGAAACGCGCTGAACCGGCGCGCGCGACGACGCCCCGCGCCGGTCGAGCCGCACCATCCATCCCCGCCGCATGAGCGCCACCAACACCACCCGCCGCCGATGAATCCGCTGCCTCGCTCCTATCTGTTCGTACCCGGGCACCGGCCGCCGATGTTCGGCAAGGCGCTCGGCAGCGGCGCCGACATCATCGTGCTCGACCTCGAAGACGCGGTGGCCGCCGATCACAAGGCGCAGGCGCGCGCCGAGGTGCGGGCCTGGCTCGACAGCGCGGAGGCGGCGGAGGCCGGCGAGCGCGTCGCACTGCGCGTGAACGCCGCTGCGACTGCCGAGTTCGCGCACGACCTCGCGCTGGCCGCGCACCCGCGCGTGCGCACCGTGCTGCTGCCGAAGGCCGAGCACGTCGAGGACGTCGCCTGGGTTGCGCAGGCCGCACCGCAGGCCGCCCTCGTACCGATTGTCGAGAGCGCGCTCGGCCTCGATGCAGCTCGCCTGCTGGCCGCCGCACCCGGCGTACACCGGCTCGCCTTCGGCACGCTCGACTTCGCGCTCGACATGCAGATGAGCATCGATGACGCCGGTGACCAGGCCGAGCTGGCCACCTTCCGCACCCAGCTTGCGCTGTCGTCGCGGCTGGCCGGCATCGCGCCGCCGATCGACGGCGTCACCACGGCTTTCGATGACGAGCCGCGCGTGCTGCGCGACACGCTGCGCGCGCGTCGCTTCGGGTTCGGCGCCAAGCTGTGCATCCACCCGCGCCAGGTGCTGGCGGTTCACAACGCCTTCGCACCGACGCCCGCGGAGATCGAATGGGCGCAGCGCGTGGTCGAGGCCAACCGCGCCGCCGGCGGCAACGCCGCTCAGGTCGATGGCCGCATGGTCGACCTGCCGGTGCTGCTGCAGGCCGAGGCGCTGCTGGCGCGGCGCACCTGACGCGACATTCGCGGACCGCCGTTTCATTGGACGGACCTCATAACGCACAGGTTTGACACTGCACCGTCGCGCTGCTGAGATTCGCCATAGTAGAAGCGACGAAATCCGTCTGTCATTGCGTTTCGATGGGCGGACCTTCAATCCGGGGCCGGCGGCTCCGTCACGCAAGGAGAGCAACGATGAACCTCACCCAGCGCATGATCGCGCCGCTGCTGGTGGCCGCGGGCCTGATCGCTGCCGCAGCGCCCGCCGCGCAGGCCCAGGACTACCCGAAAGGCCCGATCCGCTTCATCGTGCCGGTGCCCGCGGGCGGCGGTGTCGATCTGCTGGCGCGCACGATCGGCGCGAAGATGGCAACCAGCATGGGCGTGCCGGTGGTGATCGAGAACAAGGCGGGCGCCAGTGCCGCGATCGGCACCGCCGACCTGGCCAAGGCGCCGGGCGATGGCTACACGATCATGATGGCCTACTCGACCCACGCGACGAATCCGGTGTTCAACCCGAACCTCGCGTACGACACCGACAAGGACTTCACCGCGGTCGCTTTCGTCGGCTACATCCCGCTGATCATGGTCACCCAGCCGAACAGCGGCATCGACTCGGTGCGCAAGCTGGTCGACATGGCGCGCGCCAAGCCCGGTTCGATCGCCTATGCCTCGGGTGGCGCCGGCGCCGGCGCGCATCTGTCGGGCGAACTGTTCAAGTACCTGGCCAAGGTCGACCTGATCCACGTGCCCTACAAGGGCAATGCGCCCGCGCTGAACGACGTGCTCGGCGGCCAGGTGCCGGTGATGTGGGACACCATCACCACCGCGCTGCCGCACGTGAAGAGCGGCAAGCTGCGCGCGCTGGCGGTGACCAGCCGCAAGCGCTCGCCGCTGGCGCCCGACGTGCCGACCATGATCGAGGCCGGCCTGCCCGACTTCGAGATCAGCGCCTGGTACGTGGTGATGGCGCCGAAGAACCTGCCGCCGGAGGTGCTGCGCCGGCTCAATGCCGAGGTCAACAAGGCAATCCAGGACCCCGAGGTGCGCGAGCGGCTCGGCAATCAGGGCGTGGACTTCGTCGGCGGCTCGGCGGCCGATGCCGAAAAATTCATCCGCAGCGAGCTGGAGCGCTGGGCGCGCGTGGCCCGCACCACCGGCATGAAGGGCAACTGAGTTGAAGCTGTTCGACCTGCACTCGCACTGGGGCACGCAGCGCGGCTACGTGCTGCGCACGCCCGAGGAACTGGCGCGCCAGAAGCACACGTGGAACTCCACGCCGCGGTACGACAGCGAACAGGAAATGGCCGACTACTTCCGCGCACAGGGCGTGCGGGCGATCCTCGACTTCGGCTTCACCAAGCGCATGAGCCTGGATGAGGTGCGCCCGCTGCACGACTACGCGATCGAGACGCAGGCGCGCCACCCCGATGCGATCTTCGGCCACTGGCTGCAGATCGATCCGCGCCTCGGCGAGGCCGGCGCGGCCGAGCTGCGCCGCTGCATGCAGGCCAGTGCCGGCTTCATCAGCTACTGCGTGTCGGCCGCCGGCATGGGCTATCCGGCCAGCGATCCGATCTACGCGCCGTTCTACGAGGTGTGCCGGCAGATGCAGCGACCGGTGCTGGTGCTGGTCGGCTACACCGGCGCTGGCGCCGGGCTGCCCGGCGGCGGCGGCGTGCGGCTCGACCTGTGCCACCCGCGCTACATCGACGACCTGGCGGTCGACTACCCGGACCTGCAGATCGTCTCCGGCCGCCCGGCCTGGCCGTGGCAGGACGAGATGATCGCGGTGATGCTGCACAAGCCCAACGTGTGGGCCGAGCTGCACGGCTGGTCGCCCAAGTACCTGACCGAGCCGCTGCGGCGCGAGATCGCGCGGCGGCTGCGCGACCGCGTGATGTTCGGCGCCGACTACCCGCTGTTCCGCTACGAGCGCCTGGTGGCGGACTGGCGCGCGCTCGGGTTCGATGACGACACCCTCGCACGCGTGTTCCACGGCAACGCCGAGCGCCTGTTCGCGCCCTACCTCGCCACGCGGAGCTGACCGGTGGACCTGTCGCTGAAGGGCCGGGTGGCGCTGGTCGGTGGCGCCAGCCAGGGCATCGGCCACGCGATCGCGCGACTGCTGGCCGCCGAGGGCGCAGCGCTGGCGATCGTGGCGCGGCGCGGCGAGCCGCTGGAGGCGGCGGCACGCGCGATCCGCGAGGAGACCGGCGCCAGCGTGCTGACCATCCCCGCCGACATCCGCCGCGCCGACGACTGCGCGCGCATCGTCGACAGCGCCGCGCGCGAGTTCGGCCGCATCGACGTGCTGGTCAACAACGACGGCGCGCCGCCGCTCGGGCTGCTGTCGGAGTTCGATGACACCGCCTGGGACAAGGCGGTCCAGCAGAACCTGATGAGCGTGGTGCGGCTGACGCGCGGCGCGGTGCCGCTGATGCGCGCCCACGGCTATGGCCGCATCGTCAACATCACCGCGCTGTCGGCGATCCAGCCGATCGCGCGCTTCGGCCTGTCGGTATCGACCTGGGCTGGCGTGATCGGCTACAGCAAGACGCTGTCGCTCGAGCTGGCGGCCGAACAGATCACCGTCAACACGATCTGCCCGGGCCGCATCGCCACCGGGCGGCTGGCCAAGGTGTTCGGTGACGGCGGTACCGGCGCAACCGCAGCGCCCGCCGGCAGCGACGCCGCTGACGCCGACGCCGAGATGCTGGCGCGCATCCGCCGCGAGATCCCGATGCAACGCATCGGCCAGCCCGACGAGATCGCCGGCCTGGTGGCGCTGCTGGCCTCGCCCTACGGCGCCTACATCACCGGCTCGACCTTCCATGTCGATGGCGGCCGGCGCGCCAGCCTGCTGTGAGGTCACGATGATCCCGAGCCCCGATCCTGGCGAGTGCGCCGACCACATCCCCTGGTACTGGCGCGCGCTCGACTTCGAGCAGCTGGCGCGCGACTACCCGCCGCCGCCCGACTACTTCCGCAGCACCTACCGGATGTCGCGCGATGCGCTGCACGCGCTGCAGGAACAGCGGTTCCTGGCGACCATGAAGCGCGGCTGGGAGATCCCGTTCTTCCAGCGCCACTGGGGCCGCGCCGGCATGCAGCCGGGCGACATCCGCGGCCTCGACGACCTCACCAAGGTGCCGCCCTACACGGTGCACGACATTCGCGAGAGCATCGAGATCGCGCCGCCTTTCGGCGACTTCATGGGCCTGTCGCCGGAAGACGGCAAGCGCATGCCGCTGGTGCTGCAGACCAGCGGCGGCACCACCGGGCTGCCGCGGCCGATGCTGTATGCGCCGCAGGACCGCGAGACGATGGCGATCCTCGGCGGGCGGCGCTTCGCGCTGCACGGCATCCGCCCCGGCGACCTGGTGCTGGTCACCTACGCGCTCGGACTGTCCAACGGCGGCATGGCGCCGCGCGAGGCGCTGTGGCGCTACACCGGCGCGGTGCCGGTGATGTCGGGCAGCGGCGCCAGCACGCCCACGCGCCGCCAGATCGAGCTGATCCAGGCGTGGAAGATCAACGTGATCCTGGGCTTTCCCGCCTACCTGCGGCACATGGCGCTGGTGGCGCGCGACGAGATGGGCATCGACGTGCGCTCGCTCGGTGTGCGCCTGATCGGCACGCACCTCGGCGTGGAAGACCGCGAGCAGATCGAGGCGCTGTGGGGCGCGCCCTGCTTCGACATGTACGGCACGCACGAGAGCGGCATGATGGGCGCCGAGTGCCGCCACCAGCGCGGCATGCACGTTCAGGAAGACGCCTTCATCCTCGAGATCGCCGATCCGGACACGGGCCGCATCCTGCCCGACGGCGACAAGGGCACGATCTACATCACCACGCTGTACAAGTACGGCGCGCCGCAGATCCGCTTCAACGTCAACGACATCTCGGCCTACGCGACCGACACCTGCCCGTGCGGCAGCACGATGCGGCGGCTGCAGAAGATCTACGGCCGCAACGACAACATGGTGAAGCTGCGCGGCGTCAACGTGTTCCCCGAGGCGGTGGGCGCGGCGGTGGCCGAGGACGCGCGCACCAACGGCGAGTACTTTTGCATCGTCGAGCGCGTCGGCGAGGCCGGCACCGACCAGATGCGGGTGCTGGTCGAGCAGCGCGACGGCAGCGCCGACCGCGGGTCGCTGGCAGCCGATCTCGAGCGCCGCCTCAAGGAGGTGCTCGGCGTGCGGGTTGCAGTCGAGGTGCACGACAAGGGTGCGCTCGATGCGCTGACCGGCACCTCGCAGACCTCCAAGGTCAAGCGCCTGCAGGATCGCCGCAAGTAGGGCCGGGCAACGAAACGAATCAAGGTACAACGGAGTCGCAGGGATGGGTCTTCAATTGCTCGATCGCGCGGTCTCGCTGCTGCGCGCCCTCGGAGGCGGCGGCGAGGACGGATTGCGCCTGGTCGATCTTCAGCGTGCCACCGGGCTGTCCAAGCCCACCGCGCACCGACTGCTGGCCGGCCTCGTCGAAAACGGGCTGGTCGCGCATGACGCGGCAACGCGCCGCTACCGGCTCGGGCACGAGCTGGCGGTGTTGGGCTGGTCGGTCGCGCAGCGCACCGGCGACCTGCAGGCGATCGCCTCGCACTCGGCGGCGCGGCTGGCCGAGGAATGCGGCGACACCGTATTCGTGGTGGCGCGCTCGGGACTCGACACCGTGTGCATCGAGCGACGCAGCGGCACCTATCCGATCAAGGCGCTGACCGTGGACATCGGCACGCGCCGGCCGCTGGGCGTGGGCGCCGGCGGGCTCGCGATCCTGGCATCGATGCCCGAAGACGAGGCCAATGCCGCGCTGGCGACGGTGGCGCCGCGCCTTGCCGCATTCACCAGCACGCCGCTGACGCAGTTGCAGGCCGCGGTGCGCGAGGCGCGCCGCCATGGCTATGCGGTCAGCAACGGCTACGTGACCGAAGGCGTGCGCGCGATCAGCACCGTGGTGCGCGACTTCCGCGGCGAGGCGATCGCCGCCATCGGCGTGGCGGCGATCCTGCCGCGCATCCCGCGCGCGCGCATCGCCGAGCTGGCCGACGCACTCGACCGCGAGCGCCGCCGGATCGAAAGCCGGCTGCTGTCGGGCATGGGCAGCGGCGATGCCGACGCCGACAGCAGCGCGCTGCGGGTCCGCCCCGTGCGCGCCGCCGCGTGACCGCGCTGCGGTATCCGTTCGGCGCGCGCGCGCCGGCGCCCGGCGAGACGCTCGAGATCGCCGATGGCGTGCACTGGGTACGCATCCCGCTGGCCGGCCCGCTCAAGCACATCAACGTGTGGCTGCTGCGCGATGGCAGCGACTGGACGCTGGTCGACTGCGGGCTCGGCGAGGCCGATGCGCAAGCGTGCTGGGAGCGCGTGTTCGCCGCCCGTATCGGCACGGGCCGCGTGACGCGCGTGATCGCGACCCACATGCACTCCGATCACCTCGGGCTGGCACGCTGGCTGTGCCAGCGCTGGAACGCGCCGCTGTACATCGCCGGCCGCGAGGCGGCGCTGGCGCGACGACTGCTTGCAGCAGGCCGCGCGGAAGGCGAGGCGGCGGTGGACTTCTATCGCAGCCACGGCGTGACCGACGAGGCGCTGCTCGACACCGTGCTGCGCCAGCCGACCCCGTATCCGCAGCGCGTGCCCGGGCTGCCTGATGATGTGCGGCTGCTGTCGGCGCGCGAGCGGCTGCGCATCGACGGCCGCGACTGGACCGCGATCGAGGGCCGCGGCCACTCGCCCGAGCACCTGGCGCTTCACTGCGCCGCCACCGGCGTGATGATCGCCGGCGACATGCTGCTGCCGCGCATCTCCGCGCACGTGGCGGTCTCGCCGTACGCGCCCGACGGCGATCCGCTGTCCGACTTCCTCGACTCGATGCGCGCGTTCCTCGCACTGCCGGCCGACACGCTGGTGCTACCGGCGCACGGCGAGCCGTTCCTCGGCATCGGCGCGCGCGTGCAGGCGATCGACGCGCACCATGCGGCGCGCTGCGATCGCATCGCCGCGCTGTGCGAGACCGCGCGCAGTGCCGCCGACATCAGCGCCGCGCTGTTCGCCGCGCGCCCGCTGGACCGCGCCAACACGCTGCTGGCGCTGCACGAGGTGATCGCGCACCTGCACCGGCTGCAGGCGGTGGGCCGCGTCACTGCCACGCTCGACGCCGATGGCGTCACGCGCTTTGCCGCAGTGGCCGCAGCGGCCGCAGTAGCCGCGGCGACCGCAGCCGACATCGAGCGCGCTTAATAGGTTTCAACAATCGAAGGCATCCAAACAATTCAAAGACAAAATCGACACGCGCCCACACACTCTCGTCCGTTGCAGCTTGTTCCTCCTCCTCCAACAACGAAAGAGAGTTCGCGATGTCGATCATCAACAGCACCGTCAAGCCGTTCAAGGCCACCGCTTACCAGGGTGGCAAGTTCATCGAAGTCACCGACCAGTCGATCCGCGGCACGTGGAGCGTGTTCTGCTTCTACCCGGCCGACTTCACCTTCGTCTGCCCGACCGAGCTGGAAGACCTGGCCAACCTGTATCCGCAGTTCCAGGCGCTCGGCGTCGAGGTCTACGGCGTCTCCACCGACACCCACTTCGCGCACAAGGCGTGGCACGACACCTCGGAGGCAATCCGCAAGGTTCAGTACCCGCTGATCGGCGACCCGACCGGCACCCTCACGCGCAACTTCGACGTGATGATCGAGGAAGAAGGCCTGGCGCTGCGCGGCACCTTCCTGGTCAACCCGGAGGGCGTGATCAAGACCGCCGAGATCCACGACAACGGCATCGGCCGCGACGCCAGCGAGCTGCTGCGCAAGGTCAAGGCCGCGCAGTACGTGGCCAACAACCCGGGCCAGGTCTGCCCCGCCAAATGGCAGGAAGGCGCGAAGACGCTCACGCCGTCGCTCGACCTGATCGGCAAGATCTGAGTACGACCGCGCAGCACCGCACGACCCGCCGCCGGCCGCGCGCCGGCGGCTTTCCCCGATGGATGACACGATGCTCGACGACACCCTGAAGTCCCAGCTCGCCGCCTACCTGCAGCATGTGAAGCAGCCGGTGCAGATGGTCGCCTCGCTGGCCGATGATGCGCCCGACAGCCCGTCGGGCCAGATGCGCGCGCTGCTCGCTGAGATCGCCGCGCTCTGCCCGCTGGTCAGCGTGCGGTTCGACGGCGACGATGCGCGCCGCCCGAGCTTTTCGATCAGCCGCACCGGCCACGACATGGGGCTGCGCTTCGCCGCGAGCCCGCTCGGCCACGAGTTCACCTCGCTCGTGCTGGCGCTGCTGCAGGCCGGCGGCCATCCGCCGCGCGTCGCACCCGAGGTGATCGAGCAGATCCGCGCGCTCGATGGCGACTTCGTGTTCGAGACCTACATGTCGCTGTCGTGCCATAACTGTCCCGACCTGGTGCAGGCGCTGAACCTGATGGCGGTGCTCAATCCGCGCATCCGCCACGTGGCGATCGATGGCGGGCTGTTCCGCGACGAGGTCGAGGCGCGCCAGGTGATGGCGGTGCCGATGCTGTACCTGAACGGCGCGCCGTTCGGCTCGGGTCGCATGGCGCTGGGCGAAATCCTGGCGAAGATCGACACCAGCGCGGCGGCGCGCGACGCGCAGCGGCTGGCCGCGCGCGAGCCGTACGACGTGCTGATCGTTGGCGGCGGGCCGGCGGGTGCGGCAGCGGCAACCGCAACCCACACAGAAACTGTCAAAGCAGGACATCATGAACAAGGAGCT